>JAAWQS010000044.1 GCA_022800665.1 Oscillospiraceae bacterium
GTCAGGTACATTTTTTTGTAGTCTACCATACTTCTCCTTCCCTACGGCTCCTGCCGTATGGACACAAAATCTCGCCGGGGCAGCCCCGGACGGGAGCGGACTCTTACGCCCGCGTCCCGCCGGACCCATTCCCGCCGAGACAAACAAAAAGCGGTGCAGGATATAATTACCCCACACCGCATATGTACAGACACAAACCCCGTATTGCAAAACAAACAGTCCTCCGTAGTAGGAGATGAGAGAAATAGCTATTGAAAAACGGCGGAAAGACTGTTATAATAGGGGCTGGCGTAGCAAATGCTATTGTGTAGGAGCTCCGATCTCCTGCATAGGGGCATGGGTGACTGCGAATCGCCCATGTCCTGCCTTATTATTTGCCTCGTTGCTGTTATCATACCACGTTTTCCCCGCTTTGACAAGCATTTTCTTTTTTTTGACGAAAATTATTTCTGTTGGGAAACAGCAAACCCCTCCGTCACGCTGCGCGTGCCAGCTCCCCTTTCAGGGGAGCCTTTTTTGATGCAGCCCCTCAAAAGCCTCCCCTGAAAGGGGAGGGGGACCGCTTGCGGTGGTGGGGTTCTGGCGGGTTCCCTGCTGCCTGCATTTTCTATTATTTTATGTGAGAAATTTTTCAAAACATGTGAATGGATTCCTCCTCCGCAGTCGTATTATAGATGAAGCCCTAAACGGCGATCATCCATAACGGCAGAAAGAGGCGCTGCCTGATGGCAGCGCCTCCATTTCATGGATGAATTCCTCTCAGCCTTGCTCGCGCATTTTCGCGAAGCACTCGCTGCAGTAGACGGGGCGGTCGCTCTTCGGCTCGAAAGGCACGCGGGCCTCACTGCCGCAGTTGGCGCAGACAGCCGTGAAGTACTCGCGGGGACCGCGGGCAGCGTTCTTCCGCGCATCGCGGCAGGCTTTGCAGCGCTGGGGCTCGTTCTGGAACCCGCGCTCAGCGTAGAACTCCTGCTCGCCGGCGGTGAACACGAACTCGTTCCCGCATTCCTTGCAAACTAAGGTCTTGTCTTCGTACATGATTTTACCCTCTCTTTGAAATAGAAAAAATATATTTGCGGTCAGCCATTGCTGATATCGCCGGAAATAAGGTGCCGCGCTGCTTTGCGCCGGATGCGCTGCACGGCGTTGTCCACCGACTTGGGGGACCTGGAAACCGCTTCGGCCATCTCCCGTACTGTCAGGCCGTCTAAATAGTACCCCAAAATCTTCGCCTCAAACTCGGACAACTGCTTGCGGACAACATTCAGCGCATCTTCCAACCCCTCCCGCCCGATAATCAGGTCTTCGGGGTTTGCCTGGGACATCAAATGCGCGCCCAAAAAGGAGTTATGACTGTCAAAGAAGGGTATTTCCAGGGGAACCGACTGATTGAGCGGCGTATGTTTATCCCGCGCCGCCGCACGGACTGCGGAGTACAGCCGGTTACGGATACATATTTCTGCAAAAGTGTGGAAGCTGGCGGACTTACCGCCGTCGTACTCCCGGACACCATAGATGAGGCCGATCATGCCCTCCTGAATTAAATCATCACTGTCTCCACCGGCCAGATAGTAAGGGCGGGCCAGCTGGCGGACCAACTGGAAGTACCGCTTGACCAGCGTCTCTTCCGCGTCCCGGTCGCCGCTGCGGGCGAGAGCGCAGAGCCGTTCGTCGGTAGGGGCGTTCTGCGCAATAGATTGGGCTTCCATAATCGACATGCTTATTATACCTATTTTCCCCTATGGTTGTCAAGTAAATATTAAAAATTTATGAACCCATTCCTTAAATTTTCAGCGATTTTACCAAATCCGCCAGCCGGCCAGCGCAGGCGTCTGCCTGCTGGGCGGTTTTTGCCTCCACCATGACCCGAATCAGGGGCTCGGTACCGGAGGGGCGGACCAGCACACGGCCATCGCCGCCCAGCTGTTCCTCCTCCCGGCGGATGGCGGAGAGGAGCGCGTCGCTGGCCATGACGGCCTCCTTCAGACCCGGCTGGTTGGGCAGGTCGATGTTCACTAAGGTCTGGGGATAGGCGGGACAGATAGAGGCCAGCTCGGAGGCGGTCTGGCCGCTGCGGTGCAGGATTTGCAGGAATTGCAGGGCTGTCAGCTGGCCGTCGCCGGTGGTTGCGTAGTCGGTGAAGATCGTGTGTCCGGACTGCTCGCCGCCGATGCGGTAGCCGCCCTCCAGCATTTTCTCCAGCACGTTCCGGTCGCCCACAGGCGTGCAGATCAGGCGGATGTTGTTCTTATTGCAGAACTCGTGGAGGCCCAGGTTGCTCATCACAGTCCCCACAATCGTCCGGCCTGTCAAAATCCCCTGGTCCCGCATGTAGCGGCCACACACGGCCATAGTCTTATCGCCGTCCACCACGTTTCCCCGCTCGTCGATCATCAGACAGCGGTCCGCGTCGCCGTCAAAGGCGATGCCCAGGTCATACTCGCCGGCAGTAACCATGGCGGCCAGACTGCGCAGGTAGGTGGACCCGCAGCGCAGGTTGATATTGGTGCCTGTGGGTTTGCGGTGGATGAAATCCGCCTCGATTTCAAAGTTGCCGAACAGGTCCGGCGCGGTGGCTGCGGCTGCGCCGTTGGCGCAGTCGATGAGCACCCGCAGCCCGCCCAAATCATCCTCAATCGTACCCGCCAAGTGCTTAATATATTCATATTTCAGGTTTTTCATACCGTGGATGCGCTTACCGATTTCCGCTCCTTTTTTGAGCGGCATCGGGGCGTCGGAGAGGATTTTCTGCTCTACCCGCTCCTCCAGCGCGTCGGAGAGCTTGTAGCCCAGACCGTTAAACACTTTGATTCCGTTGTGTTCAAAGGGATTGTGGCTGGCGGAGATGACCACGCCGGCATCGGCCTCCACCTGCACGGTCAGATATGCCACGGCGGGGGTGGGGATGGTACCCAGGGGCATGACGTCCCCGCCTACAGAGGTGATGCCGGAGATCAGCGCACCCTCCAGCATATCGGAGGAAATGCGGGTATCCATGCCAATGGTAATCAGCGGGGGACGCCCCGCCTCCTCCGTCAGCACGGCGGTCACGGCCTGGCCCACCCGGTAGGCCAGCTCCGCCGTCAGATTTTCGCCTACTACTCCACGTATACCATCGGTTCCAAACAGCTTTCCCATAAGACGTCTCCTTAAAAAATTTTAGAAATTTGTACGAACAAACCAAATTGACCAGCCGCAGTGTTTAATAACCTCGCAGATGCCCTTTGGATAACGCCCTCTCAGTCACCGCCTCTGGCGGCGCCAGCTCCCCCTTGGGGATGCGCCCTCCCCCGGCGGCATAGCGCACTATAAAAAGCTGGTCTGTTCCAGCCCCCCGCCGCCCGCTGGCGTCAGACCCAGATGGCGGTAAGCCTTCACCGTCACACACCGGCCCCTGGGGGTCCGCGTCAGGAACCCCAGCTGCATCAAATAGGGCTCATAGACATCCTCCAGCGTCACCGCTTCCTCATTGATGGTCGCCGCCAGCGTCTCCAGACCCACCGGACCGCCGCCGTAGAACTCAATAACCGCCCGCAGCATCCGCCGGTCGATGTTGTCCAGACCCAGATCATCCACCTCCAGCGCAGTCAGCGCCTTGTCCGCCAGTTCCTTTGTTATCACTCCGTCGCCCACCACCTGGGCAAAATCCCGTACCCGGCGCAGCATCCGGTTGGCAATGCGGGGCGTCCCGCGACTGCGGCGGGCGATCTCCATCGCGCCGTCCCGCTCAATGGGCGCGTCCAGAATCCCGGCGGAACGGGACACAATCAGCGTCAGCTCCTCCGCCGTGTACAGCTCCAGACGCAGCGTCACCCCGAACCGGTCCCGCAGGGGGGCGGACAGCTGTCCCGCCCGTGTGGTTGCTCCAATCAGGGTAAACTTCGGCAAATCCAGCCGGATGGAGTTGGCGGACGGTCCTTTGCCGATGATGATGTCAATGGCGTAGTCCTCCATCGCCGGGTAGAGCACTTCCTCTACAGAGCGGTTCAGCCGGTGGATTTCGTCCACAAACAAGATGTCGTTCTCATTCAGATTGGTCAGCAGCGCCGCCAGGTCCCCCGCCTTTTCAATGGCCGGACCGGAGGTAATCCGCACATTTACCCCCATTTCATTGGCAATAATACCGGACAGGGTGGTCTTTCCCAACCCCGGCGGACCGTGGAGCAGGACGTGGTCCAGCGGCTCCCGGCGCATTTTCGCGGCCTGGATAAAGACCTCCAGATTGCTTTTGGCTTTCTCCTGCCCGATGTACTCCCGCAGGGTCTTGGGCCGCAGGCTGTACTCCCCCTCGTCCGCGCTGGTCAGGGAGGTCGTCACCAGCGGCTCCAGGTTCTCCTCCGCAAATTCTGTATTGGAAAAATCAATGCTCATGGTTCACATCCTTATCCCGACGCTCACTTTTTCAGCATATTTTTCAACGCCAGGCGAATCACCTGCTCCAGCGGCAGGCTGTCTATGTCGATCCCCTTCAAGGCCACATTGATTTCCGCCTGGGAGTACCCCAGCACCGCCAGGGCGGCGGACGCCTCGCTGAGCTTGTTCTGGGGAATGATGGTCACGGCGGGACCGGCCACGTTCTCTCCAGAGGCGCCGACTGTCTGTCCCTTGGCCAGCTTGTCTTTCAGCTCCAGAATCACCCGCTGGGCAATCCGCTTTCCAACCCCCGGCGCGGCGGTCAACGCCTTCTCGTTGCCGGTGATGATGTTCATAGCCAGATTGGCTGGGGAGCTGGAGGACAGGATGCCCAGCGCAGCCTTCGGCCCCACGCCGGAGACGGATATGAGCTGCTGGAAGAGCTTCAGCTCCTCCTGGCTGGCAAAGCCGTACAGGTCCATGGCGTCCTCCCGGACGCTCAGATAAGTAAACAGCTTTGCCTTCTCCCCCTTTTTGATCTGGGACAAGGTATAGGCCGTAGTACGGCAGGCGTAGCCCACGCCGCCGCAGTCAATCACCGCCAAATATGGCTCTACATGGGCCACACTGCCGGAGACATAGTAGTACATAGAGGTCCTCCCATTATCTCGTATCGTATCGATTTGGGTCAAAAATACGTTCCGTATTCAAAAGACTGGTTGCGCTGCGCCCGTGGCAGATGGCGATTGCCAGTGCGTCGGCGGCGTCGTCGGGCCTGGGGACGTCCTTCATCTTCAGCAGCCGCTGGGTCATCAGCATGACCTGCCGTTTATCCGCCCCGCCATAGCCCGCCACCGCCTGTTTGACCTGCATGGGCGTGTACTCATACACCGGCACGCCGGCCCGTTCCACCTCCAGCAGAATCACCCCGCGTCCGTGGGCCACGGCAATGCCGGTGGTGATATTTTTAGAAAAAAACAGCTCCTCCACCGCCGCCTCGTCCGGACGAAAGGTCTGCAGCAGCTGAGACAGATCCTGGGAGATCTGGTGCAGCCGGGTGGACAGGGGCAGTCCGGCGGGGGTGGTGATGACGCCGTATTGCAGTAATTTGACACAGGCGCGGCTGGCTTCCACCAGGCCGAAGCCGATGGTAGCCACGCCGGGATCAATTCCCAGAATGCGCATGGTTCCGCTCCTTTTTCTGATGTTGCTATTCTAACATTTGTTTTACCAAAACGCAAGAGCCTTCCGGCCCCCGGAGGGAAAAACCTACCGCCTCCTGCGGCGGACATAGAGGGCGGACATCCGCTGCAGGAGCACATCCTGCATCAGAAAAGCGGCGTTGCCCAGCAGGACCAGGGCTGCAAACATGAACCCGGAGTACCCGGCGAATTCCTCCGCCACCGCCTCCAGCTGGAACAAAAAGATGAGCAGCAGGTACATGACCGTCATAGGCAGGGTAAACAGAGCGCATTTCACGGGAATACGGAGGAGGCGAGGCAGGCGGGCCAGCTTGGGGCGCAGGGCGGGATACCAGCCCAGAAAAGCGTAAAACAACGCCAGCTCCTTGTCCGCGCAGAGAATCAGGGCCAGCAGGGACACGGCGGCATAGACCAGCAGCGCGTATTTCGGCCCGTAGTCGAGGAGGACGGGCAGCAGGCAGAGCATGGCCAGCATAGGGCAGGCGGCGGTTGCCAGGGGCAGCAGGCTCCCGGCGGCGAGGAACGCTGCGGACAGTGCGGTAAGCAGTCCGCAGAGGGCCATTTTTCGGCTTTGCCGCTGAAGATTTGCGCGTGACGCCATAAAATAGTCACCTCAAAAAACAGATATGCAGCTATTATAGCCAGATCGCGGCAGGTTGTCAAACCAACGCCGAAACGGCCCAACCCCAGGCGGGGTTCAGGCCGTTTCGTTCTCGGAGACAGGGGAGAGGGCCGGTTCCGGGGAGGCCCCGGCGGCAATGCGGAATTCCAACTGCCAGGCGGGGTGCTCGGTATCCGTATACGTCTCTCCGCCGGTGACGCGGTACAGCCCTTCGTCCAAGGGCTTCTCCAGAAACCAAGGACTGATGGTAAAGGTGGCCGTAGAGTGGGGGAGCAGGGTGTAGGCTGCATCATGGAAGAAGTATTTGTCGATGGTTTCCACCCATTTCCACTCCCCATCCACATATTTCTCAAAGGAAATCTTCTCCCCGTAGGTCAGAGGTTTGTCCCCGCGGTTTTCCATCACCATGGTCAGCTTCTCCGTTTTTTCCGGATAGGTGTCCTGAAACAGAGAAAAGGTGACGTCCTTGGTGACGGCCCAGGTGGAAACCGGCTCCTGGGAGACCTCCTCAATGGGGATCACCGGCCCGGTCACGGAGCCTGCGGAGTTATTCAGCGCATCGGCGGTGCCGCAGGCAAACAGGGTCAGGCACAGCAGGGCGGTGAGGATTGTGTTGAGCAGATGATTTCTATTTTTCATGGGGCATCCCCTCCTTTATTTTTTCATTCGTTTATAAGACGAAGGAGAAGGGCAAAAAGTTCCTGGTGTTTTGAAAATTTTTTCCGTGGGCGGGAGGCGGGTCCCCACAGCAAGCCGCTCCGAGATTTCTCCCGGAGCGGACGTTTTGCCGTTTCAATATTACAGCAGATGGAACTGCCCTAACAGGGGTACTTCCTTCTCCACACCCTGCATGGCGTTGATGATACCGATAAACCAGCAGACACCGCAGAACAGCCCTCCGATGGCGCTGATCAGCCAGCCGACCAGGAACACATGTCCCAAAATCCCGCAGATGGTACCTGTAAGCCAAATCACCAGGGACTGATTCAGATGAAACCGGCTGGCATCCCGGTCTCCGGCCACCAGGGCAATGAGCAGCCCCACCCAAGTTAGATACGCCACAATATCCGTTGTGCGTTTATTCATTTCTCGTCTGTCCTTTCGTAACGTGCTGATATAATAATGCTGTTGGCCGTCCGCCTAGAACTGATACAGCTCCAAATCCCCGCTGATGCTGGTGATGTGGAAGGTCCGTCCGCCGCCGTCGAGATAGATGGCCTCGCCGGAGCGTGCGCCTACCGGTCCTACCAGCTCGAAGTCCGTCTGCAGCTCGCCGCTGACCGTGCTGAACTGGAGAGTAAAGCCCTCGCCGCCGGGGAGATGGACCCCGCAGTCCCCGGACTTGGACGACAGCTCCAGCTCCTGGGGCAGAATCTCCGAGTGCAGATCCACATCGCCGCTGGCGCTGCTGCCGTGCATCCGCTGCACGCCGCCGGAGACCTCGATATCGCCGCTGGCGCTGCTGGATCGGACCTCGCCGAAATTACCGCTGAGGCTGATATCCCCGCTGGATGTCTCCACCTGGATGCTGCCGGTGTTCCCGCTGCACTTCAGGTCGCCGCTGGCGGACCGGAAGGACGCCTCCGTACACGACACATCCGGCAGGCTGGCGTCGCCGCTGCTGGTGCTCAGCCGCAGCCGGCCCGCATCCAGTCCGGCGTCGAACTGGATGTCCCCGTGGACCGTAGAGATCTGGATCAGCTCCCAGAACCGTCTGGGCAGGGTCAGCTCCACGTCTGCGGAGGCCAGGCCCCGCAGGAAGAAGAAGGAGGAGCTGGCGGTATCCCCCTGGCGGACGGAGAGGACGCCGTCCTCGCTCATGCGCACCTCCAGGTGATCCACGTCGCCGGACAGCCGCACATCGTCCTCCGGGCCGTCCCCCAGCCGGATGTCCACATCTCCGTTGACAATCTGCACATCCACGGCCTTGATCTCCCTGGAGGGCAGGACGGTGCCGGAGACCCGGCGGCTGGCGGTTTTCTGGCCGCTCTCGCAGAAGAAGCCGCCCCGTTCCCGGTTGTACCCGGCGGTAAAGGACCAGCCCTGCTCTTTTTTCTCCTGCGCCTCCTGCTCTTCGCTTTGCTCCGGCGCGGCCTCCGGGGCGGCGTCCTCGTCGTGGTCCACATGGACATATATTTTACCCTTAAAGCCGTTGGGATATTTCTCTTTGATCTTCTCCGCCACATTGCGGACGATCTCCGCCGCCTGGTCCACGGCGTCCTTTGTCTGGCTCACCGTCTCCCGGACGATGCCCTCCATACCGTGGAGCAGCTCGCTGGTGAAATCCCGCATAGAGGGCTCCTTCTTCGGCAGCTCCCCCTCCGGGCCGAGGCTGTCCAGATAGGCCAGCAGCTCGTCCACATCGCCCAGATCCTCCAGGGCCATGGCGTAGGCGTCCTCCTCGCTGGCACCGCTGCCGGTCAGGTCCTGCCAGCGGCTGTAGAGGTTGTCGCTCAGCTCCTCGATCAGCTCTACCTTTGCGGTGGAGTCTGCGGCGGCGGCCAGACGCTGGGTAACGGCAATAATGAATTTGGTTCTGATTCTTTCCATGGTGTTTATTCCTCCTCTAAAGAGATCAGGGCGTCCAGCAAGGCCCTGGTGGATTTCCATTCCCGGCAGTTTTCCTCCTGCCGGCGGCGGCCCTCCTCGGTGATGGCGTAGTAACGCCGCCGTGCGCCGGGACCTTCCTCGCCCCAATAGGAGGTAATCAGCCCCGCGCTCTCCAGACGCTTGAACGCGGTATACAGCGTTGCCTCCTTAAAGCCGTACTGTCCTCCGGTCCGCTCCTGAATCTGCTTGTTGATTTCATAACCGTAGTTGTCGCCCTGCATCAGCTGGGTCAGAATGATAGTATCCGTATGGCCCCGCAGGGTATCCGCAGAAATGGACAATTGTAACACTCCTTTCTGGCAGTCCCCCGGAAGGGGGATGTCATTGGTGATGGGGTTATAATACCACGAGCTACTTCGTCTGTCAAGGTATTTCTAAAAGAAATGTATGAATAGATTGTAAAGAACGTTCACCCCTCCCGCTGCACCTGCTTGCGGAACAGGGAGGGGGAGACGCCGTTCTGCTTTTTGAACAGGCGGCTGAAGTACATCTGGTCCTCATAGCCCACGATGCGGCTGATCTCCGCCACCGTATAATCCGTGTTCTCCAGCAGGTTCTGGGCGTTGACAACGCGCAGGGCCAGGATGTACTGCATGGGGGTGTGTCCGGTGAACTCCTTGAAGCTCCGGATAAACCAGCTGGCGCTCATGCCGCGGGAGGCGGCATAGCGGTCCACGCTGATGTCCGTGCTATAGCAGTCCTGGAAATAGCTGAGGGCCTGGTTCATCTCCGTCTCCAGAAAGCTGCTCCGGACCTTCGGACTGCCCGCCGACTGCCGCTGGATGAGGATGAACAGCCGCCGCAGCAGCAGTACCAGCATCTGCTCATAGTTCTCCTTCTGCAGCTGCAGCTCCCGGATCATCTGGCAGAAAATCCGCTTGAACTCCAGATTGGTGCCGGTCTGAATCACCTGGTCCGCCTCGGAGATGCCGTATTCCCGGAGGATGTTGCGGACGTTGTTCCCGGTAAAATGCACCCAGAAGACCTCGGTCTGGTCCGGGCCGTAGTAACGGTATTTCTGCTCCTCCTTGGGGCGGTAGATAACCACGCTGCCCGCCGGGACGATCCGCTCCTCCCCCTGGAAGAAGAAGTGTGCCTTCCCCGCCGCGATGTACAGCAGCTGGAAATCCAGCCGGCCCCGCGGGCGGTGGGTGGGCAGGACGGGCCGCGTCAGCAGGCGGTAGGTCCCGCAGCTGCCCACAAACAGGGGGCGCGTTTTGTCCTTAAAGTCGATGCGGCTGTTGTTCCAATAGGCGCTGTTGATATACATAGGGTACCTCCGTTCAGGAAAATAGACAAAGCGGCCAGTCATAAATTGTGCAATTCGTCACTATCCATAACGTGCGCCGGTTTTTTGCGGCGCAATTTGTATTGATTGTACCATTTTGTGCATATTTTGTCTAATGGAATCTATGGAAGATTTCCGGGGGGCCGCGCTATAATAGGCGCACCCAATCCATAAAGGAGCGTAACCCCCATGATTGTACCCAGACACTATGAGGACCTGCGCGTCCTGCACGAGAACACCATGCCCGACCGGGCCTATTACATCCCAGCCGCCGCACCCATGGACCTCTCGCGGGAAAGCCGGACCGCCTCCAGCCGGATGCAGCTGCTCAGCGGGCAGTGGCGTTTCCGGTACTGCGAGAGCATATACGGCCTGACGGACCCCTTTTTCGAACCGGACTACGACGCCTCCGGCTTTGAGGACCGGCCCGTCCCCGGCGTGTGGCAGTCCTACGGCTATGACGCCTGCCAGTACACCAACTTCCGCTATCCCTTCCCCTTCGATCCCCCCTATGTCCCCCAGGACAACCCCTGCGGCGCGTATCTGCTGGACTTCTCCTACCAGCCCGACCCCGCCGCGCCTGCCGCTTACCTGAACTTCGAGGGGGTGGACGCCTGCTTCTATGTCTGGCTCAACGGCGCGTATGTGGGCTACAGCCAGGTGTCCCACGCCACCGCTGAGTTTGACGCCAACCCCTTCCTGCGTCCGGGAACCAACCGTCTGGCCGTGCTGGTGTTGAAGTGGTGCAGCGGCAGCTATCTGGAGGATCAGGACAAGTTCCGCACCAGCGGTATTTTCCGGGACGTGTACCTGCTCAAGCGGCCCGGCGACGGTGTGTTCGACTACTTTGTCCACACCTCCCTGGCGGGTTCCGCCGCGCTGGTTGAGATTCGTCTGGATTTCTTCCGCCATCCCGTCCCGGTGAAAGCCTCCCTGCTGGACGCCTCCGGACGGGCGGCAGCCGTAGGCTACGCAGGGGAGGCGCAGGCCCCGGACCCCTGCTCCCTGACGCTCCCGGTCCCCGCGCCCGTCCTCTGGAGCACGGAAAACCCCTATCTCTACACCCTTCTGCTGGAGACAGAGGGGGAGGTCATCACCGACCGGGTGGGCCTGCGGGAGATACTGGTCCGGGACGGCGTGGTCTGTTTCAACGGCGCGCCCATCAAGTTCCGTGGCGTCAACCGCCACGACGCCCATCCCGCCGCCGGTCCCGCCGTCACCCTGGAGCATATGGAGCGGGACCTGATTCTCATGAAGCAGCACAACATCAACGCCATCCGCACCAGCCACTACCCCAACGCCCCGGAATTCTACCACCTCTGCGACGCCTACGGTTTTCTGGTCATTGATGAGGCCGACGTAGAGGCCCACGGCCCCTGGGCGTTGTACTACGGCCAGGACGAGGACGCGGACAGCCGCTGGAACGAGGCCATTTCCGACAATCCGGCGTGGGTGGAGCCGGTCTGCGACCGTGTGCGCAAGTGCGTCCACCGGGACAAGAACCGTCCCTGTGTGGTGATCTGGTCCATGGGCAATGAGAGCGCCTACGGCTGTGCCTTTGAAGCGGCGCTGCAGTGGACCAAGTCCTTCGACCCCAGCCGCCTGACCCACTACGAGGGCGCGCGGTACCACAGCCGCCGCCGCAAGTATGATTTTTCCCGGCTGGACCTCTACAGCCGCATGTATCCGTCCCTTGCGGAGATTGAGGACTACCTGCACAATTCTCCGGACAAGCCCCTCCTGCTGTGCGAGTACAGCCACGCGATGGGAAACGGCCCTGGGGACCTGGAGGACTACTTCCAGCTCTTCCACCGGCACAGCCTCCTCTGCGGCGGCTTTGTCTGGGAGTGGTGCGACCACGGGGTGGCCCGCGGGACGGCCCCGGACGGCAGGACCCGGTATTTCTACGGCGGCGACCACGGGGAGCAAATCCATGACGGCAGCTTCTGTCTGGACGGCCTGGTCTACCCGGACCGCACCCCCCACACGGGCCTGCTGGAGTACCGGAATGTCTGCCGTCCGGCCCGCGCGCGGATTTGTCCGGACACCGGCGCAATCCTTCTGCGCAGTTATCTGGACTTCACCGACCTGCGGGACGCGCTGTCCATCCGCTGGGAGCTTACCGTGGACGGAGAGCTGACGGAGTCCGGGGACGCTGTCTGTCCCTCTGTCCCGCCCCGCCGGGAACGTCCCTTTTCCCTGCGCCGCCCCCATCCGGCGGAGGGCCGGGCCTGCCTGCGGCTGATCTACTGCCAGAAGCAGGACCGGCCCGGTCTCCCGGCAGGCGCTCTCCTGGGGTTTGACGAGCTGCTGCTGAACGGCGGCAGGAACCGGAAAGCGGCGCGGCTGCTGGACGGCCCCCTGTCCCCCGGTTCCCCCCTGGCGGTGGAGGACCGGGACCCGGACCTGACGGTCCGGGGCAGCGGGTTCCGCTGCTGTCTGGACAGGCGCACAGGGCTGTTCTCCTCTCTGGCGTACCACGGTGCGGAACTGCTGGACAGGCCCATGGAGGTCAATCTCTGGCGCGCGCCTATGGACAATGACCAGTATATCAAGGCCGCGTGGCAGCGGGCCGGATATGACCGGATATCGGTCCGGGCGTATGAGACGGCGTGGCGGGCGCAGGAGGACGCGGTCCGGATTCACTGCCGGATGTCGGCGGCGGCGGACGCGGTGCAGCGGATTCTGCTCATGGACACCTATTGGACCGTGTGGAACAGCGGCGCCATCGACCTGTCCATGGATGTGCGGCGGATGCCGGAGTTCCCCATGCTGCCCCGGTTTGGACTGCGGCTGTTTCTCAACGGCGGCATGGAGCGGGTGGAATACTGCGGCCTCGGCCCCTGGGAGAACTACCGGGACAAACGGCAGGCGTCCTACTACGGTCTTTTCCAGACCCGGACGGACCTGCTCCACGAGGACTATATCCGGCCCCAGGAGAACGGGAGCCGCTGCGGGTGCGACTACGTGACCGTGTCCGGCGGCGGGCGGAGCCTCACGGCAGTGTCGCCCAACCCCTTTTCCTTCAACGCCTCCCCCTACACCCAGGAGGAGCTGACGGAAAAGCGGCACAATTTTGAGCTGGAGCCCTGCGGCAGTACGGTCCTCTGTCTGGACTGGGCCCAGAGCGGAACCGGCTCCAACAGCTGCGGTCCGGAGCTGCTGCGGCAGTACCGGCTGGACGAGGAGATGTTCTGGTTCCGGATGCGGCTGCTGCCCGGCGGACTTTGATGGCGATGTGACGGTACGGACGGAAAACGACAGGAGGGACGTATGGAAAAAACATATTTGAAATGGTATAACAAGGTGGGCTATGGGTCCGGCGACATTGCGGGCAACGTGATTTATGCGCTGCTGTCGTCCTTTGTGATGATCTATCTCACCGACACGGTGGGGCTGAATGCGGGCGTGGTGGGTACGCTGATGATGTTCTCCAAGCTCTTTGACGGCGTGACCGATATCTTTTTCGGCTCTATGATCGACAAGACCCACACCCGTATGGGTAAGGCCCGGCCCTGGATGTTCGGCGGATTTTTCGGGTGCGCGGTGACGCTGGCCGCAGTCTTTGCCATCCCCGCCAATATGGGGGAAACTGCCCAGTATGCGTGGTTTTTCATCGCGTACACCCTGCTCAACGCAGTTTTCTACACTGCCAACAATATTGCCTACTCCGCTCTGACGGCGTTGATTACCAAAAATCAGAGCGAGCGGGTACAGATGGGCTCCATCCGCTTTATCTTCGCCTTCAGCGCCAGTATGCTCATCCAGGCGGGGACCGTGGAGCTGGTGCGGCTCACCGGCGGCGGCGCAGCCGGATGGCGGAACGCGGCGGTCCTCTATGCCATACTTGGCCTGCTGGTCAACACCCTGTCCGTCTTCTCCGTGCGGGAGCTGCCCGCCGAAGAGCTGGAGGAGTCCGGAAAGGGGGACGGGGAGTCCTACCGCTTAACAGATGCCGTCCGGCTCCTGGCGGCGAACCGGTACTACCTCATGATCTGCGGCGTCTACATTCTTACCCAGCTCTATACGGCCACGCTGAACATGGGCATCTATTTTATGACCTACATTCTGGGCAATGCCAATCTGCTGGGGGTGTTCTCCGTTGCCGTCAACGGCCCCATGATCGCCGGTCTGATTCTGACGCCCCTGCTGGTGAAAAAGCTGGGCGGGATGTACAAGCTCAATCTCACCGGCTATGCTCTGGCTGCGGCGGCCCGCGCTCTGGTGACGCTGGGGGCCTACTGGGGGAGCATTCCCATGATGCTGGTATTTTCCGGCGTGGCGGCGTTGGGCATGAGTCCCCTCCAGGGGGATCTGAACGCACTGATTGCCACCTGTTCCGAGTACACCTATCTGACCAAGCGCAAGCGGATTGACGGCACAATGTATTCCTGCACCTCCCTGGGGGTGAAGATCGGCGGCGGACTGGGCGTAGCCCTGGCCGGGTGGCTGCTGGATGCCAGCGGGTATATTCCCAACGCGGCGGCGCAGCCGGATTCCTGCATCAACATGCTGTACTTCATGTACCTGTGGATTCCCATGATTCTCAATCTGGTCATTACCTTCCTGCTGTCCCGGCTGAAGGTGGAGCAGGCCAACGCCCGGCTGGAAGCGAAACGGTAATACGGCTTTCCTGCGAAGGCGGCAGAAGAATACCTGCAAACAGGGACGGCCCGGTCATCAAGACCAGGCCGTCCCCTCGCGTCTGTATCACAGCTCCGGGCATTTCCGTCCCAACCGCTGGTACATGGTTTTCTTTACCGCACGCAGTATATTTTCGTAGCCGGTGCAGCGGCACAGATGTCCGGACAGGAGCTTGCGCAGCTCATCGTCGGCGTACTCCTTGCCGCTCTCCAGAATCTCCACCGCGGTCATAATAAATCCCGGCGTGCAGAACCCGCACTGAATAGCGGCCTCGTCCACAAACGCCTGCTGGATATCGCTCAGCTCTCCGTTGGGACCCGTCAGGCCCTCCAGGGTCCGGATGTGCTTGCCGTCGGCCCAGGCAGCCAGGTACAGGCAGGAGTTGAAGCACTCCCCGTCAATGATGACGTTGCATGCGCCGCACTCTCCCACCTCACAGCCCTTTTTCACGCTGGTCAGACGGAAGTCATTGCGCAGCATGTCCGTCAGGGACGCCCGCACGTCCACCATCTGCTCCACATCCCTGCCGTTGATTTTGCAGCGGACCAATTTGTACTGAATACTCACGCCAGCTCACCTCCCGCCAATCTCACCGATTCCGCCAGGCACCGCTTTGCCAGCTCCACCGCAATATGCTCCCGGAACGCCTTGCTGGCCCGCCAGCTGTCACGGGGGCGGATATCCTCCAGCACAGCGGCGGCAAAGGTGTCCGCCGTCTCCTGAGAGACGGGTTTTCCCGCTGCAGCGGCTTCTGCGGCGGGCGCGCGCATGGGAACAGGACCGGCCACGCCGTAGGCAATGCGGGCGCGGACAATGGTTTTCCTGTCTTCGCTGAGGACCGCGTTTACTGAGCAGCCGGTGGTGGCGATGTCCATTGCGTTGCGCATAGCGTATTTAATATAGTGGCCGAAGCAGTTTTCATAGCTGGCTTTGGGAATCAGGATTGCAGTCTGCACCTCGTCCGGGTGCAGGTCCACCTTACCGGCGGAGATATAGAAGTCCTGAATCGGAATCTGACGGACGCCCTGCTCCCCGGTCAGCTCCACAATGGCGTCCCAGGCAAAGAGGGTGGAGGCGGAATCTGCGCTGGTGACGCCGTTGCAGGTGTTGCCGCCGATGGTACCCGCGTTGCGGATCTGGGGACCGCCCACCATATCCACCGCCTCGCCTAATACGGGGATATACTTTTGAATAATGGGGTCTTTAGTAATATGGCTGAAGCTGGTCAGGGACCCGATCCGGATATTCTCCGCCCCGTCCATGGACACCCCCCGCATAGCGTCAATGCCATAGATGGAGATCAGCTCCATTCCGGCCAGCCGGCCCTCCCGCATCTGCACCAGCACATCCGTGCCGCCGGCGATGATCCGTGCCTCCGGGTGTTCCAGCCGCAGGCGGATTGCATCCTGTACGCTTTCCGCCTCATATAATGCTCTCAAATCATACATGTATTTTGTTCCTCCTTAAAGAAGACCAGCGTCCCGGAACGCGGCAAAGAGCACATGGGGCGTCATGGGTGCGCTGTTGATTGCCACGCCGGTGGCCTGCAGAATGGCGTTGCGGATGGCCGGCGCCGGGGAACAGGCCGGCGGCTCGCCCAGAGCCTTGGTACCGTAGGGGCTGGTCGGCTCCGGGTTCTCCACGAAGCTCGCCCGCAGATGGGGGTGGTCCATGAAGGTAGAGAGCTTATAATCCAGCAGGTTGTTGTTCAGAGGCCGTCCTGTCTTCTCGTCGAAGAGCAGCTGCTCCGACAGGCCGTAGCCGATGCCCATGGACATGCCGCCGTGAACCTGGGCCTCCGCCAGCGCGGGATTGATCAGCTTGCCGCAGTCGTGGACATTCAGGATATTCAGCAGCTTTACCCGGCACAGGGGAATATCCACCTCTACCTCGGCAAAGGTGCAGCCAAAGGAGTAGGCGTTGTTCTTAATCTGGTAGGTACTCTCGGCGGTGATGTGCTGGGAATGGCTGAGACTGTAAAGGGCCTCCGTAGCCAGCTCGCCCAGGGTCATCAGTTCCCGGCCATCGGTGGTACGGATAATCTTTCCATCTGCCAGGTCCAGATTTTCCCTTGCCTGCCGGGTCAGCTCCACGGCGTAAGAGAGAATCCGCTCCTTGAGCATCTGGCCAGTCTGCTGGATGGAGAATCCGCCGGTGTAGGTCTGCCGGGAGGCATAGGCCCCGGTGCCAAAGGGGGTGACGTCGGTGTCCTGGGTGGAGACCATATGTACATCCGCAAAGGGGATGCCGATGGCGTCAGCCGCCATTTGGCTGAACGCCGTGTCGCAGCCCTGACCAATCTCCGTTTCGCCGGTCTGGACCTGGACGGACCCATCCTGATTGAGAACCATCCGGCAGGAGCTGGACTCCAGGGAGATGGGCCAGACGGCGGTATTATACCAGAACAACGCCATTCCTATGCCCCGGCGGACGGGACCGGTCTGGTTCTGATAGTCCTCCCGCTTCTGCAAGTAGCCGGTTTCCGCCATGCCTCTGTCCATCACCTGGCGGAAGGAGTCGAAGTAGTTCTCGTTTTTACTGAAAGCGTCCCGGAACCCTTTGGGCATGACCACCTGACGGCGGTATTCCACCGGGTCCCGGCCCAGCGCACGGGCAACATCGTCCAGATGGCTCTCTCCGGCCCACATAGCCTGCGGAATGCCGTAGCCCCGCATGGCCCCGGCAGCAGGACGGTTGGTGTAGACCGTATAGGCGTCGCCCTCCACATGGGGGCAGGGATAGATTTGCGGGAACGTCCCCATGCCCTTGGCGGCGATGCTGTGGCCGTGGGAGGCGTAGCCCCCCTGGTTGGAAAAGCACTCGATCTTCCGGGCGGCAAAGGAACCGTCGGGCCGCACCCAGGAGATGATATGGGTCCGGATGGCGTGGCGGACCCGGTTGCTGACAAAAGTCTCCTCACGGGAGCAGTCGATTTTCACCAGGCGTCCGCCCAGCTGGGTGGTCAGCCAGGCGCACAGGGGTTCGTACAGCGCGTCCTGCTTGTTGCCGAAGCCGCCGCCGATGTAGGGCTTGATAATCCGCACCTTCCCCCAGGGAACGCCCAGAGCCTGTCCGCAGATCCGGCGGACGATATGGGGAATCTGGGTGGAGGAGGTGACAACAATCCGTCCGGCCTCCATATAGGCGGTGCAGATGTGATTTTCAATGTGGCAGTGCTGGACGGTAGGGGTGTCGTACCAGCCCTCTACCTTTATCAGACCCGGTTCCCGGCAGGCGGTTTCATAATCGCCGTTTCGCAGCTGGGTATGGGCCAGGATATTGCCGGGGACTCTGTCATGGATTTGGGGTGCGTCCGGCTCCATCGCCTTCTGCACATCCAACACAAACGGCAGCTCCTCGTATTCCACCCGGACCAGCCGTGCGGCCTGGGCGGCGGCAGCCTCGTTCTCCGCCACCACCACGGCTATGTCATCGCCGTAGTAGCGGACATGGCGGTTGAGCAGCAGCCGGTCCGCGGTATCCTGGTGGCGGGGGTCTGTGGACCAGGGGTGTCCGGCGGTAGGGAAGGGATGGTGCGGCGCCTGGAAGCAGGTGAAAATCTTCACCACGCCGGGGACTTGCTCCGCTTTCAGCGTATCCACGGATTTGACGATGCCGTGGGCTATGGCGGAGTGGACGATGCGGGTGAATAAGGCGCTGCTGTCGCACAGGTCGTCCGTAAATTTAGCGCGGCCCGCCGCCTTGTCATAGGCGTCCACGCGGACCTTGCTCTGGCCTACGCTTTTGCTCATAGGACATCAGCCTCCTGTCTATGTCCGGCTGGCTTCGGTATACCCGCTGAAATCCTGCCGGACATATCTTGATTTTTATTAGTATATCACAAATATTAGACATTGTACAGACCTTGTTGGACAGAATCTGCGTTCGCGTTTTCTTACCTTATACGCAATAGTAAAACACCTCGCATGTTAGACAGCAAACCATACTTGTCTAATATGTGGGGTGTACTTCACAGCAAGGTTTTTGCTTTGTTACACTAGTGGTGCATCCGGTCAGAAATCGGACCAGAGGTCGGAGCGGAATTTTCGCATGGCAAGGACGACAACGAAACCATGCGGAAATTCCGCCCGGGATATGGTTTGTTTTCTGGCCGGATGTACCGCTAGATGCCGGGAATTTCGTTCTGCGCCTGGCTGCGGGCGGCGTTTTCTGCGGCATAGTTGTCCACCAGCTCGCCGTCCACCACACGGACCGTAGGTCCAATATACTGCACTTTCGGCGGATTCTGCCGCTGATCTTCCTGCCAAGCCACATAAGCCTCATACTGCGCGGTCAAAATTCGCTGATTTTGTATGTTCTGATAGAGGGTCAGGCCAATGTAAGAGGCCAAGGAGACCTCGGCAATCAGGCAAATCAACAACAGCGCAGTCAGCAGTGTTACCGTGCGCTTTCTCTTGCGTTCTTCCTCTTTTTTCTCCTGTTCCTCCTTTGACTCTTCTGCCAATTCCTCCTCCTGAGCCTCCGGCTGAGTCTGTTCATCCGGCTGGGGGGCGGCGGTTTGCTCTACGATCTGTTCTTCTGGCATAAGGGGAGCACCTGCTTTCTGTTTCTTATCTGCGCCTGCGCCGTGTTTTCCGCGGCGGCAGGAGGGATATCCTCCCGGCAAGAGCGCCTGGCAGCCCACAGGGCTTCTATATCATAATACCATTAGTTACCCGGATATGCAAGAAAAATGTTTACGACAGCGGAGCAAATTTTTCACCGGGGTCCGGAACCGGCGTCCTGCCGGGGCAGCTGTTCCGGCTGCTCCAGGCTCCGGAACAGCCGGGAGAGTACCACGACGGCGGCAATAGCCAGAACGAATTCCGCCGTAAACTGGGCGTAAGCCAGACCGTAGAGGGGCAGCAAGCTGTTCAGGATATAGAGTGCTGGGATTTCCAGCACAATTTTGCGCAGGATGGCGAAGGCCAGCGCCCTGCCGCCAAAGCCGCAGGACTGGAACACGCCCACTGCCAGGAAATCCGTACACATAAAGGGGAGAGAGATGCACATTGCCCGCAGAAACCGGCTGCCATAGGCGATAATGGCCTCATTTTTCATAAACAGTCCCACCAGCTGTCCGGAGGCGAAGAAGTAGCCCGCCGTCACTGCGACCAGGAAGGACAGGGAAATCTTTGCTGCAAACAGGATCACCTCCCGCATACGCCGGACGTTGCCGCTGCCATAGTTGTAGCTGACCAGAGGCATAATCCCCTGGCTCACCCCCATGGCAATGTACATCGGCACCATGTTGATTTTCTGAGAAATCCCCATAGCCGCCACCGCATCGGAGCCAAAAACGGCGGTAAAATTGTTCAGTACGGTCATGCCAGTGACGTTCAGCAGATTCTGTATGGAAGACGGGATGCCTACGGCGCAGATTCCGGCGATAATCGGCCCCTCCCACCGGAGCATAGCCGGATTCAGACAGACAAAGGTGGTTTTACGCTTCCAGAACAGCAGCACAAAGAAGTAGAGGCACGCCGCGCAGTTGGACAGGAAGGTCGCCAGTCCTGCTCCGGCTGCGCCCATGTCCAGTCCTTGGGGCAGGATGAAGATCGGGTCCAGGACAATGTTCAGCAGACAGCCGCTCATTGTGCCGATACTGGCATGGAAGGTCGCTCCCTCCGCGCGGACGAAAAAGGCCAGTACCACGTTTAGAATGGCAGGCGCCGCGCCCCAGGAGACGGTCCAGAGCAGGTATTCGGCAGTAGCCGCCGCCGTCTCCTCCGTGGACCCCAGCAGCTGCAGCAATGGCTGGCGGAAGGCTGTGACACCGGCGGAGAAAAGAATGCCAGCTGCCAGGGAGAAATAGAAGCCGATGGCAGAGCTGCGCCGCACGGCATCGTAATTTTTTCGCCCTAAGGCCCGGCTCATCATACTGGAGGCGCCCACGCCGAAGAGGTTGTTGACTGCGTTGAAGGCCAGCAGCACCGGTGCGGCCAGCGTCACCGCCGCATTTTGGATGGGGTTGTTGAGCATTCCTACAAAGTAGGTGTCCGCCAGGTTGTAGAGGACCATCACCAGGGAGCTGATCACAGTGGGAATGGTCATGGTCATGACCGCCCGGTGGACAGGGGTTTGTTCAAATAGTGCAATTTTGTCTTGATTTTCCATATGTTCGCTTCCTTTTGCGTATTCTATCTATTCTACCATATTTCGAACCAGGATACAACTGCTATTTTGAAAAATTCTTGATGTAAAAGGTAAAGAAAATTGAAAACGATTTTGCCCGGAATTTTCCTTGACAAACGGATTCTATTGTAGTAGAATACAATTATTCTATTGCAGTAGAATGTCGAGCAAAGGAGCATATATGATGGAACAGAAAATTTTTGACAGCGAACTGCGCATATTAGAAATTCTGTGGGCCGGCGGGGACCTGCCGGCGAAGGACGTTGCCGCTGCCGCTGCAGAGCAGGTGGGCTGGAGCAAAACCACCACCTATACAGTCCTGAAAAAATGTGTGGACAAGGGCTTGGTCCGGCGTATGGACCCCGGTTTCCTCTGCCGCGCACAGGTAAGTCGGGAGGATGTGCGCCGCCAGGAGACCCGGCAGTTGATTGACCGTATGTACGGCGGGCAGGCGGACCGGCTGGTGGCGTGTTTACTGGACGGCAAGGCATTGGACCGTGGGGAAATCGACCGGCTGCGGCAGATGGTGGAGGAATTGACATGAGCGGGAAGTGGTTGGAATTTCTGGGCCAGGCGTCGCTGTCGGCGGCGGTAATGGTCCTTGCCGTGGTGATTCTCCGCATCCGCTTCCGCCGCCGGACGCCTCAGCGGGTCTACTGCCTGCTGTGGGACATCGTGCTGCTGCGGCTGCTGGTCCCCGTGCCGGTGGCCTCTCCGTGGAGCATCCGGAGCCTCATAGCGTTGCGGCCCTCCCAGGTTCAGGAGGCCGTCGTGTCCCCTGCCCTCCAAACAGGCACGGCAGTTCTGTTTGCTGGTCCGGCTGATACGGCGTGGTCAGAATCCGTCTCAACCGGACCGGACCCGCTGGCGCTGCTCTGGTGCGCGGGGATGATTCTCTGTGCCGGATGGCTGCTGTGGGGGCGCCTCCAGAGCCGCAGTCTCTACGCCATGAGCCTGCCGTTGGAGGACAGTTTTATCCGCGGCTGGCAGGACGGGCGTCCCCTGCGGCGGTTCGTCCAGGTGCGGCACAGCGACCGGATTGCCGCGCCTCTGACCTACGGCGTCCTGCAGCCGGTGGTGCTGCTGCCCAGCCGGATGGACTTGACGGACCGGGAAAATCTGGCCTATGTGCTGGAACACGAATACACACACATCCAGCGTTTTGACACCCTGCGCAAATATCTGCTGGCGGCGGGGCTGTGCCTGCACTGGTTCAACCCCCTGGTGTGGCTGATGTACTTCCTGGCCAACCGGGACATCGAGCTGGCCTGCGACGAGGCGGTGGTGCGCTCCGGCGCGGACCGCCGGGGCTACGCCCTGGCCCTGCTGCGCCTGGAGGAGGAGCGGGGCGGACCGGCTCTCAGCGGCAGTCATTTCAGCGGACACGCGCTGGAAGAAAGGATTGAGGCAATTATGAAACATAAAAATATATCATTGGCCGCGCTTTTGGTGGTTTTAGTGGTCATGTCTGTGACAACCACCGTGTTTGCCACCAGCGCGCCGGAGGGCGGTCATCAGACTGCCCCGGTAACTGGCCGCGAAATCGGGGTTGTTGCCCAGGACGCGCTGGCGGTCTCCAAAGGCGGGGATGGAACGCAATTCTTTTCTCTGGACGGCGGCGAGAGCTGGCTCAGCGAGGAGCAATATCACGCCCGGTACGGCGGCTGGGGCGGCGACTGGGAGGTTGAGTGGTGGACCTACGATGAGTACAAAGCGTGGCTGGAGCAGGAGAAGAAGGCGTTGGCAGAGATTATTGGCTCGCGGGGCTACACCAGGGGTAAGGGGTGGTTTGTCTGGGACCAGGCTATGGTGGACGAGACCATCGCTATGTATGAGGAGATCTTGGAGCACATCAAAAACGGCGGCCTGTACTCCAAGAGCATCATTGACTCCAGCGGCGAGGCCGTACAGGAGGCGGTTTTAAGTTCCGGCACAGTGGACATAGATGTGGCGTACGCGCTGGAGGGGGATGAATATACCATTGCTGATTACACCCAGACGGTTCGCCGCAAGGCGGAAGAAACGGCTGCGCTGCTGGAGAGCCTCCGGGCCTTCGGCGTCACCGGCAGCGAGGAGGACGGACTGTATTACAACGGCAGACTCATCCGCTGTTTTGTGGATGGCTACAGCGTGGACGACGGCTGTGGGATCAGGTATGTTTATAACAATGCGGACGGCGTCATTGACGTCCATACTCTGCGGGAGGAGATTTCCCTCCCCGGCGGCGGGGTGGACCCTGCCGGACCGCTGAAAGGCGTTGCCAGCAAAGGGGACCAGGGTTATGATCCCAGCTTGATTGCATGTGTGACAGCGGACAGCCTGCTCACGCAGACAGCGTCTGCGACCGCAGAAGGCCGTGGCAGTGCGGCCAGTGTTGGCGGCCGGACCTTTGCTGAGATTTTTGCCGGTTATTCGCCGTGGGGGCTGCGTTATGACGCGGATGCGGAGAATCAGGAGATTTTGACGTACAACGGTCAGCCAGTGGCATATTTCGCGGATTTGAAGCCGAATGGTTCTGTCTTCTGCTATGACAATCCCTATGCGGAAAATGGGTTAAATGTGTATACCGTGTATGATAAAGACGGCAGTGTGGCCGGGTTGAAAACGGAATAAGCTGTATGCGGAGTTTCTGGTTTAATTTCAGAAACTCCGCTTTTTGGAAAGGTGAAAATGGGGTAAAAGTTTAGCAGGAGGGATTGACAAGTGGATTGCTTTGATTTATAATTTGCGCTATATATAACTTATGTTATGTATAGCGCAAATTATAAATGGAGGCAAGAATATGCCAGCAATCACGAAAGTCACAAAAGAAATGATTATAGCCGCAGCTTTTGAAATTGCAAAAGAAATGGGCGCAGAAAACATAACCGCCCGGACAGTTTCGCAAAAACTCGGCTGTTCAACGCAGCCCGTTTTATATCATTTCAAAACGGTTGAAGATGTCCGAATTGCAGCACATAAAAAAGCAAGCGAATTTCATGTTGATTATGTGACGCATTTAAGCGGCAAATACGAACGCCCTATGTTGGAAGTGGGTATGAGACATATTCAATTTGCGGTAGAAGAAAAAAATCTTTTTCGTTTTCTATTTCATTCAAACTATTATACAGGCGTTTCCCTTTCCGATTGGCTTACGGAGGAAAATTTCGGTTCTCTATTCTCTATTTTGAAGAGACAAGCAAAGGTAGACAAGGGGCAGGCTTATAGTATATTTTCTCAAATTTTTTTAGCAACCCATGGAATAGCCAGTCTGCTTGCTAATAATGCAATGGTCTATGATGAAGCATATTGTATAAAGGTGTTATCTAATTCCTATTTTGGAATACTGCATCTGATAAAAGAAGAAAGCGCAGTATGAACCAATCGTCTTTACAAAAATTTGCAGCACAAAAGACAAATCGGAGATATAACTATGAAACAGCTTTTTAAGCGCGATTTTACAATGGTTGTTATCGGTCAGATCATCTCGCTTTTTGGCAACGCAATACTGCGCTTTGCTCTGCCCCTTTACCTGCTTCGAGAGACGGACTCCTCGTCTCTTTTCGGCGCGGTAACAGCCTGCTCATTTATCCCAATGGTGATTTTTTCTCTCTTTGGGGGAATAATTGCCGACAGAAAAAACAAGCGGAATATCATGGTAGCGCTTGATTTTGCAGCAGCGGCGGTAATTTTGATATTCAGCTTTGCTCTGGGAAAAGTTTCCCTTGTTCCTTTGATGGTCGCTGTGTTGATGATACTGTACGGCATTTCGGGAATCTATCAGCCCGCCGTTCAGGCCAGCATACCGCTTATTGCGGAAAAACAATTTCTTATGCAGGGCAACGCAGTAATCAATATGGTAAGCACCCTTGCAGGGCTGCTGGGACCGATCATAGGCGGCGTTCTGTTCGGCGCGTTCGGGATAACGCCCATTCTGTTTATAAGCGTCGGCTGCTTTGTTTTTTCGGCAGTTATGGAAATTTTCATACATATCCCCTTTGAAAAAAATACCGACGGCAAAAGCATTCTTGGTGCGGTGGGTT
>JAAWQS010000045.1 GCA_022800665.1 Oscillospiraceae bacterium
CTTCCATTGTTCATCTGTTACATCATAATTTTCATATTTTTCCATGCCCTTATCATACTACTCTTTTCCCCTTTTGTGCATCTTTTATTTTTCAAACAAACCCTAATAACAGGAAATTTTATGCGGTCTCCCCCGATAAACGTGAATTTATAGATAAATCCAATATCTGCGCATGATGTAACAACCTTCGGCATCATTATATGCTTGTATTTTATCCATCAACTTCCCACCAAGTTTCTCGCAAACATGAGCAGACATACTATTTTTGTCATTTATGTTCATACCATGTTCTTTCGCAATAAGTAACCCTTGCTTCAATATCTCGGTTCCATATCCCTTACCTTGTTCGGATACACGTACTGAATATCCGATACTGCCTATACCTGACATTACTTCCGGGGTCAATTCAGTTCTCAGCTGAAATTCGCCTATAAATTTTTCATCATCAACAGCCCAAAAGTGGAAGCTTATGGGCTGTCCCTGAATTTGCCCAGTCTCCTTTTTGTCATACCAATCTTTCGTTCTGCTAAACCATTCACTGTCAATTAGTTTTGGATTAGTTGGTCTGAAGTAAATAACGTGGTTGTCATATGATTCCTGACAATACTCTCTGTATCCGCTGACATATTCCGGACAGCGTCTTATAAGTTTTAGCATGGTATGTTTCCTTTCATATTCACTTAAAAATAACTTTCGATTTATCAAGCTGATACAGAAGTATATCACCAGCGCAAGCGACTTTCAAGCCCAATATCGAGAGTAAGCCCCCGCCCAGCAGGGCGGGGGCTTCTGTGTCTCTACGGGCATACAAGCATTTTACTTTTCCGGTCAATATCGAACGAATTTTACAACAATATTTTCAATTTCAAACCAAATCAGTCGCAAAACATTGACGAAAAGGGAACCCACAGAAGCGGATTCCTTCCCTTTTTTATTTGGGACAAATTCGATATTTTTGCACCCGGAGGTTACCATATAGGGCTACATCTGACCGGGCCTTTTCCGGCGGTCAGGGGGCTGGCCGATTATATATCCGGGCGAAAGTGTCAACTTTTTGGATAAGGCCATTGTAAGAAGCGGAAAAGAATTGAGCAACGGAATGGAGGTATTACAATGGATACAATTTGTTTCTTTCGAGTCTATCCCTTCTGGGAGAACCCAGGGCCGTCATAGCCCTAAAAGAAAAACCTATTGACGGGTGGCTTGGATTACCTCGTTAAAAGGTACTAGAAGTCATATCTGCTGGTTCAAAATTCGATGCCATACATACCTTGGATATGGCACTCCCACGATGCAGAACATAGCGCATCTTCGGTCTATTGTCGATGACTGGCCTGCCCATGCCGGCCTCTGTCTCGACGACTTCACGCTGGGCCGCATTGATAAAGTATGATCGGTTTGGTCGTAATCTTCGGGAATTTCTCAACATAACGGACCAACTGAAACAGTGCAAAGTGGGCGTGACTTCCTTGTCGGAAGATTTTAACACAACAACTCCTGCTGGTGAGGCAATGTTGGCAAACCTGGTCAATTTCTCTGAGTTTGAGCGCAAAACAATAGCGGCGCGGGTCGCGGACGCTGGCACGGGTTCTATAGAAAAAGCCGGTCGATACAGCGCCCTTTTCCCGTGCGCCACAAACCGCTGTTGGCATCTATGGCTGAACACCTCAATTTTCGGGGTGTCAAAACCCTGGAAACAGTTGTGCCGCAGGCGTTTCCACCTGCGGCATCTATACTGTTGGACTCTTTTGGAGGCGACACCCGGATTTGAACCGGGGAATCAGGGTTTTGCAGACCCATGCCTTACCACTTGGCTATGTCGCCGTATAGAGAACAGGAGCAAGAAAAATATTGCTCCTGTTCTCATTTGTGGAGCGGGCGACGGGGCTCGAACCCGCTACCTCCACCTTGGCAAGGTGGCGCTCTACCAGATGAGCTACGCCCGCAAAATGGTGCCTCCGGTCGGAATCGAACCAACGACACGCGGATTTTCAGTCCGCTGCTCTACCAACTGAGCTACAGAGGCATGTAGACGTCCGGGAGACGTCTATACGAATGTGGCGACCCAGAACGGGCTCGAACCGTCGACCTCCAGCGTGACAGGCTGGCGTTCTAAACCAACTGAACTACTGGGCCACATATATGGGGTAAATACGTGGTGGGAACAACTGGACTCGAACCAGTGACCCCCTGCTTGTAAGGCAGGTGCTCTAACCAGCTGAGCTATGCTCCCGAAGCTGTAGGGCCGTTACCCCGAACGACATGGGTTATTATACCAAAGGGGTCACTGATTGTCAAGCACAAATTTTCTATTTTTCAAAAATAATTTTTACGGTCACTTTTTCCGCTATTTCACGATCCCCAGCTCCGCCATGATTCCTTGCAGCTGCACCCAATCCGCCCGCATCTGCTCCAGGCGTTCCCGCCCGGCTTTGGTGAGCTGATAGTATTTCCGCGCCGGGCCGTTGGAGGCCTCCCCGCGGAAGGTCGTGGCCGCGCCCTCCTTGTCCAGACGCCGCAGGACGGCGTAAAACGTACTCTCCGTCACCTCCGGAAAATGCTTGCGCATGGTCTGGATGACATCGTAGCCGTACTGCGGCTGTCCGCTGAGGCGCTGGAGCAAACACAGCTCCAGAACGCCTTTTTTCAACTGTGCATCCATACTTCAGACCGCCTTCCCGGATATTCTCCGCATATGCCCCCAGAACAGGAGTGCCAAAAGAATACTGATGCCATAGGGCAGCAGGCATACGGCAAGCTGTATATGTTGCTGTTGGGGAATATACTCTATGTCCATACGATGTATGAACCGCTCTAATTCCCGGATCGACAGCGCCGCCCCCAGCGCACGGACAGCAGCCGGATAGTACCTGACAGAATCTTTGCAGGTTTTCCACAGAATCCAGGCCAGCAGCAGGGCTAAGACAATCCATGCGCTGTCAAGGAGCAAGGCAAAAAGCGGTCCCACCTGACCGGCATTCAGAAAATCAGGGCGTTTCGCTCCGGCTGCTGTAAAATACTGGGCAAGCGCCTCCAGAATGACCAGCAGAAGCAGCGGCGGCAGATACATGGCGGCGGTCAGGCGTCCGTTCCTGCTGGGGAACCGGTTTTCCACTGCCGCCCGTCCCCGCCCGTGGAGCAGGATGAACAGGGAAACGGCCCCCAGCAATAGGAAAAGATAGGTGCCTGTATATACCCAAAAATCTATATAGGATTTGCGCAGGTAGAGACAGCCGCACGCCAACAGAAGCAGAATCCCCCAGCGGACGGTATGCCGGACGCAGTAGGACAGCTGCCCGGACTCCCGGAGCGCGTCCGCCGCCGCCGCTTCCGGACTGCCCAGCGCGGCGATCAGCGACTCCTCCGTATTCCCCTGCTCCCGGCCCAGGGAGAAATGCTCCTGGTAGTCCTCCAAAATTTCCAGGACCTGACCGGTGGGAAAGAAGAGCAGTAATTTTTTGCCCAGGCGGTTTAAGTACGCGCCCTCGGTTTCCACCGGGACAGCTTTCTGTAGTTTCATAGTACATGCCTCCTTTTCT
Source organism: Oscillospiraceae bacterium (assembly GCA_022800665.1). Lineage (GTDB taxonomy): Bacteria > Bacillota > Clostridia > Oscillospirales > Oscillospiraceae > Pelethomonas. Next base: position 3,540 of record JAAWQS010000045.1, read on the forward strand.
TCACCTAGTGTTTATTGAACAGTAGTTTTACATATATTATACTATCGCCGGACGCAATTGTCAAGGGCCTGAATTGTTTACAATTTTTCCCTCTGTCATTTGACAATTTCACTGCGCTATGATATACTTCGACATATAAAGGAATGCGCCCGGCCTGACCGGTCCGCTGTACTAAGAAAGGACGATGAGTAATAAAATGGCTGATTATTCCCGCAGATTACCGGTCTATCTCCTGTTGGACTGTTCCGGCTCCATGATGGGGGAACCTATTGAGGCGGTCCGGCAGGGCATCAAGGCCCTGCTCTCCGAGCTGCGCGGCGACCCGCAGGCCCTGGAGACCGCCTATCTGTCCGTGATCACCTTTGACAGCCAGGCGCGGCAGATCATCCCGCTGACAGAGCTGCTGCAGTTCAAAGAGCCGGAGCTGCGCGCCGGCGGCGCCACCGCTCTGGGCGGTGCGCTGGAGATACTGCTGGAGTGCGTCGAAAGCGAGGTCCGCAAATCCACCGATACCCAGAAAGGCGATTGGCGGCCCCTGGTTTTCATCCTCACCGACGGCTCCCCCACCGATACCGCCGCCTTTGAGCGGGCGGTGCAGAACATTAAGAACGCTAAAATTGCCAATATTATTGCCTGTGCAGCGGGCTCCAACGCCAGGACCGAACATCTCAAGCGCATTACAGATAATGTGCTCATGATGAACACCCTCTCCGCCGGAGATATGGCGCAATTTTTCGCCTGGGTCTCCGGCTCGATCAAGATGTCCTCCAAGAGTCTGGACGCAAAACCCGGCCTGCCTCTCCGGCTTCCCCCGCCGCCGCAGGGGTTTGTTATTGTTCCGTAAGGGGAGAAAGGCGGCGTATCCATGGAGGAACAGGTCAAGAACCTTGTTTTAGAGGAATTATATCCGGACGCGCCGGAGCCGCTGTCCGACGACGCGGTCACTCGGCACACCACGGGTCTGTGGAAATATCTGCCCGTACCGTTGGAGGAGCCGGACCCCTTCCCTGAGTACCTGACGCGGGATGCGGCGCTGGCCGGATGCCGGATCACCGCCGCACGGGTCCGGGGTAAGAAGCACAAGCACGAGGGGACCAACTGCGACGACTGGTTCGAGATCGCCGCCGCCGGCGAGGCTGTGGTTCTTGCGGTGTCCGACGGCGCGGGTTCCAAAAGACTCTCCCGGATTGGCGCACGGGACGCCTGCAAGGTGGCCGCGGGATATTTGGCCCGGTCCATTGCGGACGCCTTCGAGACCAGCCAGGAGCTGACCGGGGACATCCGCCTGCCGCTGGAGGACCCGCAGTTCCAGAACGCCTGCGGCGTTCTGGCGGGGATTGTGCAGCAGGCGATGCTGAAGGGATATGCCGCGGTGGAAGCCGCCTATTACGCCCGTGCGGCAGACCCGGCCTGGGAATCCCTGCTGGGCCGGAAGCTGGAGGTCCGGGATTTCTCCGGTACGCTACTGCTGGCGGTGGTGATTCCGGCGGGGGAGGAGCGGCTGGTAATCAGCTGCCAGGTGGGAGACGGCATGACCGCCCTGCTCAATACCGCCGCCCCCTTCGACGCCTCCCTGCGGCTGATGGGCGAGGCGGACAGCGGGACCTTCTCCGGCGAGACGGAATTTCTCACGTCGGAGGCCATGCGCAGTCTGGAGACGCTGCAGAGCAAAACAAAAATTTTCAGGGGCCAGGCGGACCACCTGCTGCTGATGAGCGACGGCGTGGCCGACGACTACTTTCCTTTCCAGCCGGGACTGCACCGGCTCTATTTTGACTTGGTGGCCAACGGCATCCTGCCGGGGCGCGGTCCGGACCTGCGCCTGCCTGCGCTGACACAGCAGCAGCTGCGGCTGTTCAAGAAGCTGCCGGACCCTGCCGGGTACCCGTGGGTCAACGACCCCAGTGTGGAAATCGCCCTGCACGACAGCAGCCGCATCTGTGGAGCAATGGGGCTTACGCCTGCGGAGCTCTGGGAGGACGGAACGCCTCTGGCTTTGAGCCGCCTGGAGCTGGATGAGCAGATGGAAGCCGCATCCCCGGCGGAGCGTCTGAAAATATGGTTGGATAACTATGTGGTGCGGGGGTCCTTTGATGACCGCACCCTGGTCATTGCACAGTTCTGACAGGAGGAGATGACGACATGGCGGCGGAAGCCATTCTGACGGACGGACGGAAGCTCCCCTATGTCATCCGGGAGAATCCGCCCCGCGGCGGTATGAAGCACACCTATTTTGCCCCGGATCAGTCCTACGTGGTGCAGTTTTTCAACAATCCGGACCATGCGCGGGACCCCAACCTGCGGCGGCGTCTGGAGGCCATTATCGGCAAATACAACCCCACCCGCCCGGAGGCCCAGGGCGGCGCGCCGGGAGGCAGCGAGGCGATGGCGGCGTATTTTGCCCAAAAATTCTGCTGGCCTACGGCCATTGTGGAGCGGCCGGAGTTCGGCATTGTCTGTCCTGCCTACCCGTCCAACTACTTTTTTTCCGACAACGCCTCCACGGTCCCCGAATTGAGCGCGGACCTGCGGGGAAAGGATAAGAGAAGCAAGTGGTTCACCTCCCCGCGGCTGCGGCGGTATATGCGGGAGCAGGAGCTGGGGGATTTCCGGTCCATGTTGCAGATGTCCATTTCCCTGGCCCGCTCCATCCGGCGGATGCACCAGGCGGGACTGGCCCACTCGGACCTGTCCTGCAACAACGTGCTGGTAGACCCCCAGTCCGGCAGCTGCGTGGTCATCGACATCGACTCCCTGGTGGTGCCGGGTCTGTATCCGCCGGAGGTCATCGGTACCGGCGGCTATATCGCGCCGGAGGTGCTGGAGACCTCCTCCCTGCCCTTCGGACATCCGGGACGGCGTCTGCCCAGCGTCTATACGGACCTCCACGCCCTGGCCGTGCTCATCTACGAGTACCTGCTGCTGCGGCATCCCCTGAGCGGTCCCGCCTCCTACTCCTCCGACCCGGAGGAGGACGATTTCCTGTGCATGGGGCCGAAAGCCCTCTTTATCGAGGACCCGCAGGATTCCCGCAACCGCCCCGCAGACCTGGGGCTTACTATCCAGGACCTGGGACCGGCGCTGGAGGAGCTCTTCCTCCGGGCCTTTGCCGGCGGCCTGCACTGTCCGGACGCGCGGCCCTCCGCTATGGAGTGGGAAAAGGCCCTGGTCAAAACCTGGGACCTGCTCCAGCCCTGTGAGAATCCGGACTGCGCCGCCCGTTGGTTCATCTTCCACGACCTGCGCCGTCCGGTCTGTCCCTTCTGCGGACACGCTGTGAGCCGGGAGAACATTGTCCGCCTCCGCCTGCGCAGTCAGCTGCGGGGTCGGGCGGGGCAGTGGACCGGCGCGGGCGAGGTCAACGTCTACCACAATATGCCCCTGTTCCAGTGGCACGTGCTGTCGGGGCGCTTTCCCGACGAAAAGGCGGACCGGGAAATGGTGGCCTACGCCTGCCGGTATCAGGGCCAGTGGCTGCTGGTCAACCACGCCCTCTCCGGGATGCTCTCGCCGGGCGGAAGCCTGGTCCCCGCGGGGCAGGCCATCCTCTTGAAAGACGGCGCGGTGTTCCGCCTGTCCAACGAGGACCGGGGCTATCTGGCCGAGGTGGTCCGGGGCCGCTGAGCGGGCTTGATTGTTTGCTGCCGCGCTGGCAACGCGGTGCAGATAGAGTATATTTTTATAGTAAAGAAAGGAAAGATTGTCTGCATGAAATTGTCTGGTTTGACATCCCAACAGGTGGAGGAGAGCCGCCGGAAATACGGCGCCAATACCCTCACGGAAATCCCTTCCGACCCGTTGTGGAAAAAAATTCTGGAGGGGTTCAAGGACCCCATGCTCATGATCCTGATGGTCGCGCTGGCAGTCCAGGTGGCCCTGTTCTTCCTGGGACAGGCGGAGTGGTTTGAGCCGGTGGGCATCCTCATCGCCATTCTGGTCGCCAACGGCGTAGCATCCGTCAGCGAGAACAAGCAGGAGGGCAAGGCGTCCGCCCTGAAGGCGGAGGAGGAGGCCAAGGAGACCGCCAAGGTCATCCGGGACGGCAGGCTCTCCGAGATTCACGTCAGCGAGGTGGTGGTGGGCGACATCGTCTTCCTCCAGGCAGGCGACAAGATTCCCGCCGACGGCGTGATTGCCGGCGGTGAGATCAAGGTGGACCAGGCCGCCCTCAACGGCGAGACCGAGGAGGCGGAGAAAACGGCCCCCTCCGGCGGAGAAACCTACGACATCAAAGACCTGCTCAACCGCTTCTATGCCTACCGCGGCACCGTGGTGTGCGGCGGCGAGGCGCATATGGAGGTCAAGGTGGTGGGCGACAAGACCCTCTTCGGCGAGCTGGCCCTGGAGGTGCAGGAGGATACCCGCGAGACGCCCCTTCAGGTGAAGCTGGGCAAGCTGGCCAACCAGATTTCCACCTTCGGCTATATCGGCGCGATTGCCATTGTCATCGGCGTGCTGGCGAAGACGCTGCTGACAGGGAGCGTACCCAGCGGCATCTATGAGTGGATCCGGCTGATTATGGATGCGGTCACGGTGGCTGTGACCATCATCGTGTGCGCGGTACCGGAGGGCCTGCCCATGCTGACCAGTATCCTCCTCTCCTTCCAGAGCCTGAAAATGGCGAAGGACAACGTGCTGGTCCGGAAGATCAACGGCCTGGAAACTGCCGGAAGCCTCAGCATCCTCTTCAGCGACAAGACCGGCACCATCACCGAGGGCAAGCTGTCCGTCGTGGAGCTGGCCGCAGGAAACGGAACGGTCTTCCAGTCCCTGGACCAGATGCCGGACAGCCTGGCTGCGGACGTAGTCACCGGCATTGGCGTCAACAACAGCGCCTCCGCCAGCGGCGGCAGCATCATCGGCGGCAACAGCACAGACCGGGCGCTGATGGCCTTCCTCAACGCCGCCGGCAGGACCGTAAGCAAGGAGGGCGTGAAGAGCTTCAGCGCCTTTGATTCCAACAAGAAACGCTCCAGTGTGGTCGTCGAGCGGGACGGCAAATGCGAAACCTTCGTGAAAGGCGCGCCGGAACGCATTATCGAGGCGTGTTCCTACTATATTGATGAGACGGGGCAGCGGCAGGCCCTGACCGGCAAGCAGGCCCTTATCGCCTACACCGACGAACAGGCCAACCGCTCCATGCGGCTGCTGGCTGTGGCAAAGGGCGGGGAGGATGATCTGACCCTGCTGTGTGTGGTCAGCATCCGGGACAACGTCCGCAAGGAGGCTGTGGAGGCTATCCAGGAGGTGCGCAATGCCGGCATCCAGGTGGTCATGGTCACAGGCGACCGGAAGGAGACCGCCTCCGCCATTGCCCGCGAGGCCGGACTGCTGGTCCAGCCCGACGATGTGGCTCTGACCTCCTCCGAGATGGCGGAGAAGAGCGACGATGAGCTGAAAGCGATTCTGCCCCGCCTGCGGGTGGTATCCCGCGCCCTGCCCTCCGACAAGAGCCGCCTGGTGCGGGTGGCCCAGGAGCTGAACCTGGTGGTGGGCATGACCGGCGACGGCGTCAACGACTCCCCGGCCCTGAAAAAAGCGGACGTGGGCTTTGCCATGGGCAGCGGCACGGAGGTGGCCAAGGAGGCCGGAGACATCACCATTTTGGACGACAACTTCTCCTCCATTGAAAAAGCGATCCTCTATGGCCGGACCATGTTCAAGAGCATCCGGAAATTCCTCATCTTCCAGCTGACAGTCAACGTGGCGGCGGTGCTGACCTGCTTCCTGGGGCCGATGCTGGGGGAGAACGTGGTGATGACCGTGATCCAGCTGCTGCTGATCAACCTGGCGATGGATACCCTGGCGGCCATTGCCTTCGGCAGCGAACCGGCCCTGCAGGAGTATATGAAGGAGAAGCCCATCCCCCGCTCGGCCAGCATCATCAGCAGGGAAATGATGGTGGAAATCATCATCAGCGCCCTGTATATCACCTTTATTTGTCTGGGCATCCTGTTTATCCCCCCCATCCGGGGTCTGTTCGGCGATGTGGACGTTACCTATCTGAAATCCGCCCTCTTCGCTACCTTCATGATGGCAATTACCTTTAACGGCTTCAATGCCCGCACCTCCCACGTCAACGTCTGCGAGGGCCTGGGCCGGAACAGGAATTTCCTGCTGGTCATGCTCTCCATCTTCGTCCTGCAATTTGTGTTCGTCACCTTCGGCGGCGAGGTCCTCAGCGTGGAGGCCCTCAGCCCCTCCGCGTGGCTGACCTGCCTGGGTCTGGCCTTCCTGGTCATCCCCATCGACATGGCGCGCAAGGCCGTTATGCACAAATCCAGCTAATTCCGCAGCCACCGCTGCGAATTATAAAAATTCTAACTTAGGAGGACAATTTCCATGGCAGTGAGTTTATCTAAGGGTCAAAAAGTCGATTTAACAAAGGGCAATCCCGGTCTGAGCAAGCTGATGATCGGCCTGGGCTGGGACACCAACCGCTATGACGGCGGCGCAGACTTTGATCTGGACGCCGCGGCATTCCTGGTGGGTGGAAACGGCAAGGTGGCCAGCGACGGAGACTTCGTGTTCTACGGAAACCTCAAGCACGCTTCCGGCGGTGTGGTCCACACGGGCGACAACCTCACCGGCGAGGGCGACGGCGACGACGAGGTCATTAAAGTGGACCTCTCCCTGGTCCCCCCCTCCGTGGAGAAAATCGCCTTCACCGTCACCATCTATGACGCCGACGTCCGCAAGCAAAATTTCGGCCAGGTGGACAACGCCTATATCCACATCATGGACGACACGAGCCACACGGAGCTGGTCCGCTTCGACCTGGGGGAGGATTTCTCCATTGAGACGGCGGTGGTGGTGGGCGAGCTGTACCGCCACAGCGGCGAGTGGAAGTTCAACGCCATCGGCAGCGGCTTCCAGGGCGGCCTCCACGCGCTGTGTCTGAATTTCGGCGTCAACGTCTGACGGCGCGGGGCGGACGGGACGGATGAAATATGAAATCCTGCACGGCGACGCATTCCCTGTCGTCCAGTGCGACCTCCAATACGGGGAGTCCATCAAGGCGGAATCCGACGCCATGATTGCCATGTCCGCGTCCCTGGAACTGACCGGAAATATGGACCGGAACATCCTGGGCGGCCTGGCCCGGCGGTTCCTGGCGGGGGAGAGCTTTTTCTTCCAGACCATCCAGGCCAGCCGGGGGCCGGGCCGGGTCCTGCTGGGCCACGCCGCCCCCGGCGGCATCATCGACGTGGAGCTGGACGGCAGCTACGGCCTGCGGGTGCAGAAGGACGGCTTTCTAGCCTCCACCCCCGGCGTGGAGGTGGACACAGCGGTGCAGAATCTGGCCCAGGGTCTTTTCTCACGGGAGGGCCTCTTTGTGCTGAACCTCCGGGGCCGCGGCCTGGTCTTCCTCAGCAGCTTCGGCGCCATCCACTCCGTCAACCTGGAGGCGGGGGAGGAGGTCATTATCGACAACGGCCATCTGGTGGCCTGGCCGGACTATATGCAGTACCGGATCGAGAAGGCGTCCAACGGCTGGATCTCCAGCGTGATCTCCGGGGAATGCCTGGTGTGCCGCTTTACAGGGCCGGGGGTCATCCTGATCCAGACCAGAAAGCCGGAGGCCTTCAGCCAGTGGCTCCAGGGGATGCTCCCGCCGTCAAGATCATCGTAAGAGAAAGGATAACAAACCATGTCTGTTAATTTGCAAAAGGGCCAGAAGGTGGATCTGCGCAAGGAGGGCGGCGGTACGCTGCGCCGGGTGATGGTGGGCCTGGGCTGGGACGAGGTGAAGCAGAAGAGAGGCTTCTTCGCCCCTAAGCCCCAGGACATCGACTGCGACGCCACCGCGTTCCTCTGCCAGAACGGACGGCTGATGGGCGTACCGGACATTGTCTACTTCGGCGCGCTCACCCACTCCAGCGGCGCGGTACGCCACATGGGCGACAACCTCACCGGCGCAGGAGAGGGCGACGACGAGCAGATCCTGGTGGACCTGGCAGAGATGCCGGAAGCCTACGACAAGATCGTGTTTGTGGTGAATATCTATCAGGCGGCCCAGCGGAAGCAGCATTTCGGTCTGATTGAGAATGCGTTTATCCGCATCTGCGACGCGGAGACGGGACAGGAACTGTGCAAGTACAATCTCTCCGAGAACTATGAGGGCATGACGGCCATGGTCTTCGGCGAGATTTACCGGCGGGGCCAGGACTGGAAGTTCAACGCCATCGGCCAGCCCACACGGGACAACGGCATCGAGGAGCTTGCCAGACGGTTCGCTTGATCGCGCAGGGGGCCGGAAGGCCCCCTGTTTCATTTTCCGTCAAGCGGGACGGCAAAAGATATCGACAGGAGGACGGTTATGCAGATACAGCGAGGAATGCGGGGAAAGCTGGACCAGTACGTCCGGCCAGACCAGGCAATTGAGGTGGCAATGGATGTGGACGGCGGGGCGGTGTACGACTACTGCTGCTTCGGCGTGGACGGCGGGGGAAAGCTGTCCGACGACCGGTACATGGTCTTTTATAACCAGACCCGGTCCCCCGGCGGGGAGATTACATACGAGTCCGGCGGGAGAGGGGCGCGGTTTGGCGTGGACCTGAGCCGCCTGCCCGCCTCCATCCAAAGGCTGGTGTTTACGGTCAGCATCGACGGCAGCGGCACAATGGGCGAAATCGCCTCCCACACCGCCGCCGTCCGCCAGGACGGGCAGGATGCGCTGGCGTTACAGCTGAACGGCTCGGATTTCCACAGCGAGAAGGCGATTATCTCCATTGAGCTGTATAAAAAGGATGTGTGGCGGTTCGGCGCGGTAGCCGGCGGCTTCAACGGCGGCCTGGGCGACCTGCTGCGCTCCTACGGCGGCGAGGAGGTCATGGGCGGCGGAAATCCACCGTCTCCCCCGCCGCCACCGCCCCAGGATAACGCGCCGGCAAAAGTGGAGCTGCGCAAGGGCCAGAAGGTCAGCCTGCGCAAGAGCGGCAGCAGTCTGGGGGAGATTCTGATCAACCTGAACTGGAGCCAGCCGGTGAAACGGGGCGGGCTGTTTTCCCCCAGGCCTGCGGCCATTGACCTGGACCTGGGGTGCCTGTTTGAGCTGAAGGATGGCCGGAAGGGCTGCGTGCAGGCGTTGGGCAATGCCTTCGGCAGCCTCCAGGAGCCGCCCTTTATCGCACTGGACGGCGACGACCGGAGCGGCGCGGTAGCCGGCGGGGAAAACCTGCGGGTCAACGGCGAACGGATCAGCCAGATTCAGCGGATTCTGGTGTACACCTTTATCTATGAGGGCGCGGCCAACTGGGACGAGGCCAAGGGCGTTGTGACCGTGAAGTGTCCGGGCAGTCAGGAAATTATTGTGCGGATGGACGAGTATGGCTCCCATCTGCCCATGTGCGCCATCGCCATGCTGGAGAACTGCGGCAACGAGACCTTCAGTGTGGAGAAACTGATCCAGTTCTTCCCCGGCCACCGGGATATGGACGCGGCCTATCGCTGGGGAATGCGCTGGGTCGCTGGGAGAAAATAACCGCTCCGGCGGCGGCTGGAGAATGATTGCTGTATGAAAGAATGGAGGGACGCCATGAGCAGGCTGCAGGATATATTCAACCGCGGAACAGGGGACTTCCGGCTGGAGCCGGGGGAATACGAGGGTCCGCTGGTAATTGACCGCCCCTGCGTCTTCGACGGAGGAAACGCCACGCTGTGGGCCGGGCAGGGGCCGGTGCTGACGGCAGCCGCCCAAGGCGTGACGGTGCGGAATATCCGGGTGGAGGTGACGGAGGAGGCCGGTCCCCGGATTGCCATTACATCGAAAACGGGCGACACGGTGTTGGAGGGCGTGGAGGTAAACGGCGAGGTGACGGGTCTGCCCGGCGAGGCGGAGGGGTGGAACCTGCCGTCCGTGATCTCCCTGGGGACGTTTGCCGCCAATGAGATCAACGCCTTTTCCTACGACCTGACGCTGCCCATGGACGCGGAGCTGGCCTGCGGCGTGAAGGACCTGCGGGCCGCGCCCAGCTTCCTCCGGCGGGGAAGCTGCCGCATTACCCTGGAGACCGGCGCGGTGCGGGATAACGCCATCCTCTATGGCGAGCTGCTGGTCCGTACCAACGTGACCCGGCGGATTTATGTGACCGGGAAGGCCGTGAGCGGCGCGCCGGTGCATCTGGACGCCGCGCCGGTGTCGGGGACGCTGCCGCTGTCAGAGCCGCTGAAGATGCGTACGCCGCCGGTGGTCCCGCCGGTCACGGAGCAGGAGGTCCAGCGGGCGGTGCGGGGACAGCGTCTGCCGCTGTCCGGACCAGACGGCGTACTGCGGATTGCGTACAGCTGCGGGGCCGTGAGACGGCCTGTGGAGTTGGACGGGTATGTGTTCCTGCTGGGGGAGGACGGTAAGGTCAGCGGCGACCAGGACCTCATCTTTTTCAGCAATCCGGAATCGGAGACAGGGTGCGTCAAGGTCCCCGTCAGCGGCGAGACGCCGCTGGTACTGCTGGAGCTGGGCAGGGCCCCGGCCTGGACAAAGAAAATTACTGTGTGCTACTCCATATACGGCGGCAATCCGGCGGAAAATTTCTCCCTGGTGGAGAAACCCCTCCTGCGCCTGTTCCAAGGCGAAACGGAGCTCTGCCGCTTTGAAATGGAGGGCCTGGGTATGGAAAAAACGGTGGTGGCGTTGGAAGTCTACCGGTATAAGGGCGAATGGAGAGTAAATTTTGTGGGTTCCGGCTACCAGAGCGGGCTGGAAACGCTTTGTAGGAGATATGGAGTCAATATTGAATAATACAAATTATACGGCACAAGACCTGCTGTGGTTAGCCCGGCGGCAGGACACCAGCAAACGGGCCTTTCTGCTGGTGAACCCCCTTCAGGCCAAGCACGTACCCTCCAGACCGGAGGCCGCGTTGGAGATGATGTCGGCCATGGGCCGGATGCTGGCGGCAGAGTACCCGGACACCCGGCTGGTCATCGGCTTTGCGGAGACCGCCACCGCCATCGGCGCGGTGGTGGCCGGGTGTTTCCCCGACGATTGCGTCTATCTGACCACCACGCGGGAAAAGCTGCCGGAGGTTGCGGACTGGGTCTTCTTTCAGGAGGAGCACAGCCACGCCACAGAGCAGAAGCTGTGCGGGGACGGACTGCGGGAGCGGCTGCGGAACACGGGACATGTGCTCTTCGTGGAGGATGAGCTGTCCACCGGGCGGACCATGGGCAACGCGGTGCGGCAGCTGCGGGAGACCTGCCCCGACCTGCCGCCGGTGGTGGCGGCCTCCCTTCTCAACCGTCTGTCAGACGAAAATCTGGACCGGCTGCAGGCGTTGGGCGTGACCTGCCGGTGGCTGGTACGGATTCCGGAAGAGGACTATACGCCGAAGGTCCTCCGCTATACCCCCCAGGAGACGGTGGACTGCCGGGGCGGTGCGGCAGAGGCGGTGGAGGAGTATCACTTGAACTGTCCCCTGCCCAATCCCCGCATTGGCGCCGCCATCGGCCTGTACCGGCAGCGCTGTGGGGAATTGGTGAAAAAGGCCCTGGAGACGGTAAAGGACCGTCTGCGAGGCCATGTGCTGGTATTGGGGACGGAGGAATGCATGTATCCCGCCCTGCTGCTGGCCCGTGCTATTGAGCAGACGGGTACTGCCGTGGCCGTCCACGCCACCACCCGCAGTCCTATAGCCGTCAGCCAGGACAGTCCGATTACAAATGGTTATCTCATGAGCAGTTTTTACGAAAAGGACCGGAAAACCTACGTCTATAACCTGCAAAACTACGATACCGTGCTTGTGCTCTCCGACGCTGTCCCGGCCAATCCGGACGGCCCCCGCGACCTGGCCGCAGCCTGCGGGTACTGGGGCGTCAAACCGGTCTTTTTATATGGAGGCGGACATGTTTAGTACCTACCGGCCTGATGATGTGACGGTACTGCTGAAGGACGTGACCGGGCTGGTGACGCCCCTGGGGACCCTGGAGCGGGAGCGGCTGATCCAGAGCGGCGCGCACTACTCGGAGATGCTGCCGGTGGAGTACGCGCCGTCAGAGGCATACCTCCGCGCCTACTATGACGCCCTGGAGCGGTATGGACAGATTACCGCCGACGCCGTGGCCAGGGCAGCGGAGTGGATTTGGAGGGAAAAGGGCCGGACAGGAACATTGGTGTCCCTGGCCCGTGCGGGGACGCCGGTGGGAATCTTGCTGCGCCGTTACCTGCGCTGGCGGTACCAGGCGGATTTGCCCCACTACACCATCTCCATCATCCGGGACCGGGGCATTGACCGGAACGCTATGGACTACATCCTGGCCCGGCGCCGGCCCGGCAGTATCCAGTTTGTGGACGGCTGGACGGGCAAGGGGGCCATCCAGCGGCAGCTGAACGCGGCGATGGAGGACTACCCCGGCGTGGACCCCAGTCTGGCTGTGCTGTCCGACCCGGCCTGCGTGGCGGGAAAGTACGGGACGCGGGATGATTTTCTCATTGCCAGCTCATGCCTGAACTCCACCATCTCCGGTCTTCTGAGCCGGACCTTTCTACGGACGGACATCATCGGGGCGCAGGATTTCCACGGCGCGGTGTTCTACCGGGAGCTGCGGGACCAAGACCTGACCAATTCGTTCATCGGTGCAATTGAGCGCAGGTTCCGGGTTCCGGCGGCGGACTGCGGCGAAGAGACGGAACCCTGGGGAGCCGGATTGGAGGAGGTCCGGGAGATTGGCCGGGCCTTTGGGGTGGACGACATCCATCTTATCAAGCCCAGCATCGGGGAGGCCACGCGGGTTCTGCTGCGGCGGGCGCCGTGGAAAATCCTGGTCAGCGACCGGACAGACCAGGCGCGCCTGGGGCATCTGTTCCAGCTGGCGCGGGAAAAGGGCGTTCCGGTGGAGGAGTACCCGCTGCGGCGCTACCGGGCCTGCGGGATTATCCGGAAGATGGCCGACACGTGAGTGAGGTGAGCGGTATGACCGCCTTTTTTTCTGATTTGGACCGCACCCTGATTTTTTCCCACCGTGTAGAGCTGCCAGGGGAGAAGCTGCCGGTAGAACTGCTGGAGGGCCGGGTGCAGAGCTACATGACCCGGCGGACGCTGGCGTATTTGCAGGGGGCGTCCTGGCTGCGGCTGATTCCGGTGACAATGCGGTCCCTGGAGCAGTACCAGCGCATATCCGTGTTTCAGACCCTGCTGCCCTGCCGGTACGCGCTGCTCTGCAACGGCGGCGTCCTGCTGGCGAACGGCGAGGCGGACCCGGTATGGTTGCGCGAAACCCGGCGGCTTGCCGCCCCGGAGCTGGAGGAGCTGGAGCGGGCTGTGACAGTCTTCCGCTCCCTGACAGACACCGTCCGCACGCCGGCAGACCTGATGGCCTACGCTCTGTGCAGCGATCCGGAAAAGGTGGTGGAGACGCTGCGCGGCGCGGTCAACGGCCGTCTCCTGGCGGTCCGGGCCGATAAAGGGAAGGTGTACTGCCTGCCGCGGAGTATCCACAAGGGGTCCGCTCTGCGGCGTTTCCGGAAGCGGTTTGCAGTGGATACCGCTATTGCGGCGGGGGACAGCGTGTTTGACATCCCTATGCTGAACGCGGCGGATTTCGCCATTGCCCCCCAGTCCATCGCGGCGGAGTCGCTGTGTGCCCGAACCATTGCCGCCGCCGGCGGTGGGACGTTCTCCGATGAAATCTGCGACGCACTTGAGGCCCTGCGGCTATAAGAATTCGAGGAATTTTTCCGGACCGCATTTACAGCCGCGCTCCAGTGTGCTAAAATGAGACGGAAAAGTCAGGAAAGGAGAACGATATCATGCCTCTTGTTACATCAAAAAAATTGCTGCTGGACGCCCAGGAGGGCTGCTACGCGGTAGGCGCGTTCAATGTGGAGAACATGGAGATGGTCCAGGCCGTGGTTGCGGCGGCGGAGGAACTGCGCGCGCCTGTGATCCTGCAAACCACCCCCTCGACTCTCAAGTATGCGGACGTGGACTTCTTCTATGCCAATGTCAAAACGGCGGCGGAAAAGGCCGCTGTGCCGGTGGTCATGCATCTGGACCACGGCAGCAGCTTTGACCTGGCTATGCAGGCGTTCCGCGCCGGGTACACCTCTATCATGATTGACGGCTCGCCGAAGCCCTTTTCGGAGAATGTTCAAGTGACCAGGGCCGTTGCCAGCGCCTGCCATCCCGCCGGTATCCCGGTGGAGGCTGAACTGGGCAAGGTGGGCGGAAAAGAGGACGACCTCATCGGCGGAGAGGGCAATCCGTACACCGACCCCAGGGAGGCCCAAGCGTTTGTGGAAGCCACAGGCGTGGATTTTCTGGCTGTCGCCATCGGCACCGCCCACGGCGTTTATAAAGGCGTGCCCCGGCTGGACCTGGACCGGCTGCGCGAGATCAGAGCTATTGTGTCCATTCCTCTGGTCCTCCACGGCACCTCCGGCGTGCCGGACGATACGGTCCGGGCGTGCATTGCCAGAGGTATCTGCAAGGTCAACTACGCCACCGACCTGCGCATTGCCTTCACCAAGGGCGTCAGCGCCTATTTGAAGGAGCATCCCGACGCCTTTGACCCGAAGAAGTACAACGCCCAGGGCCGGGAAGAAGTCAAGCAGTACGCGATGGAAAAAATCAAGGTCTGCGGCAGTGACGGCAAGGCGTAAAGCCTGAGACATTTCCTCAGATATTTGCCCCCTGATGCAGCTTTTTGCGTCAGGGGGCGTAAATATAATTATAGCGGCAGGTTTTCCTGGGACAGCAGATAAATACGGGCGGCAAGGGCCAGCTCCTCATAATGGGCTGGCTTTTGATATTGCAGTCCGGTCAGGGCGGAAATCTTTTTCAGCCGGTACCGGATGGTATTTTCATGCTGTCCGGTTTCCCTGGAAAGCAGATGCAGATCGCCGCCGCACTGTACGAACAGCAGAAGGGTCTCCAGCAGCTTTCCCTTGTTTTCGGCGTCAAATTCGGCAACCGGTTCCAGAATCTGCCGGGAGTAGGATGTGAGGGCGGGAAGGGACAGAACCGGCAGAAGCGCCCGGTATATTCCCAGATCGTTATAGCACAGATAGGGAGCTTTTCCAAGATGAAAGCGTTTATTTTCCAGGTAATGGATGGTGGAGGCAAAAAGGGACTCCTTGATTGCTGTATCAAACTCCTCCGGCTTGAAATGGACCATTCCCATCCCAATGGAACAGCACAGCTCCTCCGGTACCAGTTCCGCCACGGTTTCAAACAATCCGGCCTCCGTGGGGGCGTCATTGGACAGGAGCAGGAACGCGCCCCGGCGGTAGTGGGCCACCGTATAAGACGTACCCGCAGGAAGTGTCCGGGCTGCTTTGGCCTTTATTTTTTCGGAGGCGTCAATGGAGATGCCGGTCTCCGGGCGCAGATGGACGGCGAGATATTGATTGTGGAGGGACGGCAGCAGTTGTCTGGCCAGCAGTTCTTTTTCGGAGGCGTTTGTATCCTGATAGAGCAGCCGGTCCAGAACGCTTTCCGCGCTGGCCGCGCCGGAGACTGCGTTGATGCACTGAAAGACCTGGATGATGACATCCTCAAACATAATAAAATCGTCCATGAGGAAGAGGGGGAAGTTTTTGTAGTCGGCATAGCGGATAATCGACTCGTGGATGGGCAGGCGAAAGACGTTTTTGATAATCAGGCCGCTGCCCTCCTGGGAAACCAGATATTTAACGGCATCCATAATCTGGAATGGATTGTCCTTTGCAAAAAACAGGGAAGACAGAGTCAACGTATAGGGTTTGAAGTTGGTATAGAAGAATTTTTTGTTCAACTGCGGGTCCAGCTCGTAGTCCAGCATACCGCAGCTGCTTACAGGTCTGGACAGGCCGTCCCTGCCGGCCAGCAGGCGCAGTCCTTTGAAATAATCAAAGCACAGCAGCTCGTTCATACTGATATTCATAGAACTCCTCCTTGTCGGACAGAACAAAAATATTGAGTAATTTTTATTAGTTTCTATAAAAGTCTTATGGCATCTATTGTTTGAGGAAATTATCTATTTTGAGAAATATCAATAATGCACAACTTACTGTGTAATAAACCCTATTATAATCGGCAATACAGAAAGAATCAAGGAGAAATTTTGCTCCTGCACCGTATTATGAATTTTGTTCCATTTTACAAATATCTTTTCTTGCAATTCCACCGGACTTATGGTAAATTTAAGAGCGTAGGGGATAGCTCCCCAACAGGTCCGCAAAGGACTGGCAAAAGACTTTGATTGGAAAAGGAGATGTGTTTTGATGATTACGCTTCTTGATATTGTTCGGGTAGGCGGTCTGCTGGCTATCGTCTCTGGAATATTGTGGCTGTTCCAGTGGGACCCCAAATTCAGACAGTAAAAGAGTAAGCAGGTCCTGGGAACAAAACTTCCCCAGGACCTGCTGTTTCTCGATCAGACCGGCTGCTTTTCAAAAAGAGCTGATTGCGATGGAGGCGTCATCCTCCCCCTTCTCAATGGACCGGATGACCATATCATACTCCAGGCTGCCGCCGGTCTTGACATGTACAGTTTCCCCAACCTTCCGGCCCAGCAGCGCCTTCCCCACCGGGGATTCCTTACTGATCAGGCCCTTGTGGGCATCCGCCCGAAGGGTCGTCACCAGGCGCAGGGTCATTTCCTTTTGCAGCTTTTCGTTGAAGACCACCACCGTGTCAAACAGCCCCACTGCATCCTCCCTGGATTCGGCAGAGATCACCTTTGCCGTACGGATCATCCTCTCCAGGTAGCGAATCCGGCTCTCATTGCGGTTTTTCTCCTGCTTGGCGCATTTATACTCAAAATTTTCACTCAGGTCCCCAAAGGCGCGGGCGGTCTGCACATCCTCAATCAGCTTTGGCCGCAGCTCCTGTACCCGGTAGCGGATTTCCTCCCGCATTTTTTGAATGTCGATTTCGGTCAGCTCGTCATACATGGTTAAACTCCTCGCTTATTGTTCTGTTGTTACGGTAAAAGACAAAATATCCCAAAATAAATTTGTACAAAAGGGCTTGACATCCCCTGAAGATTATAGTATATTTTATACATCCCAAGCAGCCCCGCTCACAGCGGATTCTGATTTCCCCAGCGGCAGATTCCCGTGCAGACGAATCCGGCATGGATTGCATATCCGACAAAGAGACTGAACAGGCCGTGTAAGCGTGTGACGGAAAAGAAGGCTGAGGAAACGGCGGAAAGGAGGACGCGGATTGACAACAGAATACGTGCAATAGCCCCACAGTTGTGTATGCGCATCTGTGGGGCTATTGCTATGCCTGCTGTCAGGACTGATCCCGGATGGCGGAGAAGTAAATCCGCTGCGCGTCCTCCTTCGGCGCGGACATCCGGCAGTCGCCGTAGGTACGGATTCGGTCAAAGCCCGCCTCCAGCAGCCAGCTGCGCAGTTCCTCCACCTGATAGGCCCGCTGCCTGTGCTCCTCACCGGCCCGGCTCCAGCAGCCGTCCTCCCGCCGGGTGAAAATATCCATCCAGTAGGAACAGATATTGCTTCGCTTTTCAAAGGAAGACCGCCACACGCAGTACACGTCCTCCTTCTCGTCCAGAAACACCTGTCCGTCCAGCCCCTGGAGGTGCGCCGGACTTAAAATGTCAAAAATCAGCATCCCGCCCGGCGCGATAAACAGGTGCAGCCGCTGCAGGGTCCGCTGAACATCCTTGGGATTGGTCAGGTAGTTGATGCTGTCCAGACAGCAGATAGCGGCGTCCACCGTGCCATACAGGTCCAGGGACGGCATGGACTGGCAGATCAGCGCCGGCGGAATACCCGTCAGGTTCGCCGCCTTTTCCTGCGCCGCAGCCAGCATATCCGGGCTTTGGTCCACGCCGATCAGTTCATAGCCCCGCTCCGTGAGCGCCGACGTCATACCGCCGGTACCGCAGGCCAGGTCCAGGACTGTGCGTACGGGAATCCGGCTCTTCTGAAAGAGTTTTTCAATGTAGTCCGCCCTGCGTTCGTAGCCCACATCTTCCGTGAGGGCGTCATAGACGCCTGCCAAAGCCTCATAAGCGCTCATTGCTCTACCTCCTTTGAGTCCTCCTCCTGCCTCTGAAAATACACCTGGTAGCCGCCGTGTCCGAAAGCCAGGGACCGGTTGACCCGGCTGATAGTGGCGCTGGAGGCTCCCGTCCGTTCCAGGATATCGTTATAGATCATCCCCTGTCGGAGCAGCACGGCAACCTCGAATCGCTGTTCCATGGCCCGCAGCTCTGTAACCGTACAGAGGTCCTGAAAGAAGTTGTAGACCTCCTCCTCGTTCTTCAGCGTCAGGATCGCTTGATACAGTCTGTCGCTCTTTTCCTTTTTTGCGATTTTTGCCATGAGAAATTCCTCCGTCGCTTTTGTTGCTCCTATCTTAGCGCTTTACTCGACGAAAGTAAACACCTTTCCGCAAAAAGAGTAAAAAAAGGAAAATTTTACATGGCGGAACCGCAAAACCGCTATTGCTGCCCCAGCCCCCTGGCGGCATTTTTTCTGCTCCGCTGGTAGCAGGTATCGCACAGCCGTCCCCGGTGATACAGGGGCAGGGCTTTTCCGCAGCGGCTGCAGAAGCGGATATTGTTCCGCAGGCGGTGGAGAAGAATCTCGTTGATCTCATCGGCCACCCGCTCCCGGCTGTCGTAGAGCTTGTCCTCATCCACCGGGCAGTGAAAGGTCTTGGCAAAGGAAAAATAGAGGTCCAGTTTCCGGTAATACTGCTCCAATTCCGGCAGGGTCGGGTCCTCCTCCGGGAGACCGGGCTGTTCGATCTCCTCTCCCTCCTGCCAGCGGTGCAGGAAGTGGAAGAACAGGTCCCGCAGGGCGTCTTCGTTCTCATCAAAGGGGATATTGGCAGCCCGCAGCTCCTGTTCCCTGGACAGCAGGAATCCCATCTCCCGCATTTTCGAAATCAGGGTGATATAGCGGGAGATATCCAACTTGCGGTATGGCTCCACCGTGGGCATTTTGTTCCACTCGGTCAGCACCTCCAGCAAATCAAAATCCGCCTCCAGCACCAGGTCGGAGAATCCCACCACAGCATACTGGAGCGGCACAGGCGCAGCGTCCAGTCCCGCCCGGATCACCGGCAGATTCTGGGTTGCCCCCACGTAGCCCCTGTTGTACATTCCGAACCGGCCCGCCCGGCCCGCAATCTGGCGAATCTCCTCCGGCTTCAACTCCCTGCGCTCCACGCCGTCAAACTTCTCTGTCTCCATAAAGATAACCCGGCGGATGGGGAGGTTGAGGCCCATGCCGATAGCGTCGGTAGACACAATATACTTCATCTCCCCAGCGAGGAATCCCTCCATCTGTTTCCGGCGGGTGGAGTAGGGGAGCGCGCCGTAGATAATCGCCGGCTCCTTTCCGCTCTGGCGCAGGTCTTCGGCCACGCTGAGCACGCCTACTTTGGAGAAGGTAATCAGCGCGTCTCCGGGCTGCACACGCTGGTAATCCACTGCGTGGGACATACAGATCAGAGGCGTAGTGCGTTTGTGAACCTCCACCTCATAGCTGTCCCCACAGCTTTCGATCAGGCGCAGCAGCAGGTCTTTGGCCTCCGGCGCGGCGCACAGATGGATCTCCGGGGCCAGTACGCCCAGGATCGCGCGGGTCCATGCGTAGCCCCGCTGCTGGTCAGCGATCATCTGGCACTCGTCGATCACGGCCACGTTCCAATACCGCTTCATATCCAGCTTCTCTGCGGTAGCGGCCATATGGGTATCTCCTTCCCGGAAATCCTCCTCCTCGCCGGTGGACAGACTGCACTCCACCCCGGCATTCAGCAGCGTCTCCTGGGCCTCCAGAGCCAGCAGGCGCAGCGGGGCAAGATAGACGCCGGTCTGGGCGTTCTTCAGCCGCTGGAACCCTGCGTATGTCTTCCCGGTATTGGTGCCGCCCAAATGCAGTACAAAGCGCCTGTGCATTGCCCGCGCCTCTGGGTACTCGTCCTTTGGGTTCAGTGCAATCAGCAGGGAGAGGCTGGTTTGAATGGCCTGCGGCACATACCAGACGGACCAAACTGTACTCAGGCCCTCGCAGAGCAGCATGGCTTTTGGAAAGTTCTCCATCTGCAGCAGCTCCTCCAGGCGAGCCGCTGGCCGCTGGGCAGTAAAATCCGCGACAAGCTGTGCCGCAGCTGCAAACAGCACATATGGATATCGTTCGCAGACCTGTCCTACCAGGGGATGCTCAGGGTATGCGCTCAGCCATGCGCCCGCCCGAAGGAAATTTTTCATAATTTCCGGCAGGCGGTAGCTGTCGCAGCGATGCTCTACAGCAAGAAATTCCTTCAACCGTGCTGTAGCCTGAGCCATGCGCATGGAAGCGCCCGCTGACGCGGCAGGGAGTCTGCTGAGAATAGCATCATGATAGTAGTTTGCCAGAAGGGAAACCACGGCAGGAGCGTCCTGTGAAAAGTTATCCCAGGCCCGTGCAAAAGCGGCAACAGCAAATTTGACTTCCGGCGGGGAATTGGCAGGCAGACTGCGTCCGGCTTTGGGTTTTCGATTGGCAAACCTCTGGCTTCTCTCAGCCACAAGTACGTCCTCCTTCGCCCATGTACGGATCATGCCGTTATGGTTTGGGACAAGGTGCGGCTTAGGAAGTAGCTCACGAATCAGCTCTTTTGTCCATCCCCGTCCTGCCAGTGTGGACACAGACCAGTATTTTCCTCCGCAGCGGCCAGACATAGGCTTTCCTCCTTCTGAATAAAAGCTCAGATAACTTCTGAATTAGGTCAATTTTTTCAAAAAAAAGATTTCCAAAGGTTCATTGGGCAGCAATAAAGAACCACAATACCGCAAAATCATTCATATTGGCATATCGAATCATTCGCTCAACCTTTCCCACAAGTTTCAAAATCTATCTTTCTGCAACAATGACATGGACCAAGTCCCCCTCGGATTTTCCCAGTTCCTTTCGAATTGCTTTCAGCAGCCCAATGATATAGCAGACATTTCCCTTTTCATCCTTCAGACCCATATTGACGATACTACCGTCATAGGGGATTCCATCAAACAAAACATGAACCTTAACCCGCCCTTTACCAAATTCCTTGCGCACATCCCAAGGAAAGACGACAAATGCGCCTCCCTTATCTTTTATCTCACGAATGACAGCATCAAATTCATATTTTTTCAACTTAAAATTTCCCTCCGGTAGCCGTAATGGTAAAAACGCAAAAATGAGAGGACAGTCAACAGACTGTCCTCCCCTTTTATCATGTTGGCGTTACCTATCTTCCCAGGCCGTCTCCAGCCAAGTATTGTCAGCAGAAGCGAGCTTAACTTCCGTGTTCGGGATGGGAACGGGTGGACCCTCG
>JAAWQS010000046.1 GCA_022800665.1 Oscillospiraceae bacterium
GCGAGATTTTGTGTCCATACGGCAGGAGCCGTAGGGAAGGAGAAGTATGGTAGACTACAAAAAAATGTACCTGACGCTGTTCAACGCTACGGAGGATGCAATCAATACCATGGAGAACGTCAGACAGGCTCTTATCCAGGCCCAGCGGGAATGTGAGGAACTGTATGTATCCGCGCCAGCGCAGGACGAAGAGTCGGAGAGCGGCGAATTGACCGTGTTATCTGCTACATGAATACAGACCAAAAGGGAGGGTACCGGTTTTTCGCCGGTATCCTCCTTCTTTATCGGGTCTGACCGTCCATCCGCTCAGGCTGCAACGCGCCTCCTATCTTCTCCGTCCCCGGTACCCGCCCTTTCTCCGTGGCGAGGAGGACGAACTCCGTCCATATCTTCTGCGGTTGGACTTCAGCGCAGCCCGCAGAATGAGCAGCAGCACAATCACGCCCACCGCGCTGCCAATCCCAATCCACAGGATGGGCCGGTGCAAAAACTCCAGAATATCCCGCTGGAGCACCAAAAACCGGGAGGCCGATACATCCTCATCCGCCAGCAGATTCACCGTGGCGTATGTAGCGCCATTGTAGCTCAAGGTAATGGTTCCCAGCGCCTGCCCCTTGGTCACTGGGGCCTCCACAATCTCGTCCTTCAGGGTAATGGTCCGCTCGATATCCTTCTCCAGATCGGCGTCCTTGGGGAACAGACGCTCGATCTCCTCCTCCGGATGCATTTTCACAAAATCCTGCTCCTGGGACAGCGTTACCGGCACCTCCCCCACAAGCTCGTCCGCTTTCAGAATAATCTGCCGGGAAAAGTTGTCAAACCCCCAGTCATAGAGCTTGATGGTCTCTGAAAAACTCTGGGTAAGGATTGTGCCGTCCTCCAGGGTAATCCGCTCCGCCCCCAGGACAACGCTGAGCAGACTGCGGCCGCTGCGGGTGGCGGAGGCGACCAGACAGTACCCCGCCGCGCTGGTGGAGCCGGTCTTGATGCCCTCCGCGCCTTTGTAGAGGTAGCCGGTGGTGTACCAGCTGGACAGGAGATAGTTGGTGTTGCGGAGATTGCGGGGGGCGGAGAGATTGGTGGCCGGCACCTCGTGGTAAGCCTCGCCCACGATGGGCATGAAGTCCGGGTGCTTGCGGGCCTCGCGGGTAATCAGGTAGAGGTCCCAGGCCGTGGTGTAGTGATTATCGTCCGGCAGGCCGTTGGTGTTGACAAAGTGGGTGTCCTCACACCCCAGGGCGGCGGCGCGGCTGTTCATCTGGTCCACAAAGGCTTCGATGGTCCCCGACACCCCCTCCGCCAGAATGTTGCAGCCCTCGTTGGCTGAGGAGAGCATGATGCAGTAGAGCAGTTCCTCCACCGTCAGCTGCTCCCCGGTCTTCAGTCCGGCGGTACTGCCGTCGGCGGGGATGGAGGTCACTGCCGCCTCGGAGGCGGTGAGCAGGGTGTCCATGGAGAGACCGCCGCTGTCAATGGCCTCCAGTACCAGCAGGCAGGTCATGATCTTGGTGAGGCTGGCGGGGTAGAGCCGCTCGTGGATGTTGCGGGCATAGAGGATTTCCTCCGTATCCGGGTCGATCAGCAGGGCGGCTTTTGCCGCCACCTCCCAGTCCCCGATGTTGTCATTGGCGGCTCTGGCAGGGGCTGCGAGTCCCAGCACGAGAAGGAAGGCAAAAAAAAGACAAAAAAAACGGCGATTTTTCATATCATTCTCCACTCAAATATGGTATACTTGGATTTGACAGGACGCTTGCGGCTTCTCAAGGGGAGAATCCGGAAAGTTCTGTATCTAGTATACCAAAAAAATGACGGGAGTTCAACTGGTAAAGTGGCTGGAAAATTTACGAAAACCGAAAGATTTCTCTTGCTGCTGGCGGCGGTGTTCCTGACGGCGTTGGCGGCGTTGTACCTGCTTACGCTGAAACCGGCGGCGGGTTCGGACTACACCGTCACCGCCCAGTACCAGACGGAATCCCCCCAGGAAGATCTGGTCAACATCAACACCGCGGACCAGGAGGAGCTGGAGGCCCTCAGCGGCATTGGACCGGCTCTGGCCCGGCGGATTATCGAACACCGGGAGGTCAACGGTCCGTTCCAGTCTGTGGACGGGCTTCTGAAGGTCAGCGGCATCGGCGAGGGGACGCTGGCAAAATTCCGGCGCCGTGTGACCGTTGGCTGAAACGCGGACCAAACACCCAGGCAGGAGGCAGACAGATGAAAATATTAGTAGTAGACGATGAAAAATTGATGGTCAAGGGCCTGAAATTCAATCTGGAAAACGAGGGCTACCAGGTGGAATGCGCCTACGACGGCGCAACGGCTGTGGAGCTGGCGCGGGAGGGACAGTTCGACCTGGTGATACTGGACCTGATGATGCCGGAAATCGATGGTCTGGAGGCGTGTATGCGCATCCGGGAGTTCTCCAACGTGCCGGTTATCATGCTCACGGCCCGCAGCGAGGATACGGACAAGATCATCGGCTTTGAGTGCGGCGCGGACGACTACATCACCAAGCCCTTCAACCTTCTGGAGCTGAAAGCCCGCATCCGGGCCATGCTGCGGCGGGCCTCCGGGGGAGCCCAGGGCCGGGGCAGCAGCCGGATCACCGTAGGGGAGCTGACGCTGGACACGGAACAGCGGGTGGCGATCCGGGACGGGAAAACGGTGGAGCTGACGGCCAAGGAGTACGACCTCATCGAGCTGCTGATGAAGAACCCGCGGCGGGTCTACAGCCGGGAAAATCTGATGAACGTGGTGTGGGGCTACTCCTACACCGGCGATTACCGCACGGTGGACGTACACATCCGCCGCCTGCGGGAGAAGCTGGAACGCCAGAGCGCGGAACCGGAGTATATCATGACCAAATGGGGGGTTGGATACTATTTTAAGGGGTAGGATTTCCCTTCAGCTGAAGATCAGCGCCAGCTATATTGCCCTGCTGGTAACGGTGCTGGTCCTGATGAATACCTATCCGCTGCTGGTCAGCGAGGACCTGGTGTTCCGGTCCAAGCACACCGCCCTCCAGAGCAGCGCCGCCGCCATCAACGCCTCCGTCACCGGCCTGGACGCGCTGACGGAGGAAAATACCGCCGCTGCCATGGCCGCGGCAGAGCTGGAGGGCATCTCCCGCGCCATCATTACCGACCCCTACGGAAAGGTGCTCTACGACACGCGGGAGGCGGGCAACGCCACGGGCTACTATGTCTTTTATACGGAGCTGGTGGAGGCCCTGCGGGGGAACAACGCGGTGTACTGCGTCTATAAAGAGGGGGCGTTCCACTCCAGCGCCGCCCAGCCGGTGCTGTACCGGAACCAGATCATCGGCGGCGTGTACGTCTACGAGTACGACACCCAGCAGGCGTCTCTGCTGGGGACCCTCAGCGGCAACCTGTTTTCCATCTCCGTGGGCATCGCCGCGCTGATGCTGGTGGTGAGCCTGGTGTTCAGCCGCCAGCTGACCCAGCGGCTGGGCGCGCTGCAAACCGCCATCCGGGGGGTCCGGGAGGGGGCGTACAACCAGCGGGCGCGGCTGAGCGGCCACGATGAGTTCACCCAGATTGCCGGGGAGTTCAACGACCTGGTGGACCGCCTCCAGGAGACGGAGAGCGCGCGGCGGCAGTTTGTCTCCGACGCCTCCCACGAGCTGAAAACCCCCCTGGCCTCCATCCGCCTGCTGACCGACTCCATCCTCCAGACGGAGAACATGGACAACGCCACAGCCAGGGAGTTTGTCAGCGACATCGGCCAGGAGGCGGAACGGCTCAGCCGTATCACCGAGGACCTGCTGCAGCTGACCCGGCTGGACAGCGGCGCGGCGGAGCCGCCAACGCTGGTGGAGGTAGAGCCAGTGCTGGAGCGGGTGACGCGGATGCTGCGGCCTGTGGCTCAGGAGAAGGAGGTGGCGGTGTACGTCTCCTGCGGTCCTGGGGCGGTGATCGCGGCCACCGAGGGGGAGGTCTATCAAATCCTGTACAATCTGGCGGAAAACGCGGTGAAATACAACCGCCGGGAGGGCTATATCCGCATCCGGGCGGAGACCGGCGAGGAGACCACGGTGGTGACGGTGGAGGACAACGGCATCGGCATCCCGGACGAGGACCTGCGCAATGTGTTCAAGCGGTTCTACCGGGTGGACAAGGCCCGCAGCCGTGCGGCAGGCGGCACCGGCTTGGGTCTGAGCATTGTCAGCGACACGGTGAGCCGCCGGGGCGGGGCCATCCGGGCGGAGAGCATTCCCGCCGGCGGGACCCGGTTCCTGGTGACAATGCCCTGCCGTCTGCTGGAGGAGGACGTATGAAAAACAGATGGGGACTTCTTCTGGCCGCACTGCTGCTGCTGGCATTGGCGGCCAGCGGCGCACCGTCGATGGACGGAGAGGAGCAGGGGGAGGACTGCCTGCTCTACTTCCTGGCCTCGGAGTCCAAGGCCAGGGGCAACGACCAGATCAAGAGCCATATGGAGCGGCTGGACGTGGCGGAGGACGCACCGCTGAAGGAGCTTGCCCGTGCGGTGGTGCGGCGTCTGCTGGACGGCTCGGAGGAGGCCGGACTGCGCAGTCCTCTGCCCGACGGCGTGGAGCTGCTGGGACTGGAGATTCTGGACCGGCGGGCCTATGTGGATTTCAGCAGCGGCGTCAACCGGCTCAGCGGGGTGGACCTGGCCCTGGCAGACTACTGCCTGACCCTCTCCCTGACCGGGCTGGACGGCATCAGCGCCGTATCCGTCACCGCCCAGGGCCGCGCTTTGGGACAGCAGCCGAAGCAGGTCTTCTATGAGCGGGATGTGCTGCTGTCCACCATGGACGACGTGGTGCAGGCGGTGGAGGTGACGCTGTACTTTTTGAACAGCTCCAACGCTCTGACCGGAGAGCGGCGGGTCATCGAACTCTACGAGGGCCAGACACTGGCAGAAAATTTGGTGGCCGCGCTGCTGGAGGGACCGCAAAATCGGGAGCTGAGCCGGGTGCTGCCGGAGGATTTCCAGGTCAACTTCGTGCGTATGGAAAACGGGGTGTGCTATGTCAACATCCCGGCATCGTCCCTGGAGACGCTGCCGGAGGACGAGGAACAGCAGCGCATGATGCTCTGGTCCCTGGCCGACTCCTTGTACTCCATCGGCTCCGTGGAGGAGCTGCGGTTGCTGGCGGACGGCGAGGAGCTGACTGCTTTCGGTATGATCCCGGTGGAGAGCGTGGCCTCCAGACCCCAGGGATAAAAAAGCCCGGCGCGTCCAGCGGGCGGCGCCGGGTTCCCTGTTTTATAAAACAATCGTCAGGCGCTCTGCATATCGCGTATGTCTGGCGAATTCGACATATCTGGGAATATCTTCCATATATGCCGGCGGACCAATGCCAAAACTGTTTTTATCGGCAAATTTGTACAAAATATAATGTTCAATTCTGACAAAATATACCATTGCAATATTTTTGTTTTATGGTATAATAGTAATTGACAATTAGTAGAAAGGAAGTGTTGACCATGATCGTACGGAAAGATATGACGATTGATATTGATGACATGATTTTTGACGGGTGTGATGTCATAATCAGCGACCGCTAGTTTCCATTTGGAGGATAACGGTAATTTTGACTCCCACGCTGTCAGGCGTGGTTTTATTATTTTTATAGGACCTCGCAAGAACATGTACGAAAAACGCCGGAAGCTGCAAAAGCGGCTTCCGGCGTTTTGGGACCTATGGAAAGGCCGGGGGTACTATATGCTATACGCCTCGATTTCTACACAGGTATTGCCATCAAAGGGGAGCCTGACAATCCAGGGCATCACATTATTTCTTATAAGGCACATGCCAGATGGTCTCCGCGTAATCCGCAATAGAGCGGTCAGCGGCAAAGATACCGGAGCGGGCAATGTTGTGCAGGGACATCTGGTTCCACTTGGCGCGGTCGCCGTAGGTATCCGCCACCCGGCGCATAGCGTCCGCATAGGAGACAAAGTCAGCCAGCAGCATATATTCGTCAGCCGGGGAGCCGCCGCCGAACAGCAGCCGTTCGACAATGTCGTCGTACCGGATACCGTCCCGGAAGCCCTTGCTGATCTGGTCCAGAACGCGGTGCAGCGCACCGTCCCGGCTATAGAGCCGGTAGGGGTTGTAGCCAGTATCCCGCATCTCCTTGACCTCCTCCGTCTTCAGACCGAAGAGGAACATATTCTCGTCGCCCAGCACCTCGTGCATCTCCACATTGGCGCCGTCCAGCGTACCGATGGTCAGCGCGCCGTTCATCATGAACTTCATGTTGCCGGTGCCGCTGGCCTCCTTGCCCGCAGTGGAAATCTGCTGGCTCACCTCGCTGGCGGGCATCAGGACCTCCGCCATGGACACCCGGTAGTTCTCCAGGAAGAACACCTGCAGGCGGTCCTTGCAGATGGGATCGTTGTTGATCTGATCCGCCAGGGAGTTAATCAGGCGGATAATCCGCTTGGCCACCGCGTAGCCGGGCGCGGCCTTTGCGCCGAAGAGGAACGTGTGGGGACGCATCTCCATGTTGGGATTGTCCCGCAGCTGGAGGTACAGATAGGTGATGTTCATCACGTTCAGCAGCTGCCGCTTGTACTCGTGTAGCCGCTTGGCCTGGACGTCAAAGATAGCGTCCGTATTGAGAACAAAGCCCTGCTCCTTCTTCACAAACTTGGCAAGAGCCAGCTTGTTGTTGTGCTTGATCTCGTCCAGCCGTGCCAGCACCTTTTTATCGTTGGCAAATTTGTCCAGCTTCGGCAGCGCAGTACCGGGATGGCGCAGGTAATCCTTTCCGCCGGTCAGATCGCAGATCAGTTCGTCCAGACCGGGGTTGATCTCCGCCAGCCAGCGGCGGTGGTCGATGCCGTTGGTCACGTTCTTGAACTTATCCGGCTCCATGCCGTAAGCATCCTTAAACACATCGCTGCGGAGAATACCGCTGTGCAGCGCGGACACGCCGTTGACCGCCATGCCGCCGGCGATGCACAGGTTGGCCATACGGACCTCGTTGTCCCAGATGATGGCCATATTCTTGACCTTGGACTCGTCGCCGAGATAGAACGCCGTGACCTTCTCCTGCCAGCGGCGGGCGATCTCGCAGATGATCTGCCACACGCGGGGCAGCAGGGTCTGCATCAGATCCTGGGGCCAGCGCTCCAGGGCTTCCGCCAGGACGGTGTGGTTGGTGTAGGCCACGGAATTGGCGGTAATGTGCCAGGCTTCGTCCCAGCTCAGTCCGGCGTCATCCATCAGAATCCGCATCAGCTCAGGAATCACCAGCGCGGGGTGGGTGTCGTTGATCTGAATGACGTTTTTCTCATGGAAGTTGGTCACAGTCTTGTAGTTCTGGATGTGCTTGCGCACAATGGACTGCACGGTGGCGGACACAAAGAAGTATTGCTGGCGCAGGCGAAGGCTCTTGCCCTCATAATGGTTGTCCTCAGGGTAGAGGACCTTGGCGATTACCTCCGCCATAGCCTGCTCCTCGCCGGCCCGCAGATATTCGCCCTTGCTGAACAGGCTCATGTCGATAGGCTTGGGACTCTTGGCGTCCCACAGGCGCAGAGAGTTGGTGTGCTTGGTCTCGTAACCGGCAATGGTCATGTCGCAGGGAATAGCCAGCACGCGGGTATAATTCTCATTGACAATATGCAGGTGGTCGCCGTCCCAGAACTCCCGCAGCGTACCGCCGAAGTGGACCTCCTCCACCTCGTCCGGCTTGGGGATTAGCCACGCATCGCTCTGGTCCCGCCAGTTGTCGGGCAGCTCAATCTGCTGGCCGTCCACGATCTTCTGGCGGAACAGGCCCAGCTCATAGCAGATGGAATAACCGCGGGCGGGAATCTCCAGGGTGGTCAGGCTGTCCAGATAGCAGGCGGCCAAACGGCCCAGGCCGCCGTTGCCCAGACCTGCGTCCGGCTCCATATCAAAAATACGGGAGGGCTTGAAGCCCATGTCCGCAATGGCTTCCTTCATCGGCTCCAGGACGCCCAGGTTATAGGCGTTCTTCATCAGGCTCCGGCCCATCAGGAATTCCATCGACATATAGTGGACCCGGCGTAGCTGCTTTTTGCGTATGGCGGAGCGGGACTCCACATACTGGGTACTCATGCGGTCGCGGAGCACCATGGCGCAGGCTTTCATAATATTCGCTTCGGTAGCGTCCTCCTCAGTGACGCCGAAATTCAGGCGCAGCTTTTCGCCGATGGCCTGCTTCATGGACTCCTTTGTGAACTTTTCCATAGAGATCTCCTCTTTTCTATTGGGATACGGGATAAATACAGAACAGAGGCGGGCGTATCCACGGGATACACCCGCCTTAATCTTCTGGCTGGTCAGGAACAAATCCGCTGATAAATCTTATTATACTCCTCCGCACTGCGCTTCCAGCTGAAGTCCTCGGACATACCGGCGGTACGCAGCTGCTTAAACGCGGGAGCGTTGTTGTAGTACAGGTCCACCGCCTGCCGGATCACGTACAGCATATCGCTGCTGTTGTAGTCAGCGAAGGTGAAGCCGTTGCCCGCGCCGCACCACGCCTCGTAGGGATGCACAGTGTCCTTCAGACCGCCGGTCTCCCGGACGATGGGCAGGGTGCCGTAGCGCATGGCGATCATCTGGGCCAGACCGCAGGGCTCGCTCTTGGAGGGCATCAGCAGCAGGTCCGCACCGGCGTAAATCTTCATCGCCAAGGCCTCGTTGTAGCCGCGGTACAGGGCCATCCGGCCATGGTACTGGCCCAGCTTGGCCTCGAAGAACTGCTCATAATTCCAGTCGCCGCTGCCCAGGACCACGAACTGGCAGTTGAGGGACATAATCTCGTCAAAGACCTTGCACACCAGGTCCAGCCCCTTGTGGCTGACCAGGCGGCTGATGATGCCGATGACCGGCACGTCCGCCGCTGCATCCAGGCCCATCTCCTTTTGCAGCGTCTCTTTATTCTTGGCCTTACCGGCAGAAACGGTGTCCTTTGCAGAGGGCTTTCCGGTCTTTGTCAGCTCCAGGCCGTAGTTGACCGCCAAGCCCTTATCTGTAGCGGGATTGAAACGCTCCATGTCGATGCCGTTGAGCACGCCGTAGACCTTGCCGCTGTTGAGACGGATCACGCTCTCCATGCCGTGGGCAAAGTAGGCGTAGCGCAGCTCCTGGGCATAGGTGGGGCTGACGGCGGTAATGGCGTCGCAGGTCATCAGCGCGCCTTTGAGCAGGTTCACATCGCCGTCCATGGCAATGGTGCCGTCGGCAAACCAGCCGGGGGCCAGACCGAACAGGTCTTCCAGGGTCTCCTTGCCGTAGCGGCCCTGATACTCGATATTGTGGACGGTAAACACGGTCTTGATACCCCGGATATCGCTCCAGCGCACGCACTCGTCCTTCAGATAGATGGGGACCAGCGCGGTCTGCCAGTCGTTGCAGTGGATGACCTGGGGGGTAAACTGCAGCGCGGGCAGCAGGGAGATGATCGCGCGGGAGAAGAAGCCGAACCGCTCGCCGTCGTCATAGTGGCCATACAGGGAATCGCGTTTGAAATAGTATTCGTTGTCGATAAAATACCAGACTACGCCGTCCAGATCCAGACGGAACAGGCCGCAGTAAACACGACGCCAGCCCAGAGGGACCTCAATACTGCAGACAAAGGACATCTTATCCTTCCATTTGTCCGCAACGCGCTGGTAGAGCGGGAGGATGACCTCCACCTCGTTGCCCGCCTTTGCCAAAGCCTGGGGCAGACTGCCGGCCACGTCGGCCAGGCCGCCGGTTTTGCAGAAGGGGACCGCTTCGGATGTGGCAAATAGGATTTTCATAGGGAAAACCTCCTTGTTATAGCAGCAGTATACCGCAAAGCAGCGGAAAAGTAAAGGTTTCCACCAGGACACAGCTGCTATACGACCAAAAACTGTAAAACTTGATAAAACAAGGCTGGAAAAGGGCGTCCGATTCTTACACCTTGCTGTCTTTTGCGATGACCATGGGGTAGTTGTCGTGGCCCATCAGGGTCCGGGACTCCATGACCTCCACGTTTTTATCCGCGATGACGTGGTGCAGCACCGCATCCCGGCTGATGACCACGTCCTGCATAAGAATGCAGTCCTTCACCTCCGCGCCCTTGGCCACGGACACGCCACGGAAGATGATGGAGTTCTCCACTGTTCCCTCGATGGTGCAGCCATCGGCCACCAGGCAGTTGCAGCAGGTGCCGGCGGGGTCCACATAGGTGGAAGCGTCGTTGCGCTCCTTGGTGTGGACAGGCCGCTGGGCGTTGAAGACCTCCGCGCGGATAGCGGGGTCCAGCAGCTCCATGCTGCGGGCATAGTAGCCCTTCAGGGTGCGGATCTGGGCGGCGTAGCCGTCCCACACGTAGCTGTGGATATGCAGGGTGTCCGTCTTGCCCTGGAGCACTGCGCTGCAGAAGCTCACCTGGTCGTGGCTCATGCACTCGTCCACCAGGTCCAGCAGCAACTGGGTGGACAGGATGTAGATTTCAAGGGAGCGGTAGCACCCGGCGGGGCTGCGGAGGGGATAGAGAGCCTCGGTGATGCGTCCCTGCTCGCTGAGCTTGTAATAGGTGGCGTCCGGGGGACCCTCCAGGTTGCTGGTACACACGGCGGTGATGTCCGCGCAGGAGTCCAGGTGGGCCTGGTACACGTCCTGCAGGGGGATGTTGATGACCAGGTCGCTGTCGGCCAGGACCACGTGGGACTGACGGATTTCTTTCAGGTAGGAGCGCACGCTGGCCAAAGCGTCCATCTTGCCCGCGAACTCCCGCACGCCTCTGGGACTCTGCTCATGGGAGAAGGGGGGCAGCAGGCGCAGGCCGCCGTGCATACGGCTCAGGTCCCAGTCCTTGCCGGAGCCCAGGTGGTCCAGCAAGCTCTGGTAGTTGCCGTCCAGGACCACGCCCACGTTGGTGATGCCGGCGTTGACCATGCTGCTGAGGATGAAGTCGATAACGCGGTAGCGTCCCGCAAAGGGGACGGAGGCGGGGACCCGGTGGAGGGTCAGCTCCCGCAGGTCGTTGTGTTTTTCATAAGAGAAGATGATTCCATGCAGGCCTTTCATCTGGATACCTCCTTGTGATCACGATTCAGCATTGTATTGGGCGCGACAACCTCGCCCGCAGCCGCGGCGCTGCCGGGACCCATAACGGTGACGCCCCACTTGTCGGGGTCGCAGTTCTCAGGGCTGTCGCCCACGGTGGCCCCGGCCTCCACCTGGCAGTTCTCGCCCAGGATGGCATAGCGCACCACAGCGCCCCGTTTGACAGTGACGCCGGGCATCAGCACGGAGTAGGAGACCTCCGCTCCGTCTTCAATCCGCGCGCCGTGGGAGAGCACGGAGTTCATCACCTTGCCGTTGATCTCGCAGCCCTGGGTGACAACGCTGTGCTCCACCAGAGCGGATTTGCCGATAAACGCAGGCGGCTCGGCGGGCAGGCGGGCGTAGATGGGCCAGCTGTCTTCCAGCAGGTCCAGGTCGCCTCTGGACAGCATATCCATGTTGGCGTCCCAGAGGCTCTCCAGGGTACCCACGTCCTTCCAGTAGCCCTCGAAGCGGTAGGCGACCATCTTCTCCCCTGCGCCCAGCATCTTGGGGATGATATTCTTGCCGAAATCGTTGCTGGAGCTGGGGTCCTGCTCGTCAGCGATGAGGTATTCCCGGAGCTTCTTCCAGGAGAAGACGTAGATGCCCATAGACGCCAGGTTGCTCTTCGGCTCCTTGGGCTTCTCCTGGAACTCCACGATATTGTCCGCCTCGTCCACGGCCATGATGCCGAACCGGGGCGCTTCCGCCCAGGGCACCTCCAGGACGGAGATGGTGCAGGCGGCGCCGGCCTTCTTGTGGGCCTCCACCATCTTGCCGTAATTCATCTTATAGATGTGGTCGCCGGAGAGGATGACCACGTAGTCGGGGTCATACATATCCACGAAGCCGATATTCTGATAGATGGCGTTGGCGGTTCCCTTGAACCAGCTGCCCTTCTCCCCCTCCTGCATGTAGGGTGGCAGGATATGGACGCCGCCGTCCAGGCGGTCCAGGTCCCAGGGCTGGCCGGAACCGATATAGCTGTTCAGCTCCAGGGGCTTGTACTGGGTCAGCACGCCCACGGTGTCAATGCCGGAGTTGGTGCAGTTGGACAGAGGGAAATCGATGATGCGGTATTTGCCGCCGAAGGGGACGGCGGGCTTGGCCACGTCGCTGGTCAGCACATACAGACGGCTGCCCTGCCCACCGGCCAGGAGCATTGCAATGCACTCTTTTTTCATTGGTCTCTCATCCTCTTTCATATATTATTCAGCGTCGTCAGAAGTTTTTTTCCGGCCCCGGCTGGCGGGTTTCTTCTCCTCCGCCTCCTTGGGCTTCCGGCCCCGCTTCTTGGGAGGTTCCGGCTCCTCCTTGGGTTTCCGGCCGCGCTTTTTCGGCGTTTCCTCCACAGCGGCGGGTGCGGCGGCAGCGGCCTTGCGGGTCCGCTTGGGCTTTTCGTCGGTCTCAGCCGCCTCCTTCTTCTTGGGCTTGGCGCGGATTTTGCCCTCGCCCTTCAGGAACACAGCGCCGAAGGGGGGAATCCGGATGGCCACGGAAGTCTCCTGGCCGTGGGAAGGCTCCCAGCTGACCTTGCAGGGGGCGGCGTTGCCCACGCCGGCGCCGCCGTACTTGGGATCGTCGCTGTTGAACACTTCCACATATTCCTTCACCGGGGGACAGCCGAAGCGGTAGTCCTCATAGGTGTTGGGGCTGAAGTTGATGGCGCAGAGCAGTTCGTTTCCAGCCTTGTCCCGGCGCAGGAAGACGACCACGTTGTTGCTGTTGTCGTCCGGCACCAGCCACTGGAAGCCCTGCCAGTCGAAGTCGACCTCCCACAGGGCGCTCTCCTTCTGATAGAACTGGTTAATATCCTTAAAATACTGGTGAATCTGGCGGTTGGGCTCATTCTCCAGCAGCTCCCAGTTGAGCTGCCGGTCATAGGCCCACTCCTTCTCCGTTCCCAGCTCCACGCCCATAAAGCTCAGCTTCTTGCCCGGATGGGCGATTGTGTAGGCGTAGAAGCCCCGGACGCCGGCGAATTTCTGCCACGCATCTCCGGGCATTTTGCCCAGCACGGAACCCTTCATATGCACCACCTCGTCATGGGACAGGGGCAGGATATAGTTCTCGGAGAATGCGTAGAACATGGAGAAGGTGATATCCTTGTGGTTGCCCTGGCGGAACCAGGGGTCCATTTTCAGGTAGTGGCACATGTCGTTCATCCAGCCCATGTTCCACTTCAGGTTAAAGCCCAGTCCGCCGATGCCGTTGGGACCGATTACGTCGGCGGGCTTTGTGACCAGGGGCCACGCGGTGGACTCCTCCGCGATCATCAGCACGTCGGGGTTCACGGTAAAGGCGGTCTTGTTCAGGTCCTGGAGGAACTCAATGGCCTCCAAATGCTCCTTGCCGCCGTGGATGTTGGAAACCCACTCGCCGTCCCGGCGGTTGTAGTCCAGGTACAGCATGGAGGCCACCGCGTCCACGCGGATGCCGTCCAGATGGTACTCCTTCAGCCAGAAAGCGGCGGAGGAGAGCAGGAAGCTCTTGACCTCCGGGCGTCCGTAGTCGAAGACACGGGTTCCCCAGGCGGCGTGCTCGCCTTTGCGCAGGTCGGCGTACTCATAGCAGGGGCTGCCGTCGAACTCGTACAGGCCGTGCTCGTCCTTGCAGAAGTGGGCGGGCACCCAGTCCAGGATAATGCCCACGCCCTGCTGGTGCATGTAATCGACGAAGAACATAAAGTCCTCCGGGGTACCGTAGCGGCTGGTGGGGGCGAAGTAGCCGGTGCACTGATAGCCCCAGCTGGGGTCGTAGGGATACTCGGTAATGGGCAGCAGCTCAATAAAGTTAAAGCCCATTTCCTTGACGTAGGGAGCCAGCTCTTTAGCCAGATCCCGGTAATTTTTCACACTCCCGTCCTCGTTGGTGCGCCAGGAACCCAGGTGCACCTCATAGATATTCAGGGGAGCGTTGTAGATGGGCTGTTTGCTGCGGGCGGAACGCCAGGCGGCGTCATTCCACGGATAATTGTCCATCTGATAGAGCTTACTGGCTGTGCCGGGGCGGGTTTCGCAGTGGAAAGCGTAGGGGTCGGCCTTCAGGTGGGTCTCCCCGCCGGCGCCTTTGACTGCAAACTTATAGGCGTCGTAGACCTTCCCGCCGGGAATGAAGCATTCCCAGATACCCTGGGTAATCTTTTCCATGGGATTGGCAGCCGCATCCCAGGAATTGAAATCACCCACTACGGAAACAGCCTGTGCCCGCGGCGCCCAGACGCGGAACATATAGCCGGCCATTCCGTCGTGGGTGGCAGCGTGAGCGCCCATATATTCGTAAGCGCTTCTGGCTGTCCCCTCGTGGAAGAGGTGGGTATTAAATTCATCTGCTTCTCTATAGAGCATAGTATCCTCCGTTGTGTCAGCCGCGGACCATTTCCAAAAATTTAGCGGCTGTATTGTATACTATTATACCCACTTATCTACCCACCGTCAAGGCAATCAAGAATTTGTTTTTGTGGCAAAAACCCACAAAAAATTTTGGCGATTAATGGCAATTTTGCCAAAAACTGCCGGTCCAATTTCAGGCGTTCTGGTATAATGTTCCTAAAACGACCGATTTCTTCAGGTTTAGCGGCATCTTTCCCGCATTTTCTCCATTTTTGGTACTGCTGCTCCCTATGGAGGCTGCGGCGGGACAAAGTTTCAATTTTTGGCAAAGATATGGGGCGGCTGTGATTGACAATC
Organism: Oscillospiraceae bacterium; assembly: GCA_022800665.1. GTDB lineage: Bacteria > Bacillota > Clostridia > Oscillospirales > Oscillospiraceae > Pelethomonas. The sequence goes on from JAAWQS010000046.1 coordinate 14,745, forward strand.
TGTTGACAATGTAGTAGAATAAACAGAAAATCGGAAGTTGGGAGGCAGATCGATATGAAAAAGCAAAATGTATCCGACGCTGTCATTCGCCGCCTTCCCCGCTATTACCGCTACCTGGACGACCTGCACCTGCGGGGTACCATCCGGATTTCCTCCAGCACCCTGGGGGAAAAGATGGGGATCACAGCCTCCCAGATTCGCCAGGACCTGAGCTGTTTCGGCGAATTCGGACAGCAGGGCTACGGTTATAATGTGGATGAGCTGCGCAGCGAGATCGGCCATATCCTGGGCGTGGACAGCCGCCACAGCATCATTATTGTAGGCGTGGGCAATCTGGGCCACGCGCTGATGCAGAATTTCCGGTTCCACGATGCGGGGTTTAACCTGGAGGCCGCTTTTGATATCTCTCCCAGCCTCATCGGCACCCAGGTGGCGGGTACGCCCATTCTGGATATGACGGAGCTGGAGCGGTTTATCCCCGCCCACAAGCCGGACGTGGCGGTGCTGACAGTCCCCCATGCCGTTGCCCAGAGCACGGCCAACCGGCTGATCGGCCTTGGGGTCCGCGGCTTTTGGAATTTCACAAACGTGGAGCTGACCAGCGACGTGCCGGACGTACAGTTTGAGGACGTCCACTTTGCCGACAGCCTCCTGACCCTGAGCTATAAAATTACCTCCCGGTCCTGACGCCGGCAAAAAATTTCGCCGGTCCCGCACCACCTGCGGCCTCCTGCATAAGATGAACTGAGGCGCGTGAGCAGCCCCACATCTCACAGGAGGTAAATATTTATGTGGAACAATAGCGGTTTTGGCGGCAGCGGCTGCTGCTGGATCATCATTCTCATCATTATCCTGTGCTGCTGCTGCGGCAACGGGAGCAGCTGCGGCGGGAACATCTGCGGCTGCAGCTGCGGGAACAACAACGGCGGCTGCAATTGCGGCGGCTGCAACTGCGGCTGTAACTGCGGCGGAAGCTGCTGCAACTGCTGCAACTGTGGCTGCAACTGCAATTGCAATTGCGCCAGCAACTGCGGCCCTGTCTGCGGCTGCAATGACAGCTGCTGCTAAATAAGAGGCACATAGGAGGCCCCCGCGCCGCAGGGCGCGGGGGTTCCCGGTTTTCGGGAAGCCATTGAAAATTTTTGCTGAGGAGCGAGACTATGGAAAAAAAGCTGCACGCTGAGATCATCAGCTACAACATGGGGGGCGAGGCGGTGTGCGCCAGCGCCGCGCGGATCTCCACCACGCCGGGAAATGCGCTGGAAATTTTCACCGCCGCCAAGGACAACCCCCAGAACCGGACGCTGATCGGGAAGGTGCTGAAATCCGGCCATAAATCCGTGGTTGAGCACGCGGTGTTCACCCTGGCGATGCGGGATGTGTCGGTTTTTGTGGAACAATTTTTCATTGAATGCCGCCTGGCGTCCTTCACTGTCAAATCAAGACGCTATGTGGATTTCAGCGGGCTGGGCTGTCATGTCCCCCCGGAGCTGGAGGGGGAGCGTCTGACCCGCTACCAGGCTTATATGGACATGCTCTTCAGCGCGTATCAGGACCTGCTTCTGGGCGGCGTACCCAAGGAGGACGCCCGGTTTCTGCTGCCCTACTCCTTCCACAGCAATTTTTACTGCACTGTCAATGCCAGGGAGCTGGGACAGATCATCCGTGAAATCCGCTGTGGCCGTGGGCGGGGCATTCCGGAGCTGCAATGTCTGGCGGACGAGATTACCGGACAGCTGGAGACGCTGTTTCCCGCCCTGCTGCCGGAACTGGAGCGTCCGGAAACTGCGCCTGCTGTGGCGTTCTGCTGCCAGGTGGAGTCCCAGCCGGTTTTTCTGTCTCAGGAGGAGGCGGGCGCGGTCGCGCTGCTGGGCGGTCCGGCGGACCCCATGGCTCTGCTGGAAGCGGCCTGTCATGCCGCCGGTTTTCCGCCGGACAAGCCCCTGGACTGGGATTCCCTTATACACTCCAGCCGTCCGCGTGAGCTGGAGCAGCTGGCTTACACCTTCCGTATTTCCAACCTGACCCTGTCCGGCATTACGCACCTGGTCCGCCACCGGATGCAGTCCGTCATTGTTCCCTCCCTTGCGAGCGTCAACCACAGCAGAGTGATTGTTCCGGATACGGTTGCCGCCCAGCCTGCGCTGCTGGAGCGGTACCAGAAGGCCGTGAGGGAGGCGAACCGCGTTGTCTGTGAGATTGCGGCGGACCCGATTCTGTGCCGGTACCACTACTATTTCGCGCTCAGCGGCAATCTGATGGACGTGATGACCACCATGAACGCCCGTGAGATCAAGCTCTTTACCCGGCTGCGCACATGCAGCCGCGCCCAGTGGGAAATCCGGGCCGCAGCCATTGCGCTGCTCCGGCAGCTGCGGCAGAGCTTCCCGGAGCTCTTTGGCCGCTTCGGTCCCAGCTGTTTCCTGACGGGCCGCTGTCCGGAGGGGCAGCTCTCCTGCGGTAGAGCGGAGGAGATGACCGCGCTGTTTCAAAATCTGTCATGAGGCGCACTATGCGAAAGAAGAAAGGGATATGCGACGGAGATGGTCCGTCTGGCGCTGCTTGAATGTAAGAAGCTGGGTATAGACAAGGCGCTGATGACATGCGATCAGGATAATATCGGTTCTGTCCGGTCCATTGTAAAAAACGGCGGCGTCCTTGAAAACGAGTTCGTGAATGCAGAGGGGCATGTAGAACAACGATATTGGATTTCAATTAAGTGAAATCCCCCTTGAAAAACCAATCGGAGACGGTGTTTAATCCGTCTCCGATTGGTGGTTCATTGCGTTTTCCGCAATCAGCAGAAAGCCTCCATTGTTCTCTTGACCTGGCAGCTCCGTGTAGTCCTCCCCGGATGCCTGCAGAACCTCCAGCAGCTGGGCGTACTCCTCCGCGGACAGCTCGTAGCGTTCCCCTGCCGTCCAAGGCAGGCCCAGCGTTTCCTCCACCCAGGCCGCTGCTGCCGGGCCGGCAGCAATGACGGTCGTATAGGAAACCGGCGCAGTTCCAACCGTCCGTTTTTCGAGCGGCGCCGTGAGATCCTCTTCGGGACTGGCCTGGGGCATTTCCGCAGCCGGGACCGGCATGGCCGGACCGTCCTCAACTGCCATATGCGCATCGGGGACCGCCGGTTCTTCGGACGGTTCAGCCGCAGCCACAGCTCCCGCACCGGCGTCCAGCTGGATTTCCTGGTTCTCCGTGCCGCTCTCCGGAGTAGCCGGAGGCGGTGCGCTGTTGAGCATAGGCGGGACTTCTGGAGCCGTTTCCAGCGTATTGCCGCCGGTATCCGCCGCTTGTTCCACGGGGGGGAGCTCCTTGGCCTTCTCCGCCTGTACGACACTGGGCGCGTCCGCGCAGGCGTCCTCCTCCGGGGCGGCGGTGTCCTCTGCCGCCGCAATGACCGCAGGCCGGTCCACCTGTCCCGGCGCTCCCCGCCACAGTCCCACCGCTGCAATCGCACAGCACGCCGCCAACGCCGCCCACTGCGGCCAGCGGACCGCTGGTTTCCTCCGCTTCTCCTGGGGGCTGAAGCGCACATGGGCCATCACGTCCGCCGTGAAGTTCTCCGGGGGCTGAATCTCCGCCGCATCGCCCATCAGGGCGTCGTGCAGGGCGATCTGCTCATTAAAATAGGTCTGGCAGTCCGGACAGACTGCCAGATGCTCCATCAGCGCCGCCCGGTCCTTCTCCTCCAAAGCGCCGTCAATGAAGGCGCTGATCATGTCCTCATATAGTTCGCACAGTTTCATGACCGCCCCTCCTTTTCTGTCTGTTTAGACGGGAGATAGCCGGATAAGTTCCCACTTTCCAGCAAAATTTTTCGCAGCGCCCGCCGCGCCCTGGAAATGCGGGATTTTACCGTCCCCAAATCCATATCCAGCGTCTGGGCAATCTCGTCGTAGCTCAGCTGCTGGTACTCCCGCAGCAGAAGAATCCGCCGGTGGTCCTCGCTCAGCGACGCCAGACCGTCCGCCACGGCTCTCTGCAGCTCCGACCCCTCCGCCGCCTCCTGGGGTCCCGGCGACTGGTCCGGCGCGTCCATCTCCCCCGCATCCAGACTGTCCTCCTCCCGCTGCCGCCTGTTCCGGCGCAGCTGGTCAATGGCCGCGTTGGATGCGAGCCGGTAGAGCCAGGTGGAAAAGCCAGCCTCTCCGCGAAAGGAGGGCAGGCCCCGCCAGGCGGATAAAAATGCCTCCTGTGCGGCATCCCTGGCATCCTCAGGGTTGCCGCACATCCGCAGCGTCAGGGCGTATACTTTTTTTTCGTGCAGCCGCACCAGCTCCTCAAAGGCCTCCGTTCTGCCTTTGGCTGCGGCCCGAACCAGTTCCTCAACTGTCATGCAGATCCCTCTTGATTCCTTCTGTCACCCGGTAAACATCCTCCAATGTCTCCATACGGACAATCTGTTCTTTATAATAGGCAGCATGGGACACTCCCTTCAGATACCAGGCGTAGTGCCGCCGGGCCGTCAGTACCGCCACCCGCTCGCAGTTGTACGCCGCCGCCAGCTCAATCTGCCGCACCGCCGTATCGCACCGCTCTGCCAGCGGGGGACGGTCCGGGATGGGTTCCCCCTCCAACACCGCCGCCGCCTGCTGGAACAGCCACGGATTTCCAAAGCAGCCCCGGCCAATCATGGCCATGTCCGCCCCGGTCTGCTTCAGAATGCGCACTGCGTCCTGGGGCGAAAAGATGTCCCCGTTGGCAATGACCGGGATGGACACTGCCTCTTTAACCTCCCGGATGGTGGACCAGTCGGCGGTCCCGCCGTACATCTGCACCCGTGTCCTGCCGTGGACCGCCACTGCGGCGACCCCCGCCTGTTCCAGCATTCTGCTCAGCTCCACCGCGTTGATACTGCCCTTGTCCCAGCCCCGGCGCATCTTCACCGTCACAGGTACCTTTGCCGCTTTGACCACCGCCTCCGCTAAGCGGGCCGCCTTTTCCGGGTCCTTCATCAACGCCGCGCCGTCGCCGCTGGAGACGACCTTGCCCACCGGACAGCCCATATTGATATCCAGCAGGTCCGCGCCGCTGGCCTCTATAGCAATCTGCGCCGCTTCGGCCATACAGGCAATGTCGCTGCCGAAAATCTGCGCCGCAAAAGGGTGTTCCCCTGGGAAGGGCTGGAGGAGCTGACGGCTCTTTTTGTCCTGATAGCACAGGGCCTTGGCGCTGACCAGCTCTGTACAGGTCAGTCCCGCGCCCAGCCCGGAGCAGATCTGACGGTATGCGGCGTCCGTCACGCCCGCCATTGGCGCAAGAGCCAGCTTGGATGGAATTTCCACGTGTCCGATCTGCATGGGCGATGTCTCCTTTGCTTCCGATTATACGGCTTATACGGCTATGTCTGGGGTATTATATCATATCTTTTGCCGGAGGACAAGACGGAGAAAATCCGGGAAAAGCAAATTGAAAAAATTTAGGCGGAATTATGGAAGAAAAACCTTGCAATCAGCATTCGGGTGTGATATTATAGTTCAGCATTCCGCACAGCCTTGGATGTTTTGCCGGTGCCGCCCCGCGGTTGGCCTGACAGATGAAGAGGCTGGAGGGTAAAACTAAATTTTTGGAGGAATTATTAAACATGGCAAGCGTCGTATCTATGAAACAGCTGCTGGAAGCAGGCGTCCACTTCGGCCACCAGACCCGCCGCTGGAATCCTAAAATGGCTCCCTATATCTATACGGAGCGCAACGGCATCTATATCATTGACCTGCAGAAAACCGTCAAGAAGCTGGAGGAAGCTTACAACTTCGTCCGCCAGCTCAGCGAGAACGGCGAGGCTCTGCTCTTCGTCGGCACCAAAAAGCAGGCCCAGGAGGCTATTAAGGAAGAGGCCGCCCGCTGCAATATGTACTTCGTCAACGCCCGCTGGCTGGGCGGCATGATGACCAACTTTAAGACCATGCGCACCCGTGTGGACCGTCTCAACCAGCTCAAGCGTATGCAGGAGGACGGCGTGTTCGATATGCTGCCCAAGAAGGAAGTTATCAAGCACCTGGGCGAGATCGAAAAGCTGGAAAAATATCTGGGCGGCGTGAAGGAAATGAAGCGTCTGCCCGGCGCTCTGTTCATCGTGGACACCCGCAAGGAGCGCAACGCGATTGCTGAAGCCCACAAACTGGGTATCCCCGTGGTGGCAATTGCCGATACCAACTGTGATCCCGATGAGATCGACTACCCCATCCCCGGCAACGACGACGCGATCCGCGCCATCAAGCTGATCTCCTCCATCATGGCCAATGCAATGATCGAGGGCAAGCAGGGCGAGCAGACCGAGGAACCCGCTGAAGAGGCTCCTGCGGCTGAGTAAGATTGAAACATGCGGGGCGGGGACGGTCCCGCCCCGTTTTCCCATTTTGTCAAATTAAGATTTATGATTATGGAGGATGATGAATTATGGCTTTTACAGCTGCTGATGTGAAAAACCTGCGCGAGATGACCGGCGTGGGCATGATGGACTGCAAAAAGGCTTTGGCCGCTTCTGAAGGCGATATGGACAAGGCCGTGGAGTACCTGCGCGAGAAGGGTCTGGCCGCTTCCGCCAAGAAGGCCGGACGGATTGCCGCCGAGGGTATGGCATACGCTTGCGTTATTGACGGCGTGGGCGTTGTCGTAGAGGTCAATGCCGAGACCGACTTCGTGGGCAAGAACGAGAAGTTTGTGGACTTCGTCAAGGGCGTAGCCAACACTGTAGCCAAGGAAGCGCCTGTGGATCTGGATGCGCTGATGGGCTGCAAGTTCGACGGCGGCAGTCAGACGGTTACTGAGCAGCAGCAGGAGATGGTTCTGGTAATCGGTGAGAATATCAAGGTCCGCCGCTTTGCCCGCTATGCTGACGGCGTTTCCGTTCCCTATATCCACGCCGGCGGTAAGATCGGCGTGCTGGTGAATCTGGCCGTGGAGGGAGATGCCTCCAGTCAGGTGCTGGAAATGGGTAAGGACTTGGCAATGCAGATCGCAGCCCTGAACCCCCGTTTTTGGGATAAGGCTGAGGTGACTGAGGACGTGCTGGCTGAAGAGAAGAAAATCATGCTGGCCCAGATGGACAATGATCCGAAGATGGCTAATAAGCCCGCCCAGGTGAAGGAGAAGATCGTTGCCGGTAAGATTGATAAGTTCTATGCGGAAAATTGCCTGCTGCAGCAGGATTTCGTGAAGGACAACAGCATGACCGTGGAGCAGTATATGGCGTCTGTGGCGAAGGCCGCCGGTGTGAAGGTTACTCTGCGTAGCGCAACCCGTTTTGAGAAGGGCGAGGGGATCGAGAAGAAGCAGGAGGATTTCGCTGCCGAAATCGCTTCTATGATTAAGTAATTTGTATTGTGATAGCGTCTGAAATAAGACGAGCATGATGTCTCTCGAATAATGACACCCGAAAGGGCTGTAGCAATTCGTTGCTGCGGCCCTATTTTGTTGCCTTTTTCCACCCCATCATCCCCCGGCCCCTCCCCGTTTTCTTCCCTTTCAGGGAGATTTTCTACGCAAACGACATCGCAATCATTCCCCATTTGTCTCCCCTAAAATTATCCCCAGCGAGGCGGTATTCTTCGCAAAAGGGGGCATTAGAATTCATGATAGCCCCCTAAAAAAGGTTCCCCAACTCCCTCCCGAGCATCGCTCCAAAATGGATAAAATCATTCAAATAAAGCACAAAATTTAAAAGTATACCCATACTTTTGTCCCTAAAATATCTCCTACATAGCCTTTTCTTCCCTGACATCCGCCCCGGCATATCCCTGGTTTTCTCCTCTTCCAGAGCGGATTGCTACGCAAAAGCATTCCAAATCATCTGCTATTCCCTAAAATCCCCCCTAAAAAGTTCCTGGACAAGCTCCCCCCGAATTCCCCCAGGCCAGTCCCGAGTGTTGTTCCCAAATGCCTGGAATTAGTTCAAGGATTGTCCGAATTCCGGAAGTATTCTACTAATTTTTCCCCGAAATCTTCCCGAAGTATCCCCCTGAAAGGGACGCTGATGGGGAGAATGCGAGAGAAGATGAGCGGGAATGTCGGCTGCGAAGCGATTTCCTGAAAGGGTAGACGTTGGGGAGTTCGTGAGGGAGGATGAGCGGGAATGTCGCAGTCGAAGTAGTCCCCTGAAAGGGCGAAAAAGTTGGGGGTTCGTGAGGGAGAGCGTGAGGGTGGAAGTGTGGGGAAAAGTTGCAAAAAGTGAGTTTTTTGGCTTTTAGAAAACTGCCATCTTTCGGCAGACAATGGACAAAAATCGCAGACAGATGGTGCGTTTAAAAAAAGACGTTCACATAGTAATTGGGCTTAATTCGAATTATTCTTAATTTTTCCTGCGATTTTTTGATTTAATTTCAATTCTGGCAGGTCAAAATTGAGTTTAATTCCTTGGATCTGTAAAAATTGAGATTAAAACTTTAACCAACGAAAGCGAGGGAGTCTATGAAGAGACACAAGCACCAATTCTCTGAGCAAGTCACCGAGGATGTCCGCATTACCAAAAAAGACAACCAAAACGAGGAGGAGCAGTGAATGGATATTCGACAATTAGCAGAAGAGAACCATGCGGAAGAAATTGAGCGGCAGTTGATGGACTTGGATTCTGAGTTCCGATTCAAATGCCGGAAATGCGGCAAATGCTGCACACATCAGCACACGATCCTTTTTAGCCCCAGAGATATCTTCAACATCGCCCGAAAATTTCAAACAACGACAGGAGAGGTTATTAACAGATACGCAGAAGCCTACATCGGCAGCACATCCAAAATTCCTCTCGTCCATATGGTTCCTCGTGGTCAAAACGAGGTTTGTCCCTTCCTTGAGAATGGCCTCTGCTCCATCCATGACTGCAAGCCGACTGCCTGCGCTCTGTTCCCGCTGGGCCGGGTAGCCGTCAATAAAACCGTACTGGAGGGAGGAACGGAGGATAGCGGTCAAGAAATTGAGCTTGAAATCAAGTATATGCTCAACGATACCGATTGCGGCTCCAGAAAGCGTGTCAATACGGTACGAGATTGGATCAAACGGTTTGGAATCCCGGAGCAGGATGAATTTTTCTTGCTATGGAGTAAGCTGACCATCAGGCTCCATGCAGTGGTTTTAGAACTGGAAAAGCAACGAGTGTCCGAAGAGACCATGAACTTGTTTTGGATCGCAGCCTTTGGTACGCTATATCTGTCCTACGACACATCTAAAGAGTTCCTTCCGCAGTTTCAACGGGCAGCTGAGGAATTGTTTACATTGTGCCAGGAAATTATATAGGCTGCAAAGCTGCTTCCAGATATCGATGCTACATGATGAGGTGAAAGATGGAAAAGCTTGGTCAGAAGATGAGGAGCATCAATTTTTACAGCGAAAAAAACGGGAAAATGGTATGCCTGCACTCCCGCCATGCCAGAGACTATGCCAAGTACCTTGAAGCGCAGCCTTGGGTGGAGCGATATGAAGCGGGTACGCCGTTATCGCAGGAGCTATACGCACACATAAGTCCGGTCAGGATCCGAAGCGCCTATTTTCAGGTTCCCTGGGTGTCGGACTTCCTGATCCATTTCGCAGATGGCAGAACGGGCATCCGTGAACTGGTCACTGCTGGCGGCCTGCGTAGGCCTTGTTTGAAAAATCAGGAGAGTTGTTCAAAGTAGCCAAATCATAATAGCAGCAATAAAAACAAAAGCAAGAAAGGACTTGTCAAGTTTATCAT
>JAAWQS010000047.1 GCA_022800665.1 Oscillospiraceae bacterium
CTGGACCTGCGGGACCCGTCGGTGAAACCGGCGGAGAAGCTGAAGCAGGACCAGGAGCTGGTCCGGGATAAGCTGGAGGAAATCGAGAAACAGCTGCAGGAGCAGGAGGACAAGATTTCCGTGGAACCCGTGTGGACCAATCCCGTACCCGACCCCGTTCCCGCTACCCCTAACGCCGACAGCAGCAGCGGCGGCGGTGGTGGCGGCGGCGGCTCCACACCCGCGCCCACGGAGACCATTACCCTGACCATGCCCCAGACCGCGGCGACCGTCAACGCCTACCTGGGCCGCAGTTCGGTGCGGCAGGTCATCCTCCAGCCGGGCGCGGCCAGAGCCAGCAGCGCCAATCTCCTGGAGGTGGACAGCCCCCTCACTGTCCCCAACGGGAAAATCCTCACCCTCCAGGCCACCGTCGGCCTGACCCTCAACGAGGACCAGACCCTCTCCGTCTACGGCACGATGACCGTTGACGGAGAATGCCGTCTGTACGGCTCCCTCGTCCCCAACAAGAACGCGGTCATTAAAGCCAAATTCTTTGAAATCCCCGATCACCTGGCGGATTGGCAGGTGTCCGAAACGCCCGGCAGCGACGGGTTCTATTCCCTGTTCTACAGCCCCAAGGGAACCGTCTACACCGTCGCCTTTGACGCCAACGGCGGTACCGTCGCCCCCGGCGAACTGGTGACCGGTACGGACGGCAGGCTCGCCGCCCTCCCCACTCCCGTCCGGGAGGGCTACGCCTTCAACGGCTGGTTTACTGCGGCTGAGGGCGGCGCACAGGTCACAACCGCTACCGTGTTCACCCAGAACGCCACCATCTACGCCCACTGGACCGAGGACGCGGGCATCGGCGGCGATAACTGGGAGTATGACCCGGCTATTAAAACCCTCTACATCTCCGGCAATGGCCCGATGGATAACTTCGACGGGGCAACCAACGCGCCGTGGGACAAGTACCGGCCTGAAGTGGTGGCAATCGTGGTCCGGGAGGGCGTCACCAGCATCGGTGATTTCGCTTTCGTTGAATGCCCCCAGTTGGTCACGATGGACATTCCTGTCTCTGTCACCAGCGTTGGCAATTATGCCACTTCTGGCAGTAATAATCTGGCCGACGTCTACTACGGCGGTACGGAGGGCCAGTGGCACGAAGTCGGTATTGCCGATGGCAACGACCCCCTGCTCAATGCCAACATACACTTTACCGGTTCTGATGGTACGGCTTGCGTCACCTTCAACCCCAACGGCGGCGCCGTTACACCCCAATACTATTTTGTTGGGCTGGACGGCAAGGTTGGCACGCTCCCCACACCTGTCCGGGAAGGCTACACCTTTGACGGCTGGTTTACTGCCGCTGACGGCGGTACACAGATTACCACCAACACCGTGTTTACCCAGAATACCACGGTTTACGCCCATTGGACAGGCGAAACCTCCGGCGTGACTTGGCGGTATGACGAAGCAACGAAGACGCTGTATATCGAGGGCAGTGGGGAGATGGAAGATTATGCGAGTTCCGCTCATATGCCGTGGGTTCAATATGTCTCCGAAATCCGGTCTGTAAATATCAAAAACGGTGTCACCAGTATTGGAGTTTATGCGTTCAGCAACTGTACCAGCCTAACCAGCGTGACCATTCCGTCCAGTGTCACCAGGATAGGTAAAGGGGCATTTCTAGCCTGTAGCAGCTTGCCCAACGTGAGCATTCCGGAGGGTGTCACCAGTTTGGAAAAGTATGTGTTCATGGATTGTACCAGCCTGGCTAGTGTGAACATTCCGGATAGCGTCACCAAGATTGACGAGGATGCGTTTTGTGACTGTAGCAGTTTAGCCAGCGTGACCATTCCAAATAATGTCACCAGTATTGGCAATGAAGCGTTCATCAGATGTACTAGCCTAACTAGCGTGACCATTCCGTCCAGTGTCACCAGTATTGGTTATCATGCGTTCCATAGCTGCACTAACCTGACCAGCGTGACCATTCCGAACAGTGTTACCAGTATTGGCTATTCTGCGTTTGAAGACTGTACCAGCCTGACCAGTGTGACGATTCCCGCCAGTGTTACTAGTATTGATGGTTCTACGTTCTCCTCCTGTACCAGCCTGACCAGCGTGACGATTCCTGTCAGTGTTATTAGGTTTGGTAATTTTGCGTTCTCCAGTTGTACCAAATTGACCGATGTCTATTACAACGGCACAGAAACTCAATGGAACGCCATTACCATTAACACTGGCAACGAACCCCTTCTCAATGCCAACATCCATTTCCAGGGTGAAGACTCCGGCGTGACTTGGCGGTATGACGCACCAACAAAGACGCTGTACATTGAGGGCAACGGACCAATGGATGATTATACAATTTCTTCCAACGGTTCCAGTGCGCCATGGATGTCTTATAAGACGCAAATGCAGACGCTGATTATCGAAAACGGCGTCACGTCTCTGGGAGACTATGCATTCCATGACTGCGCCAGCCTGACCGGCGTGGAGATTCCGGACAGTGTTGTGGCTATTGGCGAGTATGCCTTTTCTGGCTGCTCGAATCTGTACCAAATATCCATCCCCGACAGCGTCACCACGATTAACGTGGGCGCATTTGCGCGTGCTGGCTTGACCAATGCGTATATTCCGGGCAGCGTTACCAATCTCGGCAATGGTTTGTTCAACAGCTGCGCCAGCCTGACGAATGTTGATTTCGGAGATGGCATCACATCCATTAGTCAATCTATGTTTATGAATTGCAGCAGTCTGACCAGCATAGCCGTTCCTGTCAGCGTTACTTCCGTTGGCGATGCCGCAACTATGGGCTGTTCCAACTTGACCGATGTCTACTATGGCGGTACACAAACCCAGTGGGACGCCGTCACTGTTGGCGCCTATAACACCCCCTTGCTCAATGCCACCATCCACTGTCAAGGCGGCGGTTCATCGGAAATCGGCGGCGAGGCTGGCGAAAATGTGAGATGGGCCTATGATGAGGCCACGAAGACGCTGACTATCAGCGGCACCGGGGTTATGAAGGATTATTCTTATTCCTATACCCCGCAAGATGTCACAACCGCACCGTGGGCAACCTATGCGACTGAAATGCAGTCTCTTGTCATAAAAAATGGTGTTACCAGCATCGGTGACAATGCATTTTCGGGCTGTAGTGGTTTGAGTAGCTCCCTTGAACTTCCGGCTAGTATTACTAGTATTGGGCGGCGGGCATTCTATCATTGCAGCGGACTGACGGGCAATCTGGTGATTCCCAACGGCGTTGCTACCATTCAAATGCTTACATTTGCAGGATGCAGCGGCTTTACCGGCATAAACATTCCTACTAGCGTAACTACAATTGAAGTAGGTGCGTTTTCAAGCTGCACGGGCCTGACTGCCGCGGCCATTCCGAACAGCGTTACCACTCTTGGCGCAGAGGCGTTTATCAGCTGCGAAAGCTTATCCGAAGTTTCCCTTCCCTCAAGGATTCCCAGTATTTTGCCCCGTACATTTGGACATTGCAACAGCTTGACCAATGTGATTATCCCTGACAGTGTGGAAGCAATTGATCAAGAGGCATTTTGGTTCTGCAATGGACTTGCTAGTGTGACCATTCCTGCAAGTGTCACTACCATTGGTGCAAGTGCGTTTTCCTCTTGTCCCAAGTTGGCCGATGTTTATTTTGGTGGTACAGAAGCCCAGTGGAACGCGATATCTATAGTGTCTAATGCCATTCCCAGCACGGCTACCATCCATTTCCTGGGCGGCGGAGATGTGGAAGAAGGCGATGGCTACCGGTATAACACAGCAACGAAGACGCTGTATATTGCGGACGATGGTCCGATGGCGGACAATATTACCAGCGACAAGAGGCCGTGGAATGCATATAGGGGAGAAATTCAGACGGTGGTCATTGAAAAGGGCGTCACCAATATTGGCGATTCGGTGTTTGCTCGTTGTACCAGTCTGACCAGCGTGACCATTCCTGACGGTGTTACCCGTATTGCCGCTGCGGCATTCGATAACTGCAGCAGTCTGACCAGTGTGGAGATCCCCGACGGTGTCACCTGGATTGGCGAGCGCGCGTTTAGGGGCTGCAGCAACATGAAAAGCGTGACGATTCCCGGCAGTGTCGGCAAAATTGAACGGGAGGCGTTCTATGGCTGCAGCAGCTTGACCAGTGTGACCATTCCCGACAGTATCACCAGTATTGGCTATGGGACGTTCAATGGCTGCAGCAGTCTGACCAGCGTGACGGTTCCCGGCAGTGTCTCGACTATTGATATGAGTACGTTTGCTGGCTGCAGCGGTCTGACCAGCGTGACGATTCTCGACGGCGTCGGCAGTTTGGGAATGCGTGCGTTCGAGTTCTGTAGCAACCTGACCAATGTGACCATCCCTGACAGTGTTACCAGGATTGAGAATTTGGCGTTCAACGGCTGTAACAATCTGACCGATGTTTACTACAGCGGTACACAAGACCAGTGGAACGCCATCAATACCGGCACCAATAATACCTCCCTTACCACCGCCAACATCCATTATAATTCCCGCGCCCGTTCTGTGGTGAGCAACGCGGCCAGCGGGTACACGGACGTACCGGCAGGCGCGGCCTACGCGGAAGCGGTAAACTACTGCAAGGCGAACAATCTGATGACCGGCACCAGCGACACCACCTTCAGCCCCGACGGCACCCTGACCCGCGCCATGATGGTCACGGTACTGCACCGGCTGGCGGGCAAACCTGCGGCGGCTTCCACGGCGTCCTTTACAGACGTAGCGGCAGGGAAGTGGTATACGGACGCCATTGCCTGGGCCAACAGCAAGGGGATTGTCCTGGGGTACAATGCCAGTACCTTCGGCGTGAACGACCCCGTGACCCATGAACAGGTCGCCCTCATTTTCCAGCGGTACAGCGGCAATCCCAATGTACAGACGGAGGGCGCAGATACTCCCAAGACCCCCGCCACCCGTGCGGAGATTGCCCTCACGCTCATGAACTACGCCAAGACCTACCAGCCCGGTACCCTCTCCTCTGTCAGCGCAATTGACGTCATGTGCGCCCCCAGCGGCATTGCCCTGGACAAAAACGGAACCCTCCTGGTAACAGACGTGTTCAGTAAGCAGATTTGGCGCGTGGAAAACCGCACCGGTACCGCCTACGCTGGCGGCGCAACCGTGTCCGACCTCTACGGTCAGCCCCTGGGCGGGTACAACGACGCCAGCCTCGGCAGCAGTACGTTCAAGGAACCCTGGGCCATCGCCCCCTTCCTCGACGGCTGGGCGGTGAGCGATACTGCGAATAATGCGGTCCGACTGGTCCGTACCAGCGGTATCCAGACCCTCAACGCCGCGACAAAAGAGAAACTGACTGTCACTAACCTGGGTGTGGCCTTCAACCGTCCCACCGGTCTGGCGGCAGACGGGGACGGCAATCTGTATGTGTCGGATACCGGCAGCGGTACCGTACGGCGTGTCAGTCCCCAGGGCGGCGTGACCACCGTGGCGAAAAATCTCTCCGATCCGATGGGCCTGTGCTGGAAAAACGGCGCGCTCTATATTGCCGAGACCGGCAGGAACCGGATTGTGAAGCTGGAAAAAGGTACGGTCAGCGTCGTGGCCGGAAGCGGTACAGCAGACTTGACCGATGGTGCAGCTAAAACTGCCGCATTCTCCGCGCCGCAAGGTGTGACTGCCGGCGACGACGGCAGCGTCTATGTTGCTGACACCGGCAACAGCGCAATCCGTAAGATTAAGGGCGGTACCGTGACGACCCTCGCCGTTCAGGACCCCCAGCAGCTCAGCGGCGGTATGATCTCCCCCACCGGCTTGCTCCTCCAGGGAAACAGCCTCTACATCTGCGACCCCTTTACCAGAAAAATCGCAATCCTTACAGTCTCTTAATCAATACGCTCCCTTCACCGCGGTTCGCTCCGCCGGTGGGGGGAGCGTCCCTTCTCCCCCCATTCCGTAGTTTGACGTTGCGCCCTTTCTGTGCTATGATATGTCTGTAAGGGGGTGGGCCTATGGACAGTGCAGGGTATGAGCAGATGCAGGAGCGGCACTTGCAGCGTATAAAATTACTGCGCCTTTTTGATGACGATTTCTTTACCCGCTGCTTTGAAGGCAGTATAGAGTGTACCGAACTCCTGCTGCATATTATCTTGGAGAAACCAGATTTGCAGGTGGAGGAAGTCAAGGTCCAGCATACGATTAAAAATTTGCAGGGACGGTCCGTCCGGCTCGATATCTACGCCGCCGACAGCGCAGGAATACCGTATAATATTGAAATACAACGGGATGACCGCGGAGCCGGCGCCAGACGCGCCAGGTTTAACAGCAGTATCATAGATGCCAATATCCTTCAGGCGGGCGGCGAGACAGACCGCCTGCCGGAAAATTTCGTTATCTTTATTACCGAACATGACGCAATCGGCGGCAATAAACCCGTCTATCATATCAATCGCGTGATCCAGGAGACAGGCTGTTTATTCGGGGATGGTTCGCATATCCTGTATGTGAATGGCGCGTGGCGCGATGATTCCCCCGTGGGTAGATTGATGCATGATTTTTCCTGCACAGACCCGGATCAGATGTATTATGAATTGTTGGCCGGCAGAATGCGTTACTTTAAGGAAGATAAGGAGGGTGTTCATACAATGTGTAAGATTTTTGAGGATTATGGGAAAGAGATCGCAAGAGAAGTCACAAAAGAAGTCACACGGGAAGTCACAAGAGAAAAGCTTTTGGAACATCTCAAGATGCTGATGAAGAATTTGAACTTAACAGTGGATCAGGCGATGGATGCACTGAGCGTTCCTCCTGAAGATCGGACTGATGTGAAAAGCAGGATTGCAGCATCTTAAAGGGCTCCACCGCGCCTCCAATTCTTGGAGAATTTTATATTGAAATACGGGGCAATTTACAGTATACTTTAACTATGATTCCATAGCCGCGGCAGGAGGTTGTATGAGTACCATCATAAACAGTATAGACAAACGCTCTCCGGCGGAACGGGCCGGGGTCCGGACAGGGGAAAAGCTGCTCTCGATCAACGGCCACTCTGTAGAGGATGTGCTCGATTACCGCTTTTTTGGTTACGACCCGGACCCGGTTCTGGTATTGGAGGACCCCAACGGTGTGCAGCGCAGAGTACAGGTAAAAAAGGGTGATGCAGAGGAGCTGGGCCTGAATTTCGACACCTATCTGATGGATGAACCCAGACCATGCAGCAACCACTGTCTGTTCTGCTTTGTGGACCAGATGGCCCCCGGCTGTCGGGACACCCTCTACTTCAAGGACGACGACGCAAGGCTGAGCTTCCTTATGGGCAATTACATTACCCTCACCAATCTCTCGGAACGGGAGGCACAGCGGATTATTGACCTGCGGATCAGCCCGATCAATGTCTCCGTCCACGCCACGGACCCGAAACTGCGGTCCGTACTCCTGGGCAGCAAGGCGGGGGCGGAGAGCCTGCGGTATATGCGGGCCTTCGCCCAGGCGGGGATTGTGATGAATGGTCAGATTGTGCTGTGTCCCGGATACAATGACGGCGGACAGCTGCAGCGGACAATGGAGGATATGGCGGAATGGGGATTTGCCAGCTGCTCGGTGGTACCGGTAGGGCTGACGAAATTCCGCGAGAAGCTGAGCAGACTGGAGCCGGTCAGCCGGGAGTGCGCCGCGCAGGTGATTGAGCAGGTGGAGGCTTTCGGTGAAAAATGCTTGGAGAAGTACGGTTCCCGGCTGTTTTTCTGTTCTGACGAGCTGTTTATCCGCGCAGAACGGGACCTGCCCGGCGAGGATTACTATGAGGGCTATGTACAAATCGAGAACGGCGTGGGGATGCTGCGAAGCCTGATTGCCGAATTCGAAGCCGGATTGCGGCTGGAGGATGCGGCTGTGGAGGCGTCTGCGTTTACCATTGCCACAGGGGTAAGCGCACAGCCCTTTTTGCAGGCTTTGGCGGACCAGGCGCGGAGGAAATTGGGCGTCTGCGGTGAGGCTGCCGCCATTGAAAACGACTTTTTCGGGCATACCATTGATGTGGCCGGTCTGGTGACGGGCGGAGATTTAATCTGCCAGCTGCAGCAGCGGAAGCTGGGAAAGCGTCTGCTGATTCCTGTGAATATGCTGCGCCACGGCGGGGATGTGTTTTTGGATGACCTGCATGTGTCCGATGTGGAAACGGCGTTGGGCGTGCCGGTGACGGTGGTGGAGCAGGACGGATTCGATTTGCTGGACGCAATGCTGGAGCGGAAATAGTCCAATCAGCTCCAGGGCCGGGACGGAAGCCCTCCTGGAACCGCTAAGGATATCTGTGAGCCGGAAAAGAAAGGAAATACAAGGAAATTATGTCAAAGCCTATTGTAGCTATTGTAGGCCGTCCGAACGTCGGGAAATCCGCGCTGTTCAACAAGCTGGTTGGCAGGCGCATTTCCATCGTAGAGGATACCCCCGGCGTGACGCGGGACCGTATCTACGGCGAAACCGACTGGAACGGACGGAAATTTACCCTGATCGACACCGGCGGCATCGAGCCGCGGACGGATAGTGAAATCCTGACATTCATGCGGGAACAGGCTGGGATTGCCGTGAGCCACGCGGATGTAATTGTGTTTCTCACAGATATCCGCACGGGCCTTACCGCTTCGGACCAGGAGGTGGCGGCTATGCTGCTGCGAAGCGGCAAGCCCATTATCCTGGCGGTCAATAAAATGGATTCTGTAGGGGCAGTGGACCCGGATTTCTATGAATTTTATAATCTGGGACTGGGCGACCCAATCGCGGTATCCGCCGTCCACGGCCACGGGACCGGCGACCTGCTGGACGCCTGCGTGAAATACTTCCCCCCGGACGACGGCGTGGAGGAGGACGACGGACGGATTCAGGTGGCAATCATCGGCAAGCCCAATGTGGGCAAGTCCTCCCTGACCAACAAAATCCTGGGAGAACAGCGGACCATTGTCAGCGGCGTTGCCGGGACTACCAGAGACGCCATTGACTCCTATTTTGAAAATGAGACCGGGAAATATGTGTTCATCGACACCGCCGGTATGCGGAAAAAATCCAAGGTGGATGAGAGCATAGAACGCTACAGCGTCCTGCGGGCGCAGATGGCCATTGAGCGGGCGGACGTGTGCCTCATTCTCATCGACGCCCAGGAGGGTGTAACGGAGCAGGATACCAAGGTTGCCGGTATGGCCCACGACGCGGGGAAAGCCAGTATTATTGTCGTCAACAAGTGGGACCTCATTGAGAAGGACGGCAAGACCATGGACCGGATGCGGGCGGACGTGCGCCGGGACTTGAGCTATATGGCCTATGCGCCCATTCTCTTCATCTCCGCCGCAACCGGACAGAGAGTGGACAGGCTTTTTGAATTGATCCAGTATGTCAACAACCAGGCCAGCGTCCGGATTACTACCGGTATGCTCAACAGCGTCCTGGCCGACGCCCAGACCCGCGTGCAGCCCCCCACCGACAAGGGCCGCAGGCTGAAAATTTACTATATGACCCAGGCGGGCATCAAGCCTCCCCATTTCATCTGCTTCTGCAACGACGCGCGGCTGTTTCACTTCTCCTACCAGCGGTATCTGGAAAATCAGATTCGCGGCGTGTTCGGCCTGGAGGGCGCCCCCATTCGTATGACAATTCGTCAGAAGGGCGATAAGGAGGATTGACGTATGGTTTTAGAAGGTATGATGCCGCCGGAGGCCTTTGCCGCGCTGATTTTTGCGGCCAGCGCAGCTATAGCCTATTTCTGCGGCTGCTTCAACGGGGCGGTGATCGTCTCCAAATACATCCTGCGGGACGATGTGCGCACCCACGGCAGCGGCAACGCCGGACTGACCAATTTTTACCGCACCTTCGGCGGCCCCCTGACGCTGGCAGTTATCCTCACCGATATGCTGAAAATGGTGGCGGCGGTGGAGATCGGACTGCTTCTGCTGGGCAATATGCCCCCGGATACGCTGATGAAATATTGGGCGGGTACGTTCTGCCTGCTGGGGCATATGTTCCCCTGCATGTTCGGTTTTAAGGGCGGCAAGGGCATTCTCTCCGGCGGTACGCTGTGCCTGCTCATCGACTGGCGGATTGCCCTGGTAGCCTGGGGAGGCTTCCTGCTTTTTGCGCTGCTGACCAAATATGTGTCCCTGGGGTCCTGCTGGTCTGCGTTCAGCTTCCCCGTTTCCAGCTGGCTGATTTTCCATGACAGATATATCCTGGCCGTAGCCGTCTTTAACAGTGCGCTGGTGCTGTGGATGCACCGGGCCAATATCAAACGGCTGCTGTCCGGTACTGAAAATAAATTCCACCTGCACAAGAAGCGGCAGTAACTGAGGAGGCGTTTGAACGTGAAAATTACGGTACTGGGCAGCGGCGGCTGGGGAACAGCTCTGGCTCTGCTGCTGCTGGACAACGGCAATGATGCGACCCTCTGGTCCCACCGGGAGGACGGGGCGGCGGAGCTGCGCCGGAAACGGGAAAATCCGCTGCTGAAGGGCGTGGCCCTGCCGGAGGCGCTGGGTATCTCCAGCAGTCTGGAGGGCGTGAAGGAGAGCGGGCTGGTTGTGATGGCCGTACCCAGCTTCGCCGTCCGGGAGACGGCCCGGAAAATCGCGCCCCTGCTCCGGCGGGACGCGGTGGTGGTGTCCGTGGCAAAGGGCATTGAGAAGGATACCGCCCTGTGCCTGAGCCAAGTCATTGAACAGGAGCTGCAGGGCAAGGGCACGGTGGCCGTGCTGTCCGGCCCCTCCCACGCGGAGGAGGTGGGGCGCCATATCCCAACCGGCTGCGTGGCGGCGTCCCGCGATATGTCCGCCGCAAAGGTAGTCCAGGACGTGTTTATGCGGCCCCGGTTCCGGGTGTACACCAACAGCGACGTGATGGGCGTGGAGCTGGGCGCGGCGCTGAAAAACGTGCTGGCCCTGTGCTGCGGCGTCAGCGACGGGATGGGCATGGGCGACAACACCAGGGCCCTGCTGATGACGCGGGGCATGACCGAGATGGCCCGGCTGGGGGTGGCGATGGGCGGACGGAAGGAGACGTTTGCCGGGCTGTCCGGCATGGGCGATCTGATCGTGACCTGTACCTCCATGCACTCCCGCAACCGGCGGTGCGGGATTCTCATCGGACAGGGAATGCCGGTCCAGCAGGCGATGAAGGAGGTCGGCGCGGTGGTGGAGGGCTATTTCGCCGCCTGCAGCGCGTGGCAGCTGGCGCAGAAAACCGGCGTGGAGATGCCTGTGTGCGAGTCCGCTTATGCCGTGCTGTACGAGGGGAAGTCTGTGGAGCAGTCCCTGGAGCAGCTGCTCGCCCGCAGCAAAAAGCATGAGGCGGACGAGAGCTGGATTTGATTGGATTACTATATTTAAGGAGGATATTGCTATGTTGAAGAAAGCGCGGATTATTACCATGATCTGCCTTGCCGGTTCGGTGGTTGCGACCGCCGGGCTGATCATCGCAAACCTGGTGCTGGCCTGTCTGGATCTGGCAAAAACAAAAGAGCGTTGGCGCTGAGAAAAACAGCCTGGCGGGACCGGTTCCCGTCAGGCTGTTTTTTCTTTGTCCACCGGCAGGCGGACAAAAAACGTATTGATGCCCCCCTCGCTTTCCGCCCAAATCCGTCCCCGGTGGGCCTGGACGATGCCCTCCGCGATGGACAGGCCCAGACCGTAGCTGCCGTCCCGGCTACGGGCTTCGTCCACCCGGTAAAACCGCTTGAAAATATTCCGCAGGTCCTCTTTGCTGATGGACGCGCCCCGGCTGGCAACCGACAGCAGGCAGCTCTTTCCCCCGACCCGCTCCAGCCGTACGGAAACCGTCCCCTCCCCGTACTTCCCGGCGTTGTCCAGCAGGATTTCCACCACCTGCCGCAGATGGTCCGGACTGCCCTGTATGGCAATGCCCTCCGCAATCTCCGTTTCCAACGCCAGCCCGCCCTCGAAGAACACCGGCTCAAAGGGCAGCAGGGCATCGGACGCCAGGCGGCTGAGGTCCACCGGCCTGGACGTCTTTTCCGCCAGCCCGCTGTCCACACGGGCCAGGTCCAGCAGATTTTCAATCAGTCCCCGCATCTGCCGGGCCATCACCAGAATATTCCCCGCGAAGGGGGACGGTCCGCTCTCCTGCAAAAGCTCGGCGTTGGTGAGAATCACAGTCAGCGGCGTTTTCAGCTCGTGGGACGCATCCGCCACAAACTGCCGCTGCTGCTTCCACGCCGCGTCTACCGGCTGCACCGCCCACCGAGCCAGCAGCAGGCTGACAAGCAGAAAGGCCAGGAATCCGGCACAGCCGATAAGCAGGCAGCTGCGCAGGAGGTTCTGCATGGTGCTGACCTCGCTGGAGATGTCCACAAAGACAAACTTCTGTCCCCCCGGCGGTCCGGACCGGCAGTAGCGCAGGCCATATTCCGGCAGTACCCCTATCGGCTCCCCGGCGGACATCGCTGCGGACAGCAGCTCCGCCAGATACCCCTCGTCCAAAAACGAATAGGACCCGGCGCCTGCCACCCGCATGTCCCCCTGCCAGTTCAGCTCCACCGTGAAATAGGGCAGCTGCACCTCTCGCACCCTGCCGGGCAGTCCCGGCTGCACCGGCTCTGCGGCCAGGGTCTGCAGCAGACGGACGCTCTTATCCTCCAGGCTCTGCCGGGTGAAGTGGAGGACCATGCCGAGGATCACGCACAGCATCACGGTGACAGTCACCATATTGATGCACACAAATTTGACGCGCAGACGCCGGATCATGCCTGCTCCACCTCCAGATGATATCCCAGCCGCCGCACGGCCTCAATGCGGACATCGGACCTGATGCTCCGCAGTTTTTTCCGCAGAAAGCCCACATAGACCTCCACGTGGTTTTCCACCGCGTTGGAGTCAAAGCCCCACACCCGTGCCAGCAGGGCCTCCTTGGAGACGTTCCGCTCCGGCGACTGCATCAGCTGGCGCATGACGTCGAACTCGCGGGCCGAGAGGCGGACCCGGCTCTCCCCGCAGATGAGCATACCGGAGTCCAGCTCCAGCTGGGTGTTGCCGAAGGAGAGGGCGTTGACCTGCTCTCCCTGGCGGCGCAGCAGGGCGTTGACGCAGGCCAGCAGCTCCCGCGCGTCGAAGGGCTTGGTGAGGTAGTAGTCCGCGCCGGAGTTGAGGCCCTCCACCCGGTCCAGGACATCCGATTTTGCCGTCAGCATCAGGATGGGGGCGCCGCAGCGCCGGGCCCGGACCTGCCGCGCTACCTGATAGCCGTTCAGACCGGGCATCATCACATCCAGAATCAGCAGGTCGTAGACGCCCAGCTCCGCGTATGCCGCCCCGCTCTCGCCGTCATAGACCGCCTCGGCCTCAAAACCCTTGGACTCCAGCAGCGTTTTCAGGGAGTCGGCCAGCAGGACCTCGTCCTCTATAATCAGGATTTTCATGGACTGCATCCTCCGTTGCTATACAAATCTCTTATAAACATACCGCTTTTTCCTGAAATGGAGCTGAAAACAGGAAAAAGTCACAATTTATTCACGCTTTTTTCAGAACCGTTTCAGTACGGCGCGGTAGAATCTGGTTGCGCAATGTGGTGCAAGAAAGGATGTGACGCCGGTATGAATTTCCGGCACGAGTGGAAACACCCTATCAACTACGCCGACCTGCTGGCGGTCCGCCAGCGGCTCCGGGCCGTTGCCGGACCGGACAGCCACGCCCCGGAGGGGAAATACTTCGTCCGCAGTCTGTATTTCGACACCCCGTCGGATACGGCCCTGCGGGAGAAGCTGGACGGCGTAAACTGGCGGGAGAAATTCCGCATCCGGTACTACAACCGGGACCCGTCCCTCATCCGCCTGGAGAAGAAAAGCAAGCGGAACAGCCTGTGCCGGAAAGAGAGCGCGGCGCTGTCCCAGGCGGAGGCCCAGGCGGCTGCGGACGGCGTACTGGACTGGATGCCGGACTGCGGCAGGCCGCTGGTCCGGGAGCTGTACCGAAAAATGACCTGCCAGCTGCTGCGGCCCAAAACCATTGTGGACTACACCAGGGAGGCGTTTGTCTATGCGCCGGGAAACGTGCGGGTGACGCTGGATTACGATATCCGCACCGGGCTGGGCTGCACCGATTTCCTGAACAGCCGGTGTATAACCGTCCCGGCCAGGGACGCGCCGGTGATTCTGGAGGTCAAGTGGGACGAATTTCTGCCGTCCGTGATTCAGGACGCCGTGCAGCTGAACAACCGGCGGGCGTCTGCGTTTTCCAAATATGCGGCCTGCCGGGTTTATGGGTAGGGAAAGGAGCAAACAATCATGATTACTTTCAGCGATATCTTTAAGTCCAATTTTCTGGAGAATGTTGCCAGCGTCAGCGTCTTCGACATGCTGCTGGCCCTGATTCTGGCGTTTGGTCTGGGTCTGTTCATCTTCCTGGTGTACAAGAAGACCTTTTCCGGCGTCATGTACTCCTCCAGCTTCGGCGTCACGCTGGTGGCGTTGACCATGATTACCACGGTCGTGATTCTGGCCGTCACCAGCAACGTGGTGCTGAGCCTCGGTATGGTGGGCGCACTGTCCATCGTCCGTTTCCGCACCGCCATCAAAGAACCCCTGGATATTGCGTTCCTCTTTTGGTCCATCGCCGTGGGCATTGTGCTGGCGGCGGGAATGATTCCTCTGGCTGTGACCGGCAGCGTGTTCATCGGGGCGGTACTGCTGGCGTTCGTCAACCGGAAATCCTATCTGGACCCCTATATTGTGGTTCTCCGCTGCGACGGCTCCGACAGCGAGCAGCGCGCCCGGACATTTCTGGAGGGACAGGTACAGCGGTGCGTGGTAAAGAGCAAGACCGCCCAGAGGGACGATGTGGAGCTGAATATGGAAATCCGTATGAAGAGCAAAGACACCGGATTTGTCAATACCCTTGCCGGTATGGAGGGCGTATACAGCGCGGTGCTGGTCAGCTACAACGGCGACTACATGGGGTGAGGCGAGATGGCAACACACCGGCATATTGACCGCATCTGCTGTGCCGCCCTGGCGGCGGTTCTGGCTCTGACGCTGCTGTTTGCCAACGGGGAGGCCCTGGGGCTGCAGGCGGCGGCAAAGGCGATGGGCTACGAACAGCGGCTCTTTGACACCGGCAGGGTCCATACCCTGGACATCGTGATGGACGATTGGGAGGGGTTTCTGGACACCTGTGAAAATGAGGAGTACGAGGTCTGCGCAGTGGTCATCGACGGGGAGGCTTACCGAAACGTGGGAATCCGGGCGAAGGGGAATACGTCCCTCACCGCCGTGTCCGCGTACGGGAATGACCGGTACAGCTTTAAGATCGAATTTGACCACTACGACCAGAACACATCCTATTATGGCCTGGATAAGCTGAGTTTGAACAATATTATCCAGGACAACACCTATATGAAAGATTTTATGTCCTATCAGATGCTGGCCGCCGCCGGAGCCGCCGCGCCTCTGTGCAGCTATGTCTATCTCACCGTCAACGGCGAGGACTGGGGGCTGTATGTGGCGGTGGAGTGCATTGAGGATGGTTTTTTACAGCGTAATTTCGGAAGGGACATCGGGAATCTCTACAAGCCGGACAGCATGAGTTTCGGCGGAGGCCGGGGGAATGGCCGTAAGTTTGATCCGGATGATTTTCAGGCGGACCGGCAGGAGCCAGCCGGAGATTTTACGCCGCCGGAGGGCTTTGGAGAACCGCCGGAAGGTTTTGACGGGATGCCGGAGATGCCTGGAGAACCGCCGGAGGGTCTTGACGGGATGCCGGACACGTCCGGGGAGCCGCCGGAAGACTTTGGGCGGCGTCCGGGAGGAGGAGCCGGAGGACCGGGCGGCATGGGCAGCGCAGATGTAAAGCTCCAGTATATCGACGATGACCCCGACAGCTACGCCAATATCTTCGACAATGCAAAGACGGATATCACCGGCAGGGACAAGGAGCGGCTGATCGCGTCGCTGAAGGTCCTGAGCAGCGGCGGAGACGTGGCGGACGCGGTGGATACGGAGGCCGTTATCCGGTATTTTGTGGCCCACAATTTCGTCTGCAACGGCGACAGCTATACCGGCAGTATGGTCCACAACTACTATTTGTATGAAAAGGACGGCGTGCTGTCCATGCTTCCCTGGGACTACAATCTGGCCTTTGGCGGGTTCGATGCCGCCTCCAGCGCGGACAGTGTGGTGAATGCCTCCATTGATTCCCCTGTCTCCGGCGGGTCCCTGGAGGACCGGCCTATGGTGGCGTGGATTTTCGGCAGCGAGGCGTATACCCAGCGGTACCATGAGATATTTGCAGAGTTCCTGGAGGACTACTTTGACAGCGGCGTGTTTGCGGAGACCATCGACCGCGTGACCGAGATGATTGCGCCGTACGTGGAGAAG
This sequence comes from Oscillospiraceae bacterium, assembly GCA_022800665.1. Lineage (GTDB taxonomy): Bacteria > Bacillota > Clostridia > Oscillospirales > Oscillospiraceae > Pelethomonas. The sequence goes on from JAAWQS010000047.1 coordinate 16,355, forward strand.
GACCCCACCAAGTTCTGCACCATGGAGGAATTTACAACAGGCGCGGCTGTGCTGAAAACATTCTGCCTCCTCCGGGCCGAGAGCGTGCGGGGACAGCTGGACGGCAGCGGTGCGCTGGCGGATGCCTCGGATATCCAGCTTGCGGATATGGGCAGTATGAATATGGGCGGCGGATTTGGCGGACAAAACGGCCCTGGTCCTAAAGCTGGTCCTGGGGATGAAAACTTGCAGCAGCCTTGAGAACGATATCCAAAGCAGAATATACGCAATGGCGGCCCCGCTTCCAACTCAGGATGTGGGGCCGCTCCATATCCGTCATGTCCCTGATCTTGGCTGAGAGACTGCTGCAAATCAACGCCAGAAACTGATGACTCGCAAGCAGTATTTCCCTGTGCTTTTCAATGGAAAAAGCGATACAGGTCAGGCTTTCCGCCAGGACATATGTCCTGTTTTTCATATTTATTTTACACTACAATAGAGGAAATTTCAAGGGGGGAAAAAATATGGTATCTGTTTTTGAAGAAAAAACGTTTCGAAGGCATATGATGGCAAATGGATTCGTTCATTTATTCCGTTCGGCGGGACTCATCGCAAGAGCCTAAGACCATCAAAAAAACCGCCCTGCCGACAATTCGTCCAGCAGAGCGGTTTTTGCATTCTTGGTTCACTCCCGCACAATGATACGGGGCGGCTGAGACACTACGGTGCAGTAGTCCGGCACATCCCGGCTGACCACCGCGCCTGCGCCAATCTTCACATGATTCCCAATCCGGATGTCCCCCACGATCACAGCGCCCGCGCCAATCAGACAGCCGTCGCCAATCTGCGGCGCGCACAGCCCGCCGGCCTGGCCGATGGTGACATTCTGGTAAATCCGGCACCCGGCTCCGATTCTGGCATAGCGGGAGATGAAAATACCGTGGAGGCCGTGGGGCAGGGAGGGTACGGCGGCAATCACCGCGCCCCGGCCTATGTAGCCGCCCCGCTTGTGGGCCATGCGGTTGAGAAAAAAGGTGAGGATGTCGGGCAGGATTCTGCCTCGCAGACGGTCCCGCAGGCGGAACAGACGCCAGTACAGACGCAGGTCGTTTCCGTGGGAATAGTCCATGATGCGTTCCCGTAGGTTCATGGATACCTCCAAGGAGGGCTTTACTTGTGCAGCAGCGGGGACAGGGGCTTGTAGACAGCAAAGCACAGCGCCGAGCACAGCAGGCCCTTGAGCATAGTGAAGGGCAGGTTAAAGATAACCAGGCAGGACAGCAGGCCGTTCACAGACGGAATCAGCTCCTGATACATGCTGATAATCACATCCAGCGGCATAAACGCCGTATAGATGGGGTAGGAAATAAAATAGTTGATGGGTACGCTGAGGATGCCCATGCAGACCGCCCCCGCCAGCGAGCCAATGAGCGCGCCCTTCCGGGTCTTCATGCGCCTATAGAGCAGTCCCGCCGGGACCACCAGGGCCGCGCCGATGAGGAAGTTGCACAGTTCCCCGACGCCTCCGGTGGTGGTCTTGAAGATCACCTTGATTACGTTCTTAATCAAGCACACGGACACGCCGCTGACCGGTCCGATGCTGAAGGTAGCCAGCAGGGCGGGCAGCTCAGAGAAGTCCATCTGCACAAAGGACGGGATCAGGAACGGGATAGGGAACTCCAGCAGCTGCAGCACAAAGGCTGCCGCGCCCAGCATGGCGGTAATCACCAGCTTGTGGGTTCTGGAGACGCGGGAGACAGGGACGAGGCGGGTGTTTGCGTTGGTTGACATAATAATACACTCCTCTACAGAAATAGCCGAAGACAATCCATCCCCGGAGTATTTGCCGCAGACAAGTGCGCGCATCTTCTTCCATCCAGACTGTAACTGTCGGTACCGGATTTGCACCGGTTCAACGCCTTGCAGCGGTCGCGGACTGGGGTTCCGAAGAACCGTCACCGCCGGTAGGGACTTTCACCCTGCCCTGAAGATGAATGATTCGGTTGTTGTATTTTATTATACACACCTGCGAAAAAAATGCAAGTCTTTTTTTCTGTTTTCGTATTTACTTTTTGTCTTCAAAGTGTTAAAGTAAAAGAGCGGAGAATTCCTACCGCTACAGATCTACATACATCAGAGGAGAACAGACATGGCTCAGATTACATTTTATAAACACGACCCCATCCCGCTGGAGATGCACAAGGTGCGGATTGTTCAAAAACTGAACCTGCTCCCCACCCGGCAGCGGCTGGAAAAGGTCCGGGAGTCCGGTTTCAATACCTTCCAGCTTCACAACAGCGACATCTTCCTGGATATGCTTACTGACTCCGGCGTCAACGCCATGAGCGACGATATGGAATCGGCCATGCTCCGCGCCGACGACGCCTATGCCGGCAGCGAGAGCTATTTCCGTATGGAACAGAAGCTCAACGAGCTCTTTGGCATCCCCCACTGCCTCCCCGCCCACCAGGGCCGGGCCTGCGAGAACATCCTGGCCACCCGCTTCGTCAAACCCGGAAACTGCGTCATCATGAACTACCACTTTACCACCGCCAAGGCCCACATCACCCGCGTGGGCGGACGGGTGGAGGAGCTGGTCAAGGACGAGGGCCTGGTCAGCGAAAGCAGCCTCCCCTTCAAGGGCAACATCGACCTGGAAAAGCTGGAGGCGTGCATCAAAAAGGAGACCCCGGAGAATATCCCCTTCGTGCGTCTGGAGGCGGGGACTAACCTCATCGGCGGCCAGCCCATCTCCTACGCCAACATGAAGGCCGCCACGGATATCTGCAAAAAATACGGCATTCTGGCGGTCCTGGACGCCTCCCTGCTCCAGGACAACCTCTATTTTATCAAGACCCGTGAGGAGGGGATGGCGGACAAATCCGTGCGGGAGATCACCCGCATGGTGGCGGACCTCTTCGATATCATCTATTTCTCCGCCCGGAAATTCGGCTTTGCACGGGGCGGCGTCATCCTGGTCCGGGACCGGGACCTGTATTTCTCCATGGAGGACCTGATCCCCATGTTCGAGGGCTTCCTCACCTACGGCGGTATGTCCGTGCGGGAGATCGAGGCCATGACCGTGGGCTTTGAGGAGAGCATGGACATGAACATCATCTCCCAGGGTCCCCAGTTCGTGGGCTACTGCGTCAACGCCCTGCATGACTACGGCATCCCCGTTATCACCCCCGGCGGCGGTCTGGGCGCGCATCTGGACGCGGGCCAGTTTGTCAGCCACATCCCCCAGGAGCAGTATCCTGCCGGGGCGCTGGTGTGCGCACTGTACATCTGCAGCGGCGTACGGGGCATGGAGCGGGGTACGCTCTCCGAGGAGCGCAACGCCGACGGCAGCGAGCGGCTGGCCTCAATGGAGCTGGTGCGGCTGGCTTTCCCCCGCCGCGTGTTCACCCTGTCCCAGACCGAGTACGTCATCGACCGGGTCAAGTGGCTCTATGACCACCGGGACCTCATCGGAGGACTGCGGTTCGTCCACGAGCCGAAGACCCTGCGCTTCTTCACCGGCGTGCTGGAGCCTGTGGGCGACTGGCCGGAGAAGCTGGCCGCCGCTTACATTGCGGATTTTGGGCCGGAACAGTAAAAAACAAGGCGGAAACGCCGCTAGCTGGGAAATTTCCCGGCTGGCGGCGTCTGCTTTTTCTTCATATATGCCATCACGATTTGTACACGTCGCCTCTATTACCCACCCGAATCACTTGGACAGTTAGAATATTCTCCAAGACTGTATAGATCACGCGGTAATTCCCCGCCCGCAGGCGAAATTCTCCGGGATGTGCAGTTAGCTCTTTCCGATCGCCAATGTCTGGTAGTTGGTAAATTGCGGTTAATAGACGAATTTGCTGTTCCTGCTTCATGATAAAATTTTTTGCAGCCGTCTTAATATTGATCGTGTAATGCTTCATATGGAAATACCCAACTCTGCCGCAAGGTCCTGAATGCGCACTGATTCATTCTTTTCCGGGGCCGGGTCATTTAGATACTCTTCATACAGGCGGTTGCAGAAAGAATCGTCCAACGCTTCGTCAATAGCGTCTCTTGCGGCCTGGAGCATAGCAGCAATGTTAAGCAATTGCCCCTCGTCAAAACTATCGATCAGCATCATACATTTTTCCTTGTTGCTCAAAGTCTGTTTCCCCCTTCCTGCACCTATGTTATTCTCTTTTCTAAAAAAATCAACACTTTCATAATAGAGAACTTCTACCATGAAAGTGTTGACATCCTTGGCAGCGGGAGAAGGATTCGAACCCTCACATACGGAGTCAGAGTCCGCTGTGCTACCCTTACACAATCCCGCTATGTCCTTGACGAACGATACTTATTATACTCATTTGGCGGGATTTGTCAAGAGGATTTTGAAAAAAATTGAAAAAATTTTTTCGCCTGTTCCATACTCCTGATATGGCATCGCAAATCAAAGTTTGTGTCTGCACTGCTCTATGAAAGTTTAGACCATTACTTATTCATAGTCAAGTCCAAAATTGTATGCCGCACCTCCGCGCGATTCAACATCTGCAAAAAAACAGTGGCGGACCGGAACACTCTGTGGTAGAATAATCCTATGTCGTGAAATAATGTTATACCGCCTGCCCCCGACGGCAGGTTATTTATGCGGAACTACCATATTTTACCAGGAGGAAACAGTCATATGCGAAAAACAAAAATCATCTGCACGTTAGGTCCCGCAGTGGACAGCGACGAAATGGTCCGGGCTTTGATTCGCGGCGGCATGAACGCGGCCCGCTTCAACTTCTCCCACGGCGACCATGCCAGCCATCTGGAGCGGCTTAACCGCCTGAAAGCAATCCGGGACTCCATGGGCCGTCCTGTGGCCACCATCCTGGACACCAAGGGGCCGGAAATCCGTATCAAGAGCTTTGAGGCCAAAAGCATCGAACTGAAGGCCGGAGATCCCTTTGCACTCACTACAGAGGATGTGGTGGGCAATCAGGGCTGGGTGTCCGTCACGTACGACAGGCTCCACGAGGAGATCGGTCCGGGCCAGGAAATCCTCATCGACGACGGCCTGGTTGCAATCCGGGTGGACCGGGTCGAGGGGAGAAATATCATCTGCACTGTGGAAAACGGCGGTACCCTCTCCGCCAACAAGTCCATCAACATCCCCGGCGTCCACATCAGCCTCCCCGCCCTGACAGAACGGGATGCGGACGACATCCGCTTCGGCGTGGAAAATGATTTCGACTTTATCGCCGCCTCGTTTGTCCGGCGGGCTTCTGACGTGGAGGAAATTCGCAGGGTCCTCCACGAGTGCGGCGGCGACGGCGTAAAGATTATCGCCAAGATTGAAAACCAGGAGGGTGTGGACAACATCGAGGGCATCCTGGCGGCGGCGGACGGAATTATGGTGGCCAGGGGTGATCTGGGTGTGGAAATCCCTGCATCAAAGGTCCCCGCCCTCCAAAAACGGATGATTCAGGAGAGCATGAAGGAGGGCAAAGTGGTCATCACCGCCACCCAGATGCTGGACTCCATGATCCGCAACCCCCGGCCCACACGGGCGGAGGTGTCCGACGTTGCCAACGCCGTGTTCGACGGCACCGGCTGCGTCATGCTCTCCGGCGAGACCGCCAGCGGCAAATATCCCGTGGAGGCCCTGGCTACGATGGTGGAGATTGTGGAGGAGGCGGAAAAATCCATCCACTACTGGCACCGCTTCATCCGCACCCAGTTCACCAACACCTCCAACATCAACGACGCCATCACCCATACCTGCTGTCTCACAGCCATGGACCTGGACGCAAAGGCCATCGTCACCGCCACCAACTCCGGCCACACGGCACGGATGATCTCCCGTTTCCGGCCCGCCTGTCCCGTGGCCGCCCTGACCACCTTTGAAAAAATCCGGCGGCAGATGGGCCTGGACTGGGGCGTCATCCCCTTCCTGACCGGCGAAGTGAATTCCACGGACCGCATTTTCTCCCTCTGTGCCGAGGTAGCTCTGAAAGAGGGGCTGGTCCAGAACGGGGACACTGTGGTCATCACCGCCGGCGTCCCCCTGGGCCGCAGCGGATCCACCAATCTCCTCAAGGCCCATGTCATTGACGGGGATGAGCTCTGATAAACTGAATATATTTTCACCGCGTGAGAAAATATTTTGCTGACAGGACCCAATCCCTCTGTTATAATAATTAACAGAGGGTCCTGGGACCGAAAAATCAGGAAGAAGTTATTGAGGTGTACTATGCCCGAAAAAGTTGCAGAAATCCTGGCGTTCTGCCGGGAAAACCACATCAAGCTCATTGATTTCAAAACGGTTGACCTCCAAGGCCGCTGGCGCCATATCACCATCCCTGCCGAGCGGTTCTGTGAGGACACCCTCCGCTGCGGCATCGGATTCGACGGTTCCAACTTTGGCTACGCATCCGTGGAAAAGAGCGACATGGTCTTTGTCCCGGACCCGGATTCCGCTCAGCTGGACCCCTTCACCGCCCTGCCTACCCTGTCCATGACCGGCGACGTGCTGGTCATCGAGGAGCCGGAAAACCATCGTTTCGGCCAGTATGCCCGGTCTGTCGCACAGCGGGCGGAGGAGTACATGCGGGAAACCGGCATCGCGGACCAGGCGATTGTCGGTCCGGAGTTTGAGTTCTATGTCTTCGACAGCGCGTCCTTTATGAGCCGCCCCAATATGGGCTGCTTCCGCCTGGACACCGGGGAGGCTGATTGGAACACCGGCCTTCCGGACGGCAAGGGCTATCAGGTCGCCCATCACGACGGCTACCACGCCGCGCTCCCCCAAGATGTCACCTATGACCTGCGCAACGACATCTGCCTGAAAATGGACGACTGGGGCGTAAAGGTCAAGTACCACCACCACGAGGTGGGCGGACCCGGCCAGCTGGAGGTGGAGGTGGAGCCGGAGAACCTGACGGAAATGGCCGACAAGACCATGATTACCAAGTACATCATCAAGAACGCCGCCGCCAAGGCCGGAAAGACCGCCACCCTCATGCCCAAGCCCATCCACGGCGAAGCGGGCAGCGGTATGCACGTACACATCTGGCTGCGCAAGGACGGCAAGCCCCTGTTCTATGACCCCAACGGCTACTCCAGCCTGTCCGACACGGCGCTGTACTTCATCGGCGGACTGCTCAAGCACGCCGCCTCCCTCTGCGCCATCACCAACCCCTCTACCAACTCCTTCAAGCGTCTGGTACCCGGCTTCGAGGCCCCGGTGACAATCGGCTACGCCACTGCCAACCGCTCCTCCATCATCCGCATCCCGGCCTACGCCAAGACCCCGGATCAAAAGCGGTTTGAGCTGCGCAACCCGGACGCCACCTGCAACCCCTATTACGCCTTTGCCGCCATCCTCATGGCGGGTCTGGACGGCATCCAGAACAAGATTGATCCCCATGCCAACGGCTGGGGGCCTTATGACTTCAACCTCTTCAATCTCTCCGAGGAGGATAAAAAGCGGATTCAGGGCCTGCCCAAGTCTTTGGACGAGGCGTTGGACGCCTTGGAACAGGACCACGGCTACCTCACCGCCGGCGGCGTGTTCCCGGAGGAGCTGATCCAGAACTGGCTGAAGCTGAAGCGGGCCGAGGCGGAGGAAATCTCCCGTATCCCCACCCCCGCAGAGTTCCAGCGGTACTATACCATGTAAGCGGTATGCACAAGCCGGGAGGACCTGTTTCCAGCCGGAGACAGGCCCTCCCGGATGCAAATAAAATTTTTCTGCATGGATGGCTGGGTGCGTGTAGACGAACTGCTCTGCCAAGCCGCTCCTATCCCCCAGTGCGCCGCACCGCATTTCTGACCTGAAACAGAAGGAGGATGCCGGCGAAAAACCGGCGCCCTCCCTTTTGGCCTGTATTCATGTAGCAGCTGACGCCCCGTCCACTTCCTGATCCTGCCCGGATATGTACAGTTCCTCACATTCCCGCTGGGCCTGGATGAGAGCCTGTGTGACGTTCTCCATGGTATTGATTGCATCCTCCGTGGCGTTGAACAGCGTCAGGTACATTTT
>JAAWQS010000164.1 GCA_022800665.1 Oscillospiraceae bacterium
CCCATTGGCTGTCGCTTAAATCGCTCGCATACCTGCGTCTCTCATTTTTCTGTATCATACCCTCATTATAGCACCTTTTTATCTATTGGTACAGCTTCTTAGAGCGGTACAGGACGCCGTGGACCGGCAGCGGGTAGAGGAACACCCGGCCCCCCTTTTCAAGTTTCCTGTGAAAATGCCCCTTTACGCCCACCAAGTACGGGGCGCAAATATGGCCCTTATCACTTTCGGGTGGGTACCGCCCGGAGACACAAAAACCAATGATAGGAGCGTGAGAGCATGACCCAAACGAAAGGCATCGTTTATCTTTCTGGCCCGATCAGCAGCAACCTCGCCGGATACCATGAAGATTTCCACCTTGCCAGAATGCTGGTGGAGAAAGCAGGATACACCCCGGTTGATTCTTGCTTTTTGCCCCTGGGCCTCAAGGAAAGCGACTATATGAGAATTTCCCTCGCCATTTTGGAGGCGGCGGACACGGTGGTCGCATTGAAGGACTGGACCAAGAGCCAGGGCGCACAGATTGAGTGGGCCTACGCCCAGCGGACCGGCAAGCAGCGCATGACCCTCGCCCAGTTTTGCGAGATCAACAACGTACTCGCCTCCCCGGCGGATTTGGAGGTCGGCAAGCGTGAAAAAGCAGGGTAAGCGCAAGGCACCGGCACCGGCGGAGCCGCCCTCCAAAGGTATGAGCATTGACGCCATCCTGGGGCAGCTTGCCAGCATGAAGGACAACGCCAAAAGTTTTATTGACGGCAACGACCCGGAGGCGGACGCCATATGGGCGGCGGATATTGCAACTTGCGAGGCCGCAACAGACATTTTGACCGCCCTGCAGGATGAAGGGATAAAGGACCCGGAGCAAGTCCGGGACCTGATTCACGATTACAACGCCCTGGCCGCACAGTACCAGAACCTCCACCAAAAATATGAGGTTGAGGACAAGCCGGTCCGGCTCGGCAACACCTTTATTTGCCCCGCTTGCAACCGGCAAATACGGCAGCTTTACGCCGCCCATTGTTGGAGTTGCGGCAAGCGGCTGGGCTGGGGGAGGTAGCAGGATGTCAAAGGTTAAGGTCACTTGTGAGGCTTGCGGGAAAGCGGTTTTCAGATACCCGTCCCAGGTGAGCAAGCACCCATTTTGTAGCAGGGTATGCGCCCGACGGTTTAACGGTGAACGGATGCGCCTCTATAACCAAACAGAGAACCCCATGAACACGGCCAACGGCTGGACGCAAGAGAAAAAGGACGCCGTCCGCACCCGTGAACAGGCAGCAAAGGGGAGCTGCAAGCCGAATACATACCCAAAATTTCACGGTCGGCATGAACACCGGGCAGTGGCCGAAATGATGATCGGCAGACCGCTCCGCCACGGAGAGGTGGTCCACCACATCAACGGGGACAAGCACGACAACCGGCCCGAAAACCTCATGGTGTTCAGCAGTCAGCAGGAACACGTTGCATACCACGCCGCCCACCCGGAGGAAAGCGGCGTCTATTTAGGAAAGAGAGGTGATGCCACTTGACAGCACCAGCGAAGATCGCCCCCGGAACGGGTAAAGGTTTCGGGTACCTCTTTGAAATGGGCTGCGGCCCAGCAAGACCCTAACGGCCATAGCCACCGTTGGAGCCGGGTACCAGATGGGCCACGTCAAGCGGGTTTTGATTGTAGCCCCCACCTCGGTGGTTGCGGTTTGGCCGAAAGAGTTTAACGAGTACGCCGCTTTCCCCTATACCATACGCACCCTCCTGGGGGACAAGGCAAAACGGCTCAAGGAACTTAATGACCTTGTACGTTTCCCCTACCAGCACTTAAAGGTGGCCGTTATCAACTACGAAAGCACCTGGCGGGAGGACATTTTCGAGGCCCTTGTCGCCTATGACGCCGACCTGATTATTTGCGACGAAAGCCAACGCATCAAGACCCACGACGCCGCCCAAAGCAAGGCCCTCCACCAGCTGGGGGACCGGGCAAGGTACAAGCTGATTCTGAGCGGCACCCCGGTCCAAAACCAGGCAGTGGACATTTTCAGCCAATACCGTTTTTTGGACCCTTCCATTTTCGGAGATAATTTCTATTCTTTCCGTAACCGCTACTGCGTGATGGGCGGATTCAACCAAAAGCAGATAGTCAAGTATAAGGACCTTGACACCCTGATCCGGAAAGAACATAGCATCGCCTACCGGGTAACAAAGGACGAAGCCCTGGACCTTCCAGAACAGACCTTTGACGACAGGGTGGTCCCCATGAGCAAGAAAGAGCGGAGCATATACGACCGCCTCCGGCGGGACAGCTATGCGGAGCTTGAGGGCGGCGGGACGATCACGGCAACCACGGTATTGACGAAACTGCTCCGGTTGCAGCAGTTTACCGGCGGTTTCCTTGTAGAGGACGACGCCGCTCGGCCCAAACTTGTGAGCCGGGGGAAGTTAGACGCCCTTGAGGACATCCTGCAGGACTATGTTGTGGAGGGTCGGAAAAAGCTGGTCATTTTCGCCCGTTTCCTTCCAGAGATTCACGAAATAGAGGCCCTTTGCAATAAGGTCCTCGGCAAGGCCGGAATGAGGGCGGTCGCCATTTACGGGGACATAAAGAAGGAAGAACGGGGAGCCATCGTCCAGCGTTTCCAGACGGACCCGGAGACAACGGTTTTCGTAGGGCAGATCGACACAGCAGGAACCGGCATAACCCTAACGGCGGCGGATACTTGCGTTTATTATAGCGTCAATTTCAACTTTGCCACCTATAGCCAGAGTTTGAGCCGGATACACAGGATCGGCCAAAAGAACCGTTGCACATACATTCACCTGGTAGCAGATCAGACCATCGACGAAACCATACTCCAGGCCCTGGCCAAAAAGGAGGATTTAGCGAAAACGGTGGTCGATAATTGGAGGGCCTTTTTCTAAGGCCGGAAAGGAAAAAGCATGGAAAACGTTACAATTTCTCACTTTGAGAACGACACCATCCAGGAGAAGAAACTGGAAAGCTACGGCTGGGAAAAGCATGATTTCCTCGCCGGTCAAGAGCTGACGGTTACGATCACCCTCGGGGAGTACCGGGAATTGGTTTCCAGCAAGGCCACCGCCAAGCAGGAGATCGATGCTAAAGTCATGAAGGTCGCCGCCCTTGAGCAGGAGTTAAAGAAGCTCAAGGAAGAAGCGGACCGCCTCAAGGCCGAAAACTACGACCTTCAGAACAAGGTCCTGGCGGCACAGGGCCGGAACCACGGCCAGCAGCCCCCGGTCCAGGACGGCGGCACCGAGGAAGAAGGGAGCGGCGAGGAATGAGCAAGGATAAGCAGCCCCGCCTCTGCCCGTTCAAAAAGATCATTGAGAAGGACTACAGCGGGAAGACCGGCAAGGCCACGATCAACGAGCGTTTCGCCCCTTGCGCCGGGGAGCGGTGCATGGCGTACCAGGTACCCAGTTACGGCCACGGGGAGGGCGGCGACCCCACCTGCAAGCGGTTGGAGGGCGGCAAGTGAGGGCCTATATGCGGATTGAGCGGACCGACATCCGCCCACCGAAAACAGAGGGGATAAGCGTCGCCATGATGCCCCTGCGGAGCAACGTACCGGACCCTGGCTCCAGAGATTGGCAGTTGACCGCTTGCCCCCATTGCGGACGGGAATGCTGGTATCAGACGGAGAACGCCGAAACCTTAAAGGCATTTCAGCCCGATATTAAATTTCTTTGTACCGAATGCGCCTTGACCGTTGCGGCGGGTGGCGTTGGTAAATGAGCAGAAGGGAAGGACAACTATGGAACAGCAGAAACAGCAGCAGCCTAAAGGGTTGACCGATTTGGTCAAGGACCTCCGGGGCCTCCTTGATGAAAAGGACCGGCTGGAGGCGGACACCAAAAAGAACAAGGCCGACATTGAGGCCAAAAAGCAGGAGATCATCCAGCAGATGCTCGACGACGACACAACCCGGATTTCCTGCGGCGGGTACGTTTACACCCTCCAGGCCAAAACCGCCTATAACAAGATTGCGGACGACACCCTGGATGCGGAGGGCATCGACTACCTGGACACGTTGCGGCTTGAGGGTTTCGGCCACCTTATCAAGGAAACCGTGAACACCCGGACCCTGCAGAGTGCTATGGCCGCATACGTTGAGGAACACGGGGAGTTGAGCGAGGGCCTTTTGACCATCATTAAGCCCTATGACTACAACGACGTCGGCACCAGGAAGGAGGCAAAGAAAAAGAAATGAAGCCCGAATATGAACAGCTTGAGCTGGACACCCGCCCTGCCCTGCTCAAGGCGATCACCACCGTAACGGCGGACGCCGTAGAGACGGCCTACGAAATGACCCGGCTCCACAATGAGGCGGCAGCGGAGGAAGGGCAGCACGTCCCCGGCCCGGTCCATAACCGGCATGAGGCATACGGCATCGCTGCCGAGCAGATGGGGAAGATCAACGGGGCAGTCAAGAGCATAGCGGACGACACCAAAAAGCTCCTGGGGATTCTTTCGGACCCCAACAGAACGGCGGTCGAGGCCGTGAGCGACATCCACAATAGCACCCTTGCGGCGGCGGTTGTCCTGGTTACGGCGGCGGCGACCATGAAGCGGACTATGCAGGACCTTTACCACGCCGAAACCCACGACCCCGGCCCCACGCCCCTGGATGAACTTGCAGAAAGCGGCGGTTTCCAGGAGGCGGAGCCGATCAGCAGCACCGAAGAAGACGAAGACGCCGGAACCGGCGACAATGAAACGGAGGAATAAAGATGGCACAGCAGAAGAAGACCACCGCCCTGGCAGTTATGGACGATTTTAAGATCGTAAGCCGTTACGACGGCATGACCCCGGAGGACCTGGAGGAATTGCAGGACCAGCTTGAGGACCTGGACCAGGACACCGGCATCGCTTGCCGGAGCATCAAAATCCCCTCCGGCGGCGGCACCGCCTACGAGGTCCAGGGGGAGGACGACGACACGGACCCCATGAAGACGATCACCGGCGTCGTTGTTTTCACCCACCGTTTGAGCGGCTACTGGCCCAACGCCTACGGCAGCAGCAACAACCCGGAGGACAAGCTCCCCACTTGCGCCAGCATGGACGGCAAGACCGGCATTGTGCAAAAGGGCGACAACACCGGGGAGGTTATCACTTGCGAGACTTGCCCCTGGAATCAGTACGGCACCGCCAGGGACCAGGCCGGGAACCAGGCTCGGGGAAAGGCTTGCAAGAATATGCGCCGCCTTTACATCTTGATGGACGGGGACCCGAACCTTTACCTTTTGACGGTACCCCCCACTTCCATCCGGGACGTGAACAACCAGCTCGCCAAAATTGCGCCCTACGCTGATAAGGTTATCACGCTTTCCCTTGAGAAAGCCACCAACGCCGGGGGGACCCCCTACAGCAAGGTCGTCGTGAAGAAGATCGGCGTCCTGCCCCCACCCGCCGCCGCCGTTGTGAAGGAACTGCGGCACCAGATCAAGGCCCAGTATAAAAACATGGCGATCACGATGGACGACTACGCCGCCGCCCCGGAGCGGGGCAAGCCGGTTGACGTTTCTGCCGATGATTTTGACGACGATCCGGCCCCCTTCCAGGAGGCCCCGCCCCACGACGACAGCGATGCCCCGCCCACCGGCGGCGGAGAACCCCTCCCCTTTGCTTGAGCTTGCACCCGGCGGGTACCGCCCCCATACGGTACCCGCCCCATGCCCCACAGGGGCGGACACTATGAAAAACGATAAGGAAATGGCGGTGGTGAATTTATGGCGGCAATGGACAACGTAGACCTCGACAGGATCGTTGACTATAAGGCGGAGTACACCGCCGCCATGAGCCGGGAAAAATTGAGAATTTCCGGGGACAGCATCCTGGGGCTTTGCCCCTTCCATCAAGAGAAAAACCCCAGCTTTTCTGTTGACCTCAAGACCGGAAAATGGAATTGTTTCACAGAGGGCGAAAGCGGGAACTTTATCACCTTTTACGCCAAGCTGCACAACATCGACACCGGGACGGCGTACAAGGAAATTTTAGAGAAATACGGCGTTTCACGGGAGGCCCCAAAGAAGGAGCCGAAAAAGAACAGCGGCAGCGGCCTCGGCTCCTACAGTTTGGAGCAGTACAGCAAGGACAAGCAGCTCCCGGCAGATTTCCTCCGGGACATTTGCCGGACGGATACAGGCCGGGACCGGGACGGTACCACATTCCTGCGGATTTCATACGCCGACGCCACCGGGCAAGAGATCACCTACCGGAAACGCTACGCCAAAAAGGAATTTAGGTGGCGGACAGGCTCAAAGGGCAAAATTCACCTTTACGGGGAGTGGAGGCTTGAGAGCATCCGGGCAGCAGGGTGGGCCATTTTGGTCGAGGGGGAGAGCGATACCCAGTCCCTATGGTACATGGGCCTCCCCGCCATTGGAGTGGCTGGGGCTACCCTTTTCAAACCGGAACAGGTTGAACTTTTGCAGGGCTTGAAGCTATACGTCCACAAGGAACCCGATCAAGGCGGCGACACGTTCACGGCCAAGATTTACAAGTGCCTCCGAGACGGCGATTTTACCGGGACCGTATATCGCTGGGATTGCGCCCACCTTGACGCCAAAGACCCCTCCGACGTTTACCTTGCCCACGGGCAGGAGAACGGCAGCAGCATGATCCGGGAGGCCCTGGCGGCGGCGGAACTGATAGACCTTGAAAAGGAGCTTTTGCCGGAAGTGATACCAGGCGCACCGGCCATCTTGAGACAGCCGGAGGCGTGGATTTATTCAGAAAGCGGTATTTCTTCCATTGACCCCAAAACCATGACCCCGACGTGCGTCTGCAGGACCCCCATAATTTTGACCCAACGCCTCAAGAGTATTGAGACGGGAGAGGAAAAGATGGAGGTTGCATTTAAGCGGGACGGGCAATGGACCTCGGCCATTTACCCCCGTGACGCCGTTTTTTCAAGCCGGGGCATTTTGGACCTTTCCCGGCTCGGTTGCACCGTAACCAGCGAAAACGCCCGACAGGTTGTAAAATTCCTGGGAGCATTGGAGGCGGAAAACATAGACCTCATACCAAAGGCCGATGCGACCTCCACCTTTGGATGGCAACCCGGAAAGCGTTTCCTACCCGGCAGATCAGAGAACCTGGTCCTTGACATTGACCCATCCCAGCGGAGCATGGCGGCGGCGTATTGCCAGAACGGCACCCTTGAGGGCTGGCTTGCACACATGGCCCCCCACCGGGAGCGGGACAAATTTAGGTTTATTCTTGCGGCCAGCTTTGCAGCCCCGCTCCTGCGGATTGTAAAACAGAGGATTTTCTTTGTATACAACTGGGGCGGCAGCAAGGGCGGCAAAACCGCCACCATGAAAGCGGCCCTATCCGCCTGGGGGGACCCGGAACGCCTCATGATTAGCTTTAATACCACCATAGCCGGACTTGAGCGGACCGCCGCCTTTTATTGCGACCTCCCCCTGGGCATTGACGAACGGCAACAGGCCGGGGACAAGCAGGGCTTGATCCAGCAGCTTGTCTATATGGTTTCCGGCGGCAAGGGCAAGATCAGAGCCGCCAAAAACGGGGGCCTACAGACTACATACCAGTGGCGGACCGTGGCCCTGGCCACCGGGGAAGAACCCCTATCCACTGACACCACCATGACCGGCGTCTCCACCCGTGTCCTTGAGATTTACGGCGGACCTTTTGAGGATGAAACGGCGGCAAGCCTCATGCACCAGCAAGCCGGGGAAGATTGCGGCTGGGCCGGACCGGCCTTTATTGAGCGGTTGGTCCAGACCGACGAGCGGCAGATCATAGACGCCTATGAGGAAATGCACCGATACGTCCGGGATATAAGCGAGGGGAAAAACGGCTCCCACATTGCCGGGATTTCCGTGGTTGCCCTTGCGGACGCCCTTATTGATTATTGGTTTTTTGGAGCCAGGAAAGAAGCAGCCTGGGACCGGGCCAAACGGATGGCGAAAAACATCCTCATTGACCAGGTAGAGGGGAACGCTACCGACGTAAACGAAAACGCCGTCCAGTTTATTGTGGACTGGGTACTTTCCAACAAGGCTTACTTTGGGACTAAGGCCATAGGAACGTGCCTCGGATTCAGCAGCGACACCGGGAACACGGTTTATATATTCCCCTCCATGCTGAACCAGGCTTTGAGCAAGGCCGGATATTCCCCCCGTAAAACCATGAAATACATGGCGGAACAGGGCCTAATTGCTACAGAGGTGGACAGATCAACGGGGAAAAAACAGTATTCAGTAAGGAAATGGTTTGACAACAGGACCTCCCGCTTTGTTGAATTTTACATCGGAAAAATTGCGGAGAGCAAGGACCCCGTGGAGGCAGCGGAGGAAGAAATGGACGAAAGCGAACCGACAGAGGCGGAGATCAACGCCCAGGAAAAGATCGGAGGCTTTACCGAAATTGAAGACGGCGACGGCAGCGACCCGCTCCCGTTCTGAAAACCTTGCATCTAAAAATAGTAGCAATGATAGGAGCAAGGGAAGGAGCAAGGCGGGAAATGCCCACGGGGAAAGGCTTTTGAGGCTTTCATTGCTCCTATTACACGATATTCTCCTATTACACTATTTATATTGCAATTTTGCATTTTACACACGACATATGCAAAATTGTAAAAAATAATAAAACGGTGGGTATTTCTTGAAATTAGGAGCAAGAAGCAAGGACAGGCGGGAAACGCCGACGTGTCAAGGCTTTCCCCCTTGCTACTGATTTTCGGAGAAGTAGCAAGACCCGGCAGAAAACCACCTATAAAGGAGGGTTGCAAAAATGACGGACGGAGAGCGGCTCCAAAAGTTTGACGCTGATTTTCAGAAATTGAAGAAGAACCGGGAAAAGGTGCCGCTTGAGCAGCTACAGACCCGGTATGCGGACGCCTACAATGCCCTGGTTGCGGAGGTACAGGCCGGGGCCGATTGGTATGCGGATACCTACATCAACCTTTTAGTCAGCCATTTTCCCCGACACCCGGAAGACACCGCCGGGAATGAGTGGCTCGACAAGCGGATCGCCGCCATACGGGAACAGGAGGCCAAACCCGGCGGCAGGGTTGAGCGGTACCGGGCCGCACTTTTGGAGCGGCTGGACCGGAAAGCGTATGAACAGCTTGTATGGGAGATTTACAACCGCCTTGAGGTTGAGGCTTTCGACCCCTACTGGCAGCGGCACAACAGGTGGGTGGGAGAGTCGGGGCGGCGGCGTTGGATTTACAACGATATAACCCGGAAATTCTGGTGGCCGAAAACAGAGGGCTACCCCGCCAGCGGATGCTGGATAAACCGGGACTATACCGGCCATGACAGCAGATTTCCACCCTACATCAAGGAGGACCCGCCGGAATGATATGGCATCAATCATACAGGGCAGACCCGAAAGCCCGGGAGGTAGCAGACCGGCATTATAACCGGCAGAAACCGGGGACGCCTAATTTTGTACCACCCGGTCGGTGCTGCGTATTCTACACAGAGAACCAGGGCGGCAAGGCTCTATGGGTAACATCTTTCCCGTTTGCTCAATACGTCAGGCATCAATGGGCCGGGGCCTGGGTTTGTTCGGCTTTTCGGAATGAGGGGGCCGGAATCGCCTCCGCCATGATCCGGGAGGCGGTAGCAGCTACACGGGCATATTTTGGAGAGCCGCCGCCCCTCGGAATGATAACATTTATTGACACCAGGAAGGTGCGGCCCACCATACGACACGGCAAGGAAACCTGGGGCTATACCTACGAAAAAGCCGGTTTTCACCTTGCAGGGAAAACAAAAGGCGGGTTGCTTGCGTTTCAGCTTTTGCCGGAGGATATGCCACCGCCAGAGACAGCACTCCCACCCATAGACGAATGCCTCCAACTACGCCTTGACCTCAAAGGAGGATATTCATGATCGTCGGCCTCATTGACGTAGACGGCCACAATTTCCCGAATTTGGCTTTGATGAAGCTATCAGCGTGGCACAAGGCCCAGGGGGACACGGTAGAGTGGTGGTCCGGGTTTGGGGAGTATGACCTCGTTTATATGAGTAAGGTTTTTGATAGTACATATTCCCCGGACGCTATGGAGCCGGTAAACACCCGGCAGATCATCAAGGGCGGCACCGGCTACGGCCTGGACAACCGGCTCCCGGATGAAGTAGAGCATATTTACCCGGACTATTCCCTTTACCCCGATTTCACCAAAGAGACGGCCTACGGATTTTTAACAAGGGGATGCCCCCGAGCCTGTGACTTTTGCATAGTTGCCGGTAAGGAAGGGCGGCGGTCGGTGAAGGTTGCGGACCTTGCGGAATGGTGGAGCGGTCAAAAGCGTATTGAGCTATTAGACCCGAACCTTTTAGCGTGTTCGGACCACATGGACCTATTAGGGCAGCTTATCAGTAGCAGCGCACGTGTGAATTTTAACCAGGGACTTGACGCCCGCCTTTTGACCCAGGAAAACATAGAGGCGATAAACGCCATACGGATAAAGGACATACATTTTGCCTGGGACTACATGAGGGAGAGCAAGGCCGTTTTGAGAGGGCTGCGGCTCTACCGGGAACGGGCCAGCAGGAAGGTCCACGGCGACTGGGGGACGGTTTACGTCTTGACGAACCACGGCACCACGATGGAAGAAAACCTATACAGGGTTGAAAACATCGTAGAATTAGGATATTGCCCCTATATCATGATTTTTGACAAGCCGAACGCCCCGAAAGAAATAAAAGACTTGCAGCGTTGGTGCAACCGGTTTGTTTATAAATCAGTACCCAATTTTTACGACTATAACCCGAATTGGAAAAACAGTAAGGAGGACAACGATGGACAGACAAGCATTGATTTCACGCTTTGAGGCGGAGATGGGCAAGATCAACCGCCCCGGCATTGACAAGCTCATGAGCTACATTCAGAGCAGCGACTTTTACACCGCCCCGGCAAGCACAAAATTTCACCTTTCCTGCGAGGGCGGACTCCTGCAGCACAGCCTTAACGTTTTGGACGCCTTGCGGGGCCTGTTGGTTTTCAACACGATCACCGGCCTTTATGAGTACCAGGTCGCCGGGAAGGTGGCGGCAGAAATTCCCGCCGAGAGCGTAACCATTGCGGCCCTGTTGCACGACATTTGCAAAACCCATTTCTACACCACCGCCATGCGGAACGTGAAGAATGAGAAGACCAACAGGTGGGAGAAGCAGCCCTATTACACCATTGACGACAAGATGCCCCTGGGCCACGGCCCAAAGTCCGCCATGATCGTAAAGCAGTACATTGAGCTGACCACGCCGGAGATGTACGCCATTTGGTGGCACATGGGATTTAACGGCAACTTTGAGAACGACACCGCCGCCGGGGCCAGCTATGAGAAGTACCCCCTCGCCCTTGCCCTTTACACGGCGGACATGATGGCCTCCCGCCTCATGGAGGCAGAAGCAGCGAACAAGGCCCTCTTTGCGGAGCCGCCCCAGGCCACCGCCGGGAGCTTTGGAGAGGACATCGGCACCGGGGAGCCGGACGCCCCGCCCCCGGAATCGGAGTGGCAGGAGGCCCCGCCCATCAAGGAAGGAGCGTAAACCATGATCGAATTTAAGGACAAAATCGACGAAGCGGTCGCCACGGTTCGGGGCTATTGCGCCAAAGTGAAAAATTGCAAAAAGTGCCGGTATGTTACCCAGGACGGGCAATGCCCCTTTATGTTGGAGGAACCGCCCTGCGACTGGGACATGGACAACCAGAGGCACCGCTTTATTATTGGATGGCTGAGCAAGCAGCAGGAGGCGGACAAGTGACCGCCCCGGCCAGCCCTCACAAGGAAAGCTATTACCAGGCCAAAATCCTCCAATGGCTCAAGCGTACATACCCCGCCGCCTTTATTTGGAAAGCGGCGGCGGGGCCGTACAGCCAGGGCGGCATCCCGGACGTTTGCGCCATTGTCAACGGGCATTTTTACGGGTTTGAGGTTAAGAGGCCGGAGGGCGGTCGGCTTTCCAAGCTCCAGGAATTGACCATTGAGAAGATCAACGCCGCCGGGGGCACCGCCGCCGTTGTTTCCTACCCGGCGGACGTTCAGCGGATTATTGAAGGAGGATAAAAGTGGACGAATACAGAGAGGGCGAACTTATCATTTACCAGAACGGGGACCGCTACGAGGTCGGCAAAATTAAGCGGCTGACAGAAACCGGGGCCTTTGTTTGGTACAGTGAGGGCGACACCGCCGCCAAAACGCCCTATGAAGCCATGCACAAAATTACAAACGGTTTCGCTATCAAGGAAACGACCCTGGGCGGCGACGACGGGAGGCGGCGGTTATGACGTGGGCGATGGCACACCCGATTTTGACCTTTATCCTCATTCTTGCCGCACTTGTGGTGCTTGAGGAATCAGTCGCCAACATTTGCAGGGCTATAATTCAAAGCAGACAAAAGGAAACGGAGGAATCAGGAAATGAGCAATCAGCCGGAAAATAAACAAGTAAACGGCCTGATCGCTGCCCTCGGGGGTTTTGCGGAAATGGCCCATATTTTCTATACCTCAATGATTGAGGCCGGGGCCACAGAGAAAGAGGCAACCGAGGCCATGAAAGCCTATGTTTTCTCTTTCTACCATGAACAGATTGAGGACGCCAGACGAAAGGAGAAGGAACAGCAGGATGGGGAAGAAGCGTAAAAAGCCGCCCTTTGTGAGGCGGACCGGCAAGGCCCCAATTTCAAAAAAGCAGCTTGAGGCAAAGGCGGCGGAAACCGGCCTAACTAAGCTCCCCACCATATCCCTGGTTGCGACCATCAACACCATGCTCGGCATTTTGCAGGACCGGGGCCTCCAGATCAGGGACTGGGACGACAGGAGCAAGGTGGTCCACAAGCTCAAGGTTATAAGGGGCAACGTTTACATTTTGGCACCCCATGAACAGCCGGAAACGGAGGCAGGGCATGGCGAAAGCGGGGAACACGACACAGGCCAATGAGCGGCGGGTTTTGAGGAAATACCTCGCCCGATACTACAGAGCCAAAGACAAGCGGTCCATTTTGCAGGGGAGGCTCCGGGCATTGAAACGGGAGCTTGACAGGGGGGGCTTTATGCCCCCCTCCCCGGTCCAGGAAATCGAGGCCAAAATTCAGCGGCAGACGGAGGCGGCAGAAAAAAGCGTCCTTGAGATCATGGAGCTTTTGGAGCGGTTGCCCCCCGATTCTACGGAGCGGACCATTTTAGAATTACGGCACATAGACTGCAAGACCTGGGCGGACATAAGCAGGACCGTATATTTAACACGGACCCCATGCGCCAAGTATTACAACCGGGGGCTTGACGCCCTCCTGGGCATGAGCGAGGTCCGGCAGATCATAGGGCTTGAGGAAATAGCCGGGGGTTGATCGTAGGGATTGGCTCCCGGTTTTTCTATGCCCATTTTTACCCCGCTTTTTCAAAAGGCGATTTTTGCCCCCTTGAAACAAGGGGCTATAGCCCCACCGTATTTTTAGGCCCTTGCATTTACGCCCCCAGGCGGAGCCGGTTTTTTAGGCCCCGCTTTTGGAAGGCGTTTATTTTTGGCTACCAGGGACAAAGCCCCCTATATACAAGGCCCCTTGTCGCCCCCATATAAGGCCCCGTGTGCAAGGGCCTATTTGGGTGGGGGTTGTATACGGCGTGAAGCATAGGCAAGGCTCTTTTTTCTTTTGGAAAAAACGCCCCTATTTGAGGCATAGGCAAGGTATTTATACCCCCTAAATTGAGGGCCTTTGTCGGGGCATTTGTGGGCCATACAGAAGGGTTATACAGGGCAGTCAATAGGGAAAATACAAGCCCAGGCAAATCGAGTACACAAGAGTACATTCACTTGTGTTATCGTTTGAGCGTGAACATCAAGCGACGTTCACAATGCCATAGCTGCCCTCCTTCCCTTCCCTTGCGGAGCGCAGGACGAACTGCGCTCTGCAGAGGGGAGGCACCCGCCAACGGCGAAGGTACTTCCAGACCCGCCTCCCCATGCGGGGCGGAGGAAGGCGCGATGTTTTTTCGGTTGAAAATGAAAATTTTTTAGGCGTTTCGTTACGCAAAGGGGGTCGGACCGTGAAATTTGAGCGTAAAAACCTCGCTGACTTGCGCCCTGCGGAGTACAATCCGAGGAAAAAATTGACCCCAAACGACCCGGAATATATACAAATCCGCAACAGTTTAACAGAGTTTGGCTATGCCGACCCCATTGTGATAAACGCCGACGGGACCATTATCAAGGGCCACCAGAGATGCACCGTCATGATGGATTTAGGGTATACAGAGGCGGAGGTTATCGTCCTCGACATACCCGATAAGGCCAAAGAAAAGGCCCTTAACATAGCCCTAAACAAGATTACAGGCAAGTGGGACAACGCCATCCTAAAGGATTTGTTGGTTGAGCTTGACCTGGAGGGCTACGACTTTAGCGTTACCGGCTTTCAGCGGACGGACCTGGAGGACCTAATCCAGGAGCTTGACATCCCGCCGGAGGCCACAGAGGACGGCTACGACGCCGAACAGGCGGCGGCGGAGATTGAGGTCCCCGAAACCCGCCCCGGCGACCTATGGAGGCTCGGACGCCACCGCCTCCTCTGCGGGGACAGCACCGACCCGGAGGACGTAAGGCGGCTCCTGGCCGGTAAGGCCCTGGACCTTGTGATCACGGACCCGCCCTATAACGTTGACTACGGGGAAAAGGTTGACTTTCTAAAAAAGTTTCGGACGGACGAATGCCGCCCGGAAAGCACCATCCAAAACGACCGCATGAGCGAAACCGGGTTTTATGATTTCCTCCTTACCACGTTTCGGAATATCAGCGAGGCCATGAGGCCGGGGGCCGGGATTTACGTTTTCCATGCGGACACCAACGGCCTCCCTTTCCGGCAAGCCTACACCGACGCCGGACTAAAGCTGGCGCAAGTCCTGATTTGGGAGAAACAGCACTTTGTGCTGGGGCGGCAGGACTACCAATGGCGGCATGAGCCGATTTTGTACGGATGGAAAGAGGGAGCCGCCCATTATTTCATCAATGACCACAAGCAGGACACCATCCTCCTGGAGGATGAAACCGATTTTAAGGCCATGAACAAGAAGCAGCTTTTGGCCTTTATTGAGGACTACATCCGGCAGTACAAGGACCTCACCACCGTCCACTATGAGCCAAAGCCGCAAAAGAGCAAGCTACACCCCACCATGAAACCAATACCCCTGGTGGGCCGCTTGATGAACAACTCCAGCAAACCCGGCTGGGCCGTTGGTGACTTTTTCGGCGGCAGCGGTACCACGCTGATGGCGGCGGAGCAATTAGGTCGGACCGCCTACATGATGGAGTTTGAACCCCGCAACGTTGACGTCATAGTGAAGCGGTGGGAAACCTACACCGGGCAAAAGGCGGTGCTTTCCAATGGCTGAACTTGATAACTTGAGCCTTGAGGGTTTCGACCTGGGAGCCGCCCTCGGTATTTCCTCGGAGGCGGAGGCCGCAAAGAAGACGCCGCCCCCGGAGCAAGGCGGCATCAAGGTATCCCACAGGATGGGAGCAAGACAGCTCTGGCGCAAGGCGGCATCCGAAAAAGCCCTTGAAGACGCCATGCCCTCCTGGCATTTCCGGGAAGGGGATTGCTACCATTGCTTTTCTTTTGGAGACGTTGACAGTTTTTCCTTTTTCAAAATGGTTTTGCGGCAGCAGCCCATAAAATACGCCGCCATTTCAACGTGGTGCATGGCCGGGGAGGACGTTACCGACCTACGCAAGTGGCACGAAAAGGGCCTTGTCGGCAGAGTTGACTTTTTCATGGGCGAGATTTTCAAGGGCAGTTACCCGGACGTCTACGCCGCAACCAGGGAATTTATTGCAGAGTGCGGCGGACGGCTGGTCATTTTCCGAAACCATTCCAAAGTAATGGCCATTGAAGGGGAAAGGTTTGATTGCCTGATTGAGAGCAGCGCAAACATTAACACGAACCCCCGGAGCGAAAACACGGTGGTCACCGTTGACCGGGATTTAGTAGGAGCCTACATCCGGCTCTTTTCAGAGATTATCCCATTCAACCAGGACTGCGGGGCCGCACCCTACGAACGGAGGCAGACAGATGGCAGGGACAAACATGGGAATGTACCGGGTTGAGGTTATAGCCCAGCTTTTCGGCGTAACCGTCCGGCGGATTCAGCAGCTTACACAAGAGGGGGTACTCCCCACCACCGACACGGTGGAAGGGCGGCGGTATGATTTGGTCCCCACCATTCAGAGCTACGTCCAGTATTTGAGCGATAAGGCATACGGTAAAAACCGCTCCGAAAAGGAGACGGAGCTGCGGGAGCAAAAGCTCCAGGCGGAGATCGCCCTAAAGGAGAGCCAGGGCGAACTCCACCAGTTGAAGACGGCCATCGCCGCCGGGAAGTACATAGCGGTCGAGGAAGTGACGCTGGATTATCAAAAGTTTTTCGTGACTTTCAAAAAATTTGCCATGAGCCTCCCCTCCCGGATTTTGGACGCCATCACTGGGTTTTCTGAAATAGACCCGTTGAGCGCAAGGCGGCTCGACAAGATGATTCAGCACGAAATTCAAGGCTTGCTTGAGGCTTTCGTGGTCGCTGGCGTGACCGAAAAACCGAAGGGCAAAAATGCCAAAGCCTAGAAATTGGCGTATCAGAAAATACCTTGTGACGCCATACCAGAAAAAGGCTCTCGAATACCTACGCCCCCCGGAGGATATAAGCGTATCCGAGTGGGCGGAGAAATACCGGGTATTGGATACAAGCTCCGCCATACCCGGCCCCTGGAAGAACAGCAAGACCCCGTACCTTGTCGAGATTATGAACACTTTCCTTGATTCAGACGTTGAGGAAATTGTTTTCGTGAAGCCCACCCAGGTCGGCGGCACGGAGGCCATGCTCAATATGCTGGCCTACATAGCCGCCCAGGACCCGGCCCCCACGTTGGCGGTATACCCGTCGGACGAATTAGGGGAAAGAGTAGTAAAGAAGCGAATCCGCCCCATGATCTACGCCTCGCCGCCGTTGCGGCAGCGGTTTAGGGCAAGCGAATCCTCCACCTCTGAACTATTCTTTGAGGGCATGAGCATAACGGTCACCGGCTCCGGCAGTCCTTCCCAGCTTGCGTCGTTCGCCATACGGAACCTGTTCCTTGATGAGGTGGACAAGTACCCCGGCGCAACCAAAAAGGAATCGGACCCCATATCGCTGGCCAGGGAGCGGACCAAGACTTTCCACAACAACCGCAAGATTTACATTACCAGCACCCCCACCCTAAAGACCGGCCACATTTGGAAAGCCCTGGAGGGGGCGGACATTGTAAAGCACTACTTTGTCCCTTGCCCCCATTGCGGCAAGTATATAGAGCTTATCTGGAAACAAGTGAAATTCCCGGATGATGAAGGTATGAGCTACGCAGACCGGGCGGAATTTGCCGCCTACGTTTGCCAGGAATGCGGGGCCGTGATCACCGACCGGCACAAGCCGGAGATGCTCCAGCACGGGGAGTGGCGGACCGTAGAACAGCGGACCCAATTCCCCCGCAAGGTCGCCTTTTGGCTTAATACCCTCTATTCCCCCTTTGTGAGGTTTTCGGAGATGGCAAAGGAATTTTTGACCAGCAAGGACGACCCCGACGCTTTCCAGAATTTCACGAATAGCTGGCTGGCGGAGCCGTGGGAGGATACCAAGCTCAAGACAAGCGCAGACCTTGTCCTTGAGCGGCAGACCGCCCTGGCGGAGTACACCGTCCCGGCCTGGGCAAAGGTTTTGACCGCCGGGGTAGACGTACAAGAGACGTGCGTTTATTGGACCATACGGGCCTGGGGCAATTACCTCACAAGCCAGAACATAGCCCACGGACAAGCCGGCTCTTTTGCGGAGGTTGAGCGCATCATGAACCTCCAGTATATACGGGAGGGAACCGGGGACCCCCTGGTGGTTGCCCTTGCCCTGATTGACAGCGGCGACAACACCGATCTCGTTTATGATTTTTGCGCCAGCAATTCAGAATGGGCCTTGCCCAGCAAGGGCAGCTCCCACCCGATGGACACCCATTTTAGGCTTTCCAAAGTGAACCGCACCGATAGCAAAGCCTACGGGATGCCCCTGGCCATCATTGACACCGGCAAATACAAGGATATGATCGCCGGACGTATGAGGAAAGAGAACGGGACCGGGAGCTGGATGGTCTACGCCGGGTGTGATCGGACCTACGCCGAACAGGTCACGGCGGAGCATAAGGTCAACGTAAAGACCGCCGGGGGCCGCACCGTACAAAGCTGGGTATTGAAGACCACCCACGGGGACAACCATTTTCTTGATTGTGAGGTTTACGCCATGTGCGCCGCCGATATGATCGGGGCCAGGACATTCCACCTCCAAGAGGTTGAGGTCCAGGCCCGGACAGAGGCGAAGCCGGACCCGGACCCGGCCTTTACCCCGGAAGAAAACTGGATAACCCAAAATGAAAATTGGTTAGGAGGATAGGCATGGCAGAGGAACAAAAGCAGCCGGAACGGCAGACCATAGCGCAGCGGCTCCTTGAGGTTGATACCGCTATCCACGCCGTCCTTTTAGGAGGCCAGAGCTACAAGCTCGGCACCCGCAGCGTTACCAGGGCGGACCTCGCCCTCTTGCGGCAAATGCGGGATGATTTGGCGGCACAGTTACAGACAGAGGACAACGGCAACCTCCTGGGCGGCGTTGTTGTTGCAGTATTTGAAGGGCGGTAGACCATGAACATTTTAGACAGGCTGATCGGCTGGATTAACCCGCAAGCCGGGGCGGAGCGGGAGGCATGGCGGCAAGCCCTTGAGGAAATGAGGCACTACGACGCCGGGAGTTACGGACGGGCAAACGCTAACTGGTATGCCATCAACCAGAGCGCAGAGACAACCGACCGTTACAGCCGGGATGTTGTACGGGCCAGAGCCAGGGACCTTGAGCGCAACAGCGACGTCATGGCCTCGGTCATAAGCCCCTTTATCCGCAACGTTGTCGGCAAGGGCCTGATTCTCCAGGCCGAAACCGAAAATCAGGAGCTTAACAAGGAGATTGAAAAGCTCTGGAAGGTTTGGACCAAAAAAAGAAATTGCGACGTTACCGGCACCCAAAGCCTAAACCAGATGCTCCGCATGGCCGTCCGGCGCAAGAAGGTGGACGGCGGCATCCTTTTCGTGAAGCGGTACACAAAGGGCGGCGTCCTCCCGTTCAAGTTGCAGCTTTTCGAGACGGACGAACTGGACGCCTCGCAGATTGCCCCGAAACACCAGGGGAACCGGGTGGTCGGCGGCATTGAGTACGACCGATTCAACGCCCCGGTCGGCTATTGGATACGGCAATACACCCTTGACGGCATGAGCATTTCGGACCCGGTTTTTCTCAAGGCGGACGATGTGATTTTCTATTTCAGCAAACGCCGCCCCTCCCAGTTGCGGGAAATGAGCGATATGAGCCAAACCGTGACCCGTGTCCGGGACGTGAACGAATATATAACCGCCGTTTCGGTCAAGCAGCGGATTGAGGCTTGTTTTGGCATTGCCGTAAAAAGGAACTACCCCACCGGCGGCATTGGCCGGGTAAATCAGTACAGTGGCCCCGTCCAGACCTACGCCGGGAAGACCGTCACCCCCGGCATGATTCTGGAAATGAACCCCGGAGAGGAAATACAGGCCATCAACCCCCAGGGACAGGCAAGCGACGCCTCCAGTTTCGTCAAGCTCCTGCAGCGGCTTACCGGGGCGGGGCAGGGTATCAGCTATGAGGCCACGTCCAGGGATATGAGCCAAACCAATTACAGCAGCGCAAGACAGGGCCTCATTGAGGACAGCATGACCTATGCGGAGGAAGACGAACTGCTCCTGGATATTCTTGATGAAATTTATGAGACGTTCCTCATTTCCGCCGTTCTTTCCGGGGCCTTGACCGTTCCCGACTTTTGGCAGCGCAAAGAGGACTATTTTAACCACCGTTTTGACAAGCCGCCCAAGCCCTGGATTGACCCCAGCAAAGAGGCGACCGCAACACAAATCGCCTTGCGTACCGGGCAACGGACCTTTAAGCAGATCGCCGCCGAAAACGGCTCCGATTGGCAAAAACAGGTTGACGATATATGCGAGGTCTTGAAGTACGCAAAAGATAAACACGGTATAGACCTGGGAGGTGTGATTCTTGGACAGAAAAAAACAGACGGCCTATATGAGGGCGAGGACCCCCCCGCAGAACCCGGAGTGGCCGGGGCCGTACAGCCACAAGACGCCCCTGCAGATGATAGCGGAGAGGGCGGCACCGGCGACGGCGGCGGGGACGGATAACCACCGCACCCTCGGCACCGCCACCCTCCAGCGCATGGAGGGGGAAGGGAACGAGCGGAAATTTACGCTTTCCTTTTCCTCCGAGGAACCCTATGAGCGGTGGTTTGGCCTTGAGATTTTGGACCACGCCCCCGGAGCGGTAGACCTCCAGAGGATAAACGAGATCGGCTGCTTGCTTTTCAACCACAACCGGGACGCCGTGATCGGCAAGGTCAACCGGGCATGGCTGGAGGGCAACCGGGGGATGGCAGAGGTGGAATTTGACACCGACGAACAATCGGAGGTCATTTTTCAGAAGGTAAAGAGCGGGACCCTTAAAGGGGTTTCGGTCGGATACCGCATAGATGCCCTTGAGGAAGTACAGGCTGGAAAGACAAGCGCAGACGGCAGATTTACCGGACCATGCGAGATCGCAAGGAAGTGGTGGCCCTTTGAGATTTCTATTGTTTCGGTACCGGCAGACGCCACCGTCGGCGTTGGCCGTGAGGCGGGGCAGCAAGGGAAAATTCCCTTGAGCGTCTGGGAAAGCCAACTTCAAATAAACAAAAATTCAGTAGGAGGTTAAGACCATGAACAAGAAGCAGAAAAGACGCCTTGCGGCTATCCAGCGTCAGCAGGCCCTGGTGGACGCCGCAAAGAACGGCAAGCGGCAGTTGACCGCCGAGGAGGAAGCCGAGATGCAGACCCTCCAACGAGAAATTGAGCAGCTCACCACGGAGATCGCCGCCGAGGAGGAGCAGCAGCGGAGCCTGGGCGGCGGCGGAACGCCCCCGGCGAACCCCACGCCCCCCGTTACCCCTCCCGCTCCCACCGGCGGACAGGATGAAGGGCAGCGGCAGCTTGAGGCGGAGCGCACCCGCACCCTCAACATTACCACCATGTGCCGGGATTTCGGCATCGAGGACGCCGACCTCCAGCGGTACATTAAGGACGGCACCAGCGAGGACCAGGTCCGGGCCGCTATCCTTGAGAAGCTCCGCCAGGACAAGCCCCCCCTCGGCACCGGCATCCACGTCACCGAGAGCGGGGAGGATGAATTTAGACGGGACGCCTCCGAGGGCCTCCTGCTCCGTGGCGGGGTTGAGCTTGAGAAGCCCTCCGAGGGAGCCGCCCACTTTTCCCACATGACCCTCCGGGACCTTGCCATTGAGTGCCTGGAGCGGGCCGGTGTTTCGGACGCCCGCCGCATGAGCAACGACGGCCTCCTGCAGGAGCTTTTCTCCCGGCAGTATTTCAACCCCACAGCGGCCTTTCCTTCCATTTTGGATAACGCAATCGAAAAGGCGTATGTCCAGGGCCACCGCACCGCCGCCGTCACCTTCGACCAGTGGACCCGCAAGGGCAGCTTGAAGGATTTCAAGGTCCATGACAACAACTACCTCGCCGGTCCCGTCGGTGACTTTTTGGAGGTCCCGGAGGGCGGAGAGCTGAAGAACGACAAGCCCACCGACGCCAAGCTCCCCACCCGCAAGCTGAAGACCTACGGAAAGCAGTTTACCCTTTCCCGGCAGGCGTTCATTAACGACGATATCGACCTCGTGACCCGCATCCCCGCCCGTTACGCCGCCGCCGCCCGGAGGACGATCAACACCCAGTGTTACACCATCCTCATGAACAACCCCCCCATTTACGACGGCAAGCAGCTTTTCACCGCCGCCCACAAGAACATCCTGACCACCGGCACCGGCATCACCCAGGCGGCGGTCCAGGCCATGATCCTGGCCCTTTCCACGCAGAAGGATGAATTTGACCAGCCCATTATCGTGCGGCCCGGTAAAATCATCGTTCCCGCCGGTTTGGACTTCGACATTTACACCCTGTTCAACAGCCCCACCATCCGCCGGATGGAGACGCCCGGACAGCTCGGTTTTGTTTGGGACATCTACCATGACTGGGGCATCAACGTGATGGACTACCGGGGCTGCATCAAGAACCCCGGTATCAAAATCAACAGCCCCCTGGGCTAAAGCAGAAAGGAGCTAAACAGCCATGACGAAAGCGGAATACCTCCAGAGAGGCGAAAGCCTCGACTACACCAACGCCACAGAGGACACCATCCCCGACGGGGCGGTCGTGACCATTGGGAGCCGCATCGGCGTCACGGGTTGCCCCATCCCCCCCGGCAAGACCGGGAGCCTCCACGTTGTCGGCGTTTTCGAGATCGCAAAGAGCGGCACCGCCGCCGTTGAGATGGGGCAGACCCTCTATTTTGACGGCACCGGCGTAACCGATACCGCCGGGGATGTTGTGGCCGGATATGCCGCAGCACCCGCAGACGCCGCCGCAGAGACGGTCCTGGTACAGCTTAATGGCTGACCGGCTGATCGCCCTTGACCGCATCAAGGTCGGTTTTCGGGAATACGGCCCAGGGGACACGCTCCCCCCGGACCACCCGGACGCCGCCGCCTGGGTAGAGAGCGGAGCCGCCACCTGGAGGCCGGAAGACTACCGGCCCCCGGCGTGGGTAAGGGCAAAGAGGGCATCAGCTACCCCCGGCCTCCCCGGTACCGCCGTAGGCGGGGAGGCCACCGGGGAGGATTTGGTGGGCCGGGTACCCATGACAGAGCAAAGGAGGCGACGCCCGTGGGCTTGAGCTTTAAGGAGATTCTGCAGCAGGACGTGAAAAACGTATTCCTTAACCCTTTGGAGTTTGGGGAAACCCACCTTGTCAACGGGGAGCCTATGACCATCGTCCT
>JAAWQS010000048.1 GCA_022800665.1 Oscillospiraceae bacterium
ATTTTGAGGCCCTTGGATTTTCACTATCCAAGGGCCTCTGAGGTCTTGAAATCTCTCGGTTTTTTCACCGAAAATCTTTTTTGACCTCTTTTTCTGGTGCGCGAGGCGGGACTTGAACCCGCACGTGCGTATTGCACACTAGAACCTGAATCTAGCGAGTCTGCCAATTCCACCACTCGCGCATGTAACAGATTGGTTTATTGAGAAGAAGTGGTGCGAGTGACGGGACTTGAACCCGTACGTCTGTTGACACACGCCCCTCAAACGTGCCTGTCTACCAGTTCCAGCACACTCGCATCTCTTGGTGCTCAAGCACAACCAACAAATCATATTATACGCATCCAGGCCCTATTTGTCAAGAAGAATTTTTCAAATTTCGGAAATTTTTTTATCAGCCCTTTCCGGCGCGGCGGAAGCCAGCAGTCTGAGCAGCTCCGCCGGGCTGTCCGGCGCCAGCTCCGCCCCTGCTCCCACCAACTCCTCACGGGTGCGGTACCCCCAGGGAGCTGCGGCTGCCGTCATTCCAACACTGCGTGCAAACGTCATATCCGTACCGCTGTCCCCCACGTAGGCGATTTCCTGGGGCGTCAGGGGAGCCAGAGCCTCCAGCACAGGCGCGGCGGCGGCAGGGTCCGGCTTCAGGGGGCGTCCGTCCACCCGGCCAAATACAAAGCGGAAGGGTACGCCGGGCAGCAAGGTCTCAATAATTTTGCGGGTGGAAGCCTCCGTCTTGTTGCTCAGTACCCCCAGCGGCAGCCCCAGCCCCTCCAAACCGGCCAGCAGCTCCGGTACGCCGCTGTAGCAGCGGGTGGTGTCAGTGCAGTGGTTGGGGTAATCGGACAGATAGACGGCCAGAACCTTCTCCAGCGTCTCCTCCGGCGTATTCTCCGGCGCGGCTTTCCGTACGGCCTCCCGGATGCCGCCGCCTACGAACTGCCGGCAGACCTGCACCGGGTGGGCAGGCAGGCCGCAGGCCGTCAGAGCGCGGTTCAGGGAACCGGCTATATCAGGGATGGTATCCAACAGGGTACCGTCCAAATCAAACACAACTGCTTTTATCATACTTCTATGCCTCCTGGGTTGCGGGCCTCCGGGACCCGTTTTCGGGGGGTATTATAATACGGTCCGCAAAAAAAGTCAATAAGCCGCCGGGGCCCCGTTGCAAACGAAGTCCCGGCAGCTCCTCCGGCGGTATTTTCAGAGCAGGAACCGCTCAATCACCTCCGCGATACCGTCGTGGTTGTTATCCCGCTGCGCCACGTAATCCGCTGCGTCCTTTGCCGCCTGCACGGCGTTGCCCATAGCCGCGCCTGTCCCGGCGGTCTGGATCATGGACACATCATTGGCCTCGTCTCCGGCAGCCACGGTGTTCTCCAGGGGCGTGCCCAGAATCTTGCACATCTCCCGCACCGCCTCGCCCTTGTTCATGCCCACCGGCACCGCCTCCAGATAGTACCGGCTGGAGAAAAAGCAGTCCACTTTTCCCGCCATGTTCTCCAGAACCCACTGCTCCATGGCCGCCACCGGCTCATGGTCCTGGAAATCAATCATCAGCGCCTTTACGGACGCCCCTGTCAGCCCGTTGCGGATATCCTCCACCACCCGGAAATCCAGATCAATCTTGGCGCAGTACCGCCCGGCCACGGCGGTGTCGCAGCAACTCTCAATAACCACCGTGTCGTCGCCGTCGTAAGCCTGTATATGGATGTTCCGCCGTCTGGCCTCGTCAAACAGCCGGTACAGGTCCGCCATGTGAAGCGTCCGCCGGAAAATCTCCCGCTGCCGGTGGCAGTCGTAAATCACCGCCCCGTTGTAAGCGATCACGTAGCAGCCCTCGCCCATCAGACCCAGGCGTTCCGCCTGGACCAGCGCGCTTTTCAGGGGCCGTCCGGACGTCACCACGACCTGGTGGCCCAGGGCGATGGCCTTCTCAATGGCCGACCGGTTCCCCGGCGTAATCTCCTTTTGGTCGTTGAGCAGCGTCCCGTCCAAATCCAGAAATAGAATCTTCCTATCCATTCTCCTGATCCGCGCTCAGCACTCCAGAAGCTTCAGGTCGCAGGTCTTGGCAATGCTCTTGCGCAGCTCTGCACGCAGCGGCAGCACGCTGGACGGCGATACGCTCAGCTCATCCAGGTCCATGGCCAGGAAGGTGGGCAGCAGGCTCAGGTCCGCGCCCAGCTCGCCGCAGATGCCAATCCAGATGCCGTTCCGGTGGGCGGCGTCGGCGGCCATCTTCAACGCCCGCAGCACGGCGGGATGGTGGGGGTCAAAGAATTTGCCCAGGTCGTTGCACTGCCGGTCGCAGGCCAGGGTGTACTGGGTCAGGTCGTTGGTACCCACGGAGAAGAAGTCGCACAGCTTTGCCAGCTCGTCGGCAATGAACACAGACGCGGGGGTCTCGATCATGATGCCGATCTCCGTGTCCGGATTAAAGGGGATGCCCTCCTCGGCCAGCTCCTGCATCACGCTCTTGCAGGCCCGGCGGCACTCCTTCAGCTCCCACACCGAGGTAATCATGGGGAACATAATGGCCACCTTGCCGTAAGCGGACGCCCGGTACAGAGCCCGCAGCTGGGTGCGGAACACCTCCGGACGGTTCAGGCAGATGCGGATGGCCCGCACGCCCATGGCCGGGTTTTCCTCCTTCTCCAGCTGGAAGTAATCCACCTGCTTATCCGCGCCGATGTCCAGGGTGCGGATGATGACCCGCTTGCCCTCCATGGCGGAGGCAACGGTCTTATACGCCTCAAACTGCTCATCCTCGGTGGGGTAGTCGTTGGAGGCCAGATAGAGGAACTCGGACCGGAACAGGCCCACGCCCTGGCCGTCGTTGGACTTCACCGCCGCCACGTCGTCCGGGGAGCCGATATTGCAGTAGACGTTGATGTGCTTGCCGTCCAGGGTGACGTCCTCCTGGCCCTTCATGGTCTGGAGCAGCCTGCGCATCTCCGCCTGTTTGGCGTACTTGTCCTGGAAGGTCTTCTCGGTCAGCTCATCCGGCTCGATTACCAGACGGCCCACCTCGCCGTCGATATACGCCACCCGGCCTGCATACTCCGCCTTTAGGCTGTCTCCCAGGCCGCAGATAGCCGGGATGCCCATGGTGCGGGCCAGGATAGCGGTATGGCTGTTGCCGGAGCCGCCCTGGGTGGCAAAGGCCAGGATCTTGCTCTTGTCCAGCTGCACGGTCTCGGAGGGGGCCAGGTCGTCCGCCGCCAGAATCACCGGCTCCTCGGAGTCGATGCCCCCGGCCACAATGCCCATCAGATTGTTGAGAATCCGGCGGGTCACGTCCAGCACGTCCGCCGCGCGGGCCTGCATGTAGGCGTCGTCCATATTGGCGAACATGGCGGAGAACTGCTTGCCCGCCTCCTGGACCGCGTACTCAATATTGCACTGCTCCGCCTCCAGCACGGACATGATGTTGTCCACATAGTCCTCGTCCTCCACAAACATGCTGTGGGTCTCAAAGAGGATGGCGGACTCGTCGCCGGCCTCCGCCCTGGCCTTCTCCGCCAGTACCTCCAGCTGCTCTATGGACTTCTTCTGGGCGTCTGCCAGACGCTGCTTTTCTGTCTCGATATCCGCCGCCGTCTTGGTCACGGTGGCGTCTGTGCGCTGGTAGAAGTAGAGCGTACCCTTTTCCACGCCGGCGGAGACGCCTTTTCCCTGCATTAAAATCATTGTGCTTTACCTCCAAATTTTTCCAAAAAGGAAGGAACGCCATGCCCCCTTACAGGCTGGCGCTCCCCACAAAATTTTCCTTACAGATTCTGCTCAAAGAACTCCAGCAGCGCTTTATAGGCTTCCTCTTCCGCAGCGCCTTCCACCGCCACAGTCACTTCGGTGTCTTTCTTCACCGCCAGGCCCATCAGCATCATCAGCTGGCTGAGCTTAACGGTCTTCTCTCCCTTGGTCAGCGTCGCGGTGGTGTCGGGGAAGCTCTTGGCCAGCTTGGCCAGCTGGCCTGCGGGGCGGGCGTGGATGCCCAGGGGGTCTTTAATGGTGTAAGTGAACTGCTTCATGGTTTTGACTCCTTTTTCATAAATGTTTAGGTTCAAACACGGGGGGTGCGGCGGGAGACCCCGTGCAGCCATCAGAGGAAAGGGGAAGACTGCCGTCCCAGTCCGGGAAATCGCTGCGCCGGACCTGCACCACGGTCATGCCGATGCTCCGCAGCCGCTCCACCACATGGGCAGGCGCCTTCTCGTCGGTGATCACGGTACCCGGCTTCTCCAGGGAGAAGCTGGCGTAGGTGCCGGTTTTGCCGACCTTGGTGTAGTCGGCCAGAATATAGTATTCGTAGGCGTGGCCGATCATGGTTTCATTGATGCCCAGCTCCGTGGGGATATTGCATAGGATTTCGCCCTCCGGGGAAATCCCCGCGCAGCCGAGAAACGCCTTGCCCGCCTGCATCATCAGCAGGTTCCGCATGGCGCAGTCCCCGGTGAGGATGGAGCACCGGCCCCGCAGGAGACCGCCGGAGAGGGTGATTTCCACGCCGGGAGAAAAGGCGCGGCCAGCGGCAAAGGCGTTGTTGGTAAAGACATGGACCGTCTTGCCGTCCATAAAATGCAGCATACTCAGCGCGGTTGCGCTGCCGTTGATAAACAGCGTTTCGCCGTCCGGCACCAGGGAGGCGGCGTAGCGGCCAATGAGCCGCCGGCTGAAAAACACATCGTCCCCCGCCGCTGGCGGCGGCGCGGCGGGACCGGCGGAGGCGCCGCCGTAAAAGCGTCCCACAACGCCCTTGTCCTCCAGGGCCTGCAGGTCCCGGCGGACGGTCATCAGGGAGACGTGGAAATACGCGGCCAGCTCCTCGACCTTGATGGTCTGGCGGTCGCGGATCATAGAGAGCATTTTTGCCCGCCGGGCGTCAATCAACTGTCGGCCTCGTTTCATTGTGCGGACTCCTTCCCGGATGGGATCAGAGCCGCCGCCAAGCCGGGCAGTTCCGTCAGGGAGGCGATGCGCCGGATCGACGGCCCGCAGGGCCGGTCCTCCGGACACAGCCACACGGGAATCATCCCTGCGGCCAGGGACCCGCGGGCGTCGAATTCCAGGCTGTCGCCCACAAAGACGCACTCGCCGGGCGCGCAGCCGACCTTCCCGGCGCAGAAGTCAAACAATCTGCGCTCCGGCTTCTCCGCCCCCGCCTCTTCGCTGCTGACCATAAAGTCCACAGCGTCCAGTATGCCCAGCTTTTCCAATTTCGCATACTGGTACTCCGCGGTCATATTGGTCCCCACCCCCAGGGTAAAGCCCTGGGCCTTGAGGCTGTCCAGACATTCCCGCAGGCCGGGGCCGGGTTCCATGGCGGCCAGGAATGCGGACCAGTAGAGATTGGCCATGACGGGGGCGTGGCGGATGGGCTGTCCCAGCTCCTCCAGGATAATCTGGTAGCGGATGAGCCGGTTGTGAATGGCGGCGGTGACGGCGCCCACCCGCTGCCGCAACAGCCGGTCGCCCTGACGGTGGAGGGCGGCAAATTCGTCCGGCGCAAGGCCGAAAGCGGGGCAAACGTAGTCCGTTACCGCCTGAAAAGCGGTTTTGTGGGCTGTATCGTAACTGTATAGGGTGTTATCAATATCAAATACGAAAGCTTTTATCATAGTTCCACCAAAGCTTTTGTTGTATTTTCGCTGTACTTTTCTTATACTATATCACCAAAATTATCCTTCGTCAAGAAAAAATACAGGCGGGGGTCCGGGAGAAGTTCCGGACCCCCTATGCAGCTTAACGCTTTGCGGCTCAGCCGTCCAGCAGATCCGCTTCCCGCATGGCCTTTTCCATCTCCTGCTCGCTCATGATATTGCGCAGGCCCAGGACCACGGTACCCTTTTTCTTCGCGTCCTCGAAGGTGTTGGCGAAGTTGCGGGCGCAGAAAACCACGTCGTACTGGGGCGCGGCGGACTTGCCCTCGGCCAGGGCGCAGTGGTGGAGGGTGGCGGGGTTGATGTTATGCTTTTTCAGAACTTTCTGAAGGGTCATCTTCATCATCAGAGAGGAACCGGCGCCGTTGGCGCAGCACACCATAAACTTTTTGTTATCCATCTTTGCCATAATCGTTGTCTCCTTTTACAGATTTTGTTCGTTCAGCGGCATTCCCGCAGCTTAATCGTCATACGGTCCCTTGATGCCCTTGTACTGCTTGTAAGCCTCGTAATCCTCGGTGATGAGGAAATAGCCCTTGGGGTCCATGCGGTACTCGATCTGGGGGATTGCCAGCAGGATCACCGCCACAATCGCCACGCCGATATAGCCCAGATACTTCATAATGACGGTAAACACCGGCCACACGGTAGCCCAGTCAAACATGCCCAGATATCCGCCGTGGGCCGCCAGGCCGCACCAGCCGGCAATCAGCGCCGAGCCGAACACCTGGCACAGACCCACAAAGAAGGGGATGGTGAGGCAGGCTTTCAGGCCGCCCTTTTCGTTGGCAACCAGACCGATGGTGGCGTTGTCAAAGAAGACCGGCACGAAGCCGCAGATGATGATCGTGGGGGAGCCCATGACAATCAGCGCAATGATCGCCACCAGCTGGCCCACCAGGCCGGCCAGGAAGCCGAATGTCACCGCGTTGGCGTCTCCGAAGCCATAGCACACCGCGCAGTCCACGCCGGGGACGGAGGAGGGCAGGAGCTTATCCGCAATACCCTGGAAGGAGGCGGTCAGCTCGGTGACGAAGGTGCGCACGCCCAGCTGAAGAATCGCCAGGTAGACCGCGAAGTTCAGGGACTTGTCGAAGCACCACCATACGAAGTTCATGTTCTCGCCGATCTCGCCGGTGCCGACGAAGTAGGGCTTGCCGATGATGGCCAGGATGGCGCCGAAGAACGCGGTCATGAGGATTGCGGTACAGACCATGTTCTCGTTGAAGATGGAGAAGAAACCGGGCATTTCCAGCTCGCCCACCTTCTTGATCTCCTTTTTCCGCTTGCCGCCGTTGGTACCGAAGAGCTTGTCGGACAGGAAGTAGCCCAAACGGATGCCGAACATCTGCTGGTGGGCGATGGCAAAGCCCGCGCCGTCGCTCAGCTCCTGCATGGGCTTGATGGTCAGGTTGGAACCGACCGCCCAATAGGCCCCCAGCAGGATGGACATGACGATCATCATGGGGATGGGTACGCTGGCGCCGTCCCCGGCCAGCATGGGCAAGGCAAAGATCAGCAGCCAGATGGCTGTGGCCGCCTGCTGCACCTGGACGTGACCGGTGGTGAACAGGGCGCGGCACTTGGTGATCTTGTTGAAGCGGACCAGCAGGATGTTGATGATGAACGCGATGAGCAGGAGCATCATGGTGTCGGCAAAGGTCTTGCCGATGCTCTCCATGGCCTCCTGCACGGCGTTCTGACCGTAATAGGGGTCAATAACGCAGGCGGAGAGATTGAACCGGTCCTTCAGTCCGGCCAGGATGGGGCGGAAGGTACTGGTCAGGCCGCCGGAACCGGCGTTGAGGATCAGCATACCGATGATTGCTTTCAGGGTGCCGCCGAGGGTATCATACCACTTTTTACCCATCAGTGTATAGCCCAAAAGTGTCAGGAAGCCCACCATGTAAGGGGCCTTTTGCAGTACATATGTCGCAAAAAAGTCCCAGATTGATTTCAAAATGTCCAGAACTGCCATAAATCAAACCTCTTTTCTCGTTTTTCGGAAGAAATTAAATTTCTTCCGCCGGGGGGTATTTCGCCTCCGCCGCCAGAATATCCTCCGGCGTCCGGGCCTCCAGAAGCGCGTCCAGCAGGGGTTCGTTGGTGAAAATGCCCATCAGCTGCTGCATGTTGTCCAGGTGCTCGTCGGGATCCACAGCGGCCAGGGTGAAAAACAGCCGGGCAATTTTCTGCTCCCCGTCCTCGTCCTTGCCGAAGTCCACATCCTGCTTCACCAGCATAAAGCCGACGGACGTCTTCTTTGCGCCGTCCGCCCCCTCCTGGGAGTGGGGCATGGCCACGTAGTGGTCATAGACCACATAGGGGCCGTACTTGGTGATACAGTCCACAATCTGCTGGTAGTAATCCTCGCTGACATAGCCGGTCTTGACCATGGATTCCGTGCTCAGCTTCACGGCCTCCTGCCAGGAGTCCACGCTGTCCACAAATTTATAGTGGCCGCGCTCCACGATCTTCTGCAAAAGGGTTGCCATTGTGATTCGCCTCTCTTTCCTTACTTTCCAGTGGGTCCATTCTTTCCTTCTCTATTGCAAAAGCGCGCCGGTAAGGGCCCGCCGCTGCCCTGGGGAATCCCGCCGGCTCCCCCGGAGGGGGCCGGCGGGGACGGCTCTGTCTTAGAGACAGGAGCGGTAGGGGATGTTCTGGGGCGCTTCGAAGCAGTCCGCAAAGCCTCTGGGGTGGTGGTAATAGAGCTTATCCTTGTCCTGGGGATAGGTGTACTTGCCTCCCACCTGCCAGAAGAAGGGGTGGAACGTGTACTCGTTGCGGTCCTTCTTGAAGTCGTAGAGGAGTTTGATCTCCTCGCAGTCGGCCTGGAAGTTGGTCCACACGTCCCAGTGGATGGGAACAACCACCTTGCACCGCAGGTTCTCCGCCATGCGCAGGATGTCGGTGGAGGTCATCTTGTCCTGCATACCGATGGGGTTCTCGCCGAAGGAGCCGAAGGCCACGTCGATGTCGTAGTCCTTGCCGTGCTTGGCGAAGTAGATGGAGAAATGGGAGTCGCCGGAGTGGTAGATGTTGCCGCCGGGGGTCTTGACCAGGTAGTTGACCGCTTTCTCGTCCATGTCCGTGGGGCAGACGCCGGCGAGCTCCTCCCGGTCCGGGCCGGTGGAGTCGGTGGTGACGATGCAGGTGCGGTCGAAGCTGTCCAGGCAGACGATCTCAATATCCTTGATTTTGATGACGTCGCCGGGCTTCACCGTCTTGCACCGGTCCTCCGGCACGCCCCACTTCACCCAGGTCTCCACGCTCTTCTTCGGGCCGATGAAGGGGACGGGGATTTCCTTTCCGTTCTCGCCGGTGGTGGTCATGCCGCTCTGGAGCACATGGGCGGCCCACTCGGCGGACATGTGGTCCTGGTGGTAGTGGGTCGCCAGCACCGCGTCCACCTGCTTGAAGGCAAAGGGGTCGATGACAAAGGGGACGTTGCGCAGGTTGGGCTGCATGGCCCTGCCGCCGCACATGTTTGCCATCTGGTGGCCCACGGCCATCTGACCGTTGCCGTGGGTGCGCTTGCCGTTGCCGCACCAGAGATCAATGGTGATGTTGGCCCCGCCGGGGGTTTTGAACCATACGCCGGTGCAGCCCAGCCACCACATGGCTACGTTGCCGGGCTGGACTGTCTCGTTCTCGATGTCCTCCACCAGCCAGGTACCCCACTCAGGGAATGTGGACATAATCCATTTTTCGCGGGTCATCTCGGATACTTTACTCATGTCTTCCTCCTTGTGATTCGTTAAAATAAAATGCAGTCTGTTTGCTGAAGCCGCGCTCTTGTTTGTTTGTGTTTTTGTTATATCAGAAAGATCAGCTCCTTTCAACCGCGTTTTATGTTCGTTTGAACATTTAATGTTTGATTTAAGATATTTTACGTTTGTTTTGTGCGATTTTACCGGGATATTTTGAACGTGTTGACAGGAAAAATTTGAGAATTTTCTCGCTATTTGTGAACAAATTATATAAATGTTTCTGAAACAGCGTATAACGCACTGTCAAAACGCTGAATTTCTAGCAAAAAATTATTTTCAAAAATCGACTGGAAACTATTGCAAAGCACAGAGGAATGTTTTATAATCGAACATATAAAACAGAGGCGGGTTCTTGACCGGCAGCCGCAGCCCGCATATAACCGCGCATTTTGCAGAGAATGCTGACAGTGCGTATGCCCAGCTTGTTTGACTTGTTTGTTTGCAATATTATTTACAGGAGGCCCCGTTTTATTTATGAAAGTCGAAAAGAAAGTCATTTCTCATCTGAATAAATGCTACTCCATGAGCGAGCTGAACTACCGCGGTGAGCGATGCTTCCTGGTAGCCGCCGAGAAGCGCGACCCCTGCTACCTCTTCTCCGAGGACGGCGTCCAGCTGGAGACCGTCTGGACAGAACCCGGCGGCGTCATGACCATGGCCCAGGTCCCCGGCTCCGACGGCCAGTTCCTGGCTACCCACCAATTCTATTCCCCCAATGACTCCAAGGACGCTAAAATTATCATTGCCACCCCCAGAGGAAAGGACGATTGGGAGATCCGTACCCTCTGCGCCGCCCCCTTCGTCCACCGCTTCGGCATCCTGCACCGGAACGGCGTAAATTACCTGCTGGTCTGCTGCCTGAAGTCCGGCCACGAGTACAAGGAGGACTGGCGGTCCCCCGGCGCCTGCTTCGCCGCCGTGCTGCCGGAGGACTTGTCCGGCTTTGACGGGGATCACCCCCTGCCGCTGACTAAGATTAAAGATAATTTGCTGAAAAATCACGGATATTCTGCAATTAGGGTTGACGGCCACGATGCTGCCGTGGTAGGATGTGAGGAGGGAACTTTCCTGTTTATTCCACCGGCGTCCCCGGACCAGCCCTGGGAGATCCGGCATCTGTGCGGCGTCCCCGCCAGCGACTCCGTGCTCGTCGACTTCGACGGCGACGGTCAGCTGGAACTGGGGACCATCAGCCCCTTCCACGGCAATTCCATCACCATTTACCACCTGGACGCCCACGGCAATTACGTCCCCCAGTGGAAGTACCCCTGCCCGGAATCCGAGACGGAGATGGTCCACGCCACCTGGGCCGGTACCTTGCTGGGCCGGCCTGCCTGGGTCGTGGGCTGGCGCAAGGGGACGAAAAATACCATCGCCATCACCTATGAAAACGGCGCGTATCAGACGGCGTTTATTGATCAGAATACCGGCTGCGCCAACCTGATGCACTTTGCCGGCAAGGACGGCAAAGACGTCCTGGTGGCTACCAACCGGGAGATTGATGAGGCCGCGATGTATACAATTACAGAGTGAAGGGAGAGCAATTCCTATGCTGGAAGAACTGAAAATCAAAGTCTATGAGGCAAACATGGAGCTGCCGGAGCGGAACCTTGTCACCTATACCTGGGGCAACGTCAGCGGCATTGACCGGGAAAAGGGCCTGTTCGTCATCAAACCCTCCGGGGTGGAGTACGAGGACCTGAAGCCGGAGGACCTGGTGGTCATGGACCTGGAGGGCAACCAGGTGGAGGGCGCGATGAACCCCTCCTCCGACACCAAGACCCATCTGATCCTCTACCGCGCCTTCCCCAAGATCGGCGGCATCGTCCACACCCACAGCCCCCACGCCGTGGCCTGGGCCCAGGCCGGACGGGATATCCCCGCCTACGGCACCACCCACGCCGACTACTTCTACGGCCCTGTCCCCTGCGCGCGGAACCTGACGCCGGAGGAAATTGAGGCGGACTATGAGACCAACACCGGCCATGTCATCGTCGAGAC
Source organism: Oscillospiraceae bacterium (assembly GCA_022800665.1). Taxonomy (GTDB): domain Bacteria; phylum Bacillota; class Clostridia; order Oscillospirales; family Oscillospiraceae; genus Pelethomonas. The sequence continues at coordinate 11,432 of JAAWQS010000048.1, forward strand.
GTTCCAGAGCCGGGGCATCGACCCCACCCACGTCCCTGCCGTCATCTGCCGCAGCCACGGCCCCTTCACCTGGGGTAAGGACGCCGCCCAGGCGGTGTATCACTCCGTGGTGCTGGAGGAAGTGGCGAAGATGAGCATGTTTACCGAGGCGGTCAACCCCAAGGCGGGACCGGCTCCCCAGTGCATCCAGGACAAGCATTTCATGCGCAAGCACGGCCCCAACGCCTATTACGGCCAGGCAAAAAAATAACATAACAAGGAGGAAAAGCAATGACTTCTGATGAAAAGAAAGCCCTGCAGCTGACGGCTGTCAGTGTGCGGGAGGGGATTCTCACCAGTACCCACGGCGCGAAGGCGGGACATCCCGGCGGCAGCCTGTCCGCCGCCGACATGTTCACCTACCTCTATTTCAAAGAGATGCGGATCGACCCGAAGAACCCCCGCTGGGAGGAGCGGGACCGCTTCGTTCTCTCCAAGGGCCACACCGCCCCCGGCCTGTATTCCGCGCTGGCCCACCGGGGCTATTTCCCCGTGGATACGCTGCCCACCCTGCGCCACATCGACTCCCCCCTGCAGGGCCACCCCAACATGAACACCGTCCCCGGCGTGGATATGTCCACCGGCTCCCTGGGCCAGGGTCTGTCCGCCGCCGCCGGCATGGCCAAGGGCGCCAAGTTCCTGGGCAAAGACGCGAACGTATACGCCCTGCTGGGCGACGGCGAGCTGGCCGAGGGCCAGATCTGGGAGGCGACTATGTTCGCCGCCCACTACAAGCTGGACAACCTGTGCATCATCGCCGACATCAACGGCCTGCAGATTGATGGCCGCACCTGCGACGTCATGAACACCGAGCCGGTGGACGCCAAGTTCGAGGCATTCGGATGCCATGTGGTCAAGATCAACGGCCACGATTTTGGCGAGATCGAGTCCGCTTTTGAGAAATTCCACGCCAACAAGGGCTCCGGCAAGCCCACCGTCATCCTCATGAAGACCACCAAGGGCAAGGGCGTGTCCTACATGGAGGACAACGCCGGCTGGCACGGCAAGGCGCCCAACGATGAAGAGTATGCCAAGGGCATGGCGGAACTGGCAGCGGCCCGCGCCGCATTGGAGGTGTAATCATGGCTGAAATGAAGAACGTCGCCACCCGCGACAGCTACGGCAGCGCCCTGAAGGAGCTGGGCGCGTCCGCCGCCAACCTGGTGGTTCTGGACGCGGATCTGGCGGGCGCAACCAAGACCAGTGTTTTCCAGAAAGCTTACCCAGACCGCCACTTTGACTGCGGCATTGCCGAGGCCAATATGATCAACGTGGCTGCGGGTCTGTCCACCATGGGCCTGGTCCCCTTCGCGGCCACCTTCGCCATGTTCGCCGCCGGACGGGCTTACGAGCAGGTCCGCAATACCGTCGGCTATCCCCATCTGAACGTGAAAATCGGCGCCACCCACGGCGGCATCTCCGTGGGCGAGGACGGCGCGTCCCACCAGTGCTGCGAGGACTTCGCCCTCATGCGCACTATCCCCGGCATGACCGTCATGTGTCCCGCCGACGACGTGGAGGCCCGGCAGATGGTCAAGGCCGCCTATGAGATGGAGGGTCCCGTCTATATGCGCTTTGGCCGCGCCGCCACGCCTGTGTTCCACGACGAGGGCTATCAGTTCCAGATCGGCAAGGGGGAGACGCTCCAGGACGGTACGGATATCGCTATCATCGCCACCGGCATCATGGTCCCTGAGGCCATCGAGGCCGGGAAGGCTCTGGCGGAGGCCGGGATCTCCGCCCGCGTCATCAACATGGCTACTATCAAGCCTCTGGACGAGGAGCTGGTACTGAAAGCCGCCAGGGAGTGCGGGAAGATTATCACCGTGGAGGAGCACAGCGTCATCGGCGGTCTGGGCGAAGCGGTGTGTTCCGTGCTGGCGGAGAATTGCCCCGTACCCGTCAAGCGCATTGGCGTCAACGACGAGTTCGGCCACTCCGGCCCCGCCGCCGCACTGCTGAAGGCCTTCGGCCTCTGCGCGGACAACATTGCCGCACAGGCAAAAAAGATGCTGGGCAAGTAATGCGGACAGGTCCACGGAGCACAGGCTGCGCCCCGCCCCGTGGACCTCTTTTTCGTACGCTTCGTCTGTCGGGACAAATGACATAGCTTCGATAAACGAATGTATGCGTGAGAAAGAGGTATTATTATGACAAAAATCAGCCCTTCTGTTTTGTCCGCAGACTTTGCCAACCTGGGTGCGGACTGCCGCGCCGTGCTGGACGCCGGTGCGGATATGATCCATTTCGACGTCATGGACGGCCACTTTGTGGACAACATCAGCTTTGGCCTGCCGGTGCTGGAGGGCCTGCGCAAAGCCCTGCCGGAGGCGTATTTTGACGTCCACCTGATGATCAGCGATCCGCTGGCCTATGCCAGCGCGTTTGCCGCCGCGGGGGCGGACTGCATCACCTTCCACGTGGAGGCGGACAGCGACGTTGCCGCCACCATTGCCGCTATCCGGGCCTGCGGCTGCGGGGCCGGACTGAGCCTGCGGCCCGCCACCCCGGCGGAGGCCCTGTTCCCGTATCTGGACGGCCTGTCCATTGTGCTGGTGATGGGGGTGGAGCCGGGACACGGCGGACAGAGCTTCCAGCCCGCCGCCCTGGACAAGCTGCGCAAATTCCAGGCGGAGTGTGCCCGGCGGGGCATCCATCCGGACCTCTCCGTGGACGGCGGGGTGAAATACGCCACTACCGCGCCCCAGTGCGTGGAGGCGGGGGCAACGCTCCTGGTGGCGGGCAGCGCCGTGTTCTGCGCCGAAGATATGGCCGGCGCGGTGCGGCAGTTCAAGAGTCTGTAGGCAATACGCCGCCGGAGGAACAGCATGGCAGAAAAGAAAAGGCCCAAGGGGCCGTTTACCGCGTCGTTTATCTACACGGACGAAATCCTGGAGGATTTCATGGCCGTGTATCTCATTAAAAAGCAGGTCCATCCGGGAACCCGCGTCGTCTGCGCGGCGGGGGGCCTGGCGGGGATTCTGTACTTTGGCTATGCGCTGTACACACAGGGGATGAGCGTGGCCCGGATCGGCTATCTGATGACCTGCTCCCTGCTGCTGCTGGTGGCGGTGGCCGGCGGGCGGGACCGGAACGACGGTACCACGGATAAGTACAAGCAGTATTACGCCGGGCGCAAGGTGGATTTCCGTATAGACGAGGAGGGGGTGTGGATGCAGCTGGGGGACCAGAAGAATCAGGCCCACAGCGCATTCAGCCAGATTTATTCCTTGTGCGAATCGGACAGGTGCTTTTACTTCATCATCAAGGGGAAAGCCTACTATATCGTGTCAAAGGCGGCGGTCTCCGGCGGAACGGCGGAGGAGCTGCGCTCGTATATGCAGACCCATTGCCAGAAAAAATTCCTGCACTACAAGGTGTAGGGACACATCCAGGGCGCACGGTCCCCAGCTTATGGGGAGGCCATGCGCCCTGTTTTCGTCACCGGTCCTTATTCCGCAGGCTCTCCGTCAACGCCCGGAGGATGGCAATATCCTCCTGCCCCAGGCCGGAGACATCAATAGTCTCCGCTTTGTCCAGGCCCAGCAGGTAGTCGGCAGAGACGTGGAAGATGCGGGCCAATTTAATCAGTACGTCCGGCGAGGGCGTGCGCTCCTGAAGCTCGTAAAAGGAGACGACGGATTTTGTAACGCCCACCCGCGCCGCCAACTGCGCCTGGGTCATGCCGGACTGCGTTCGCAGTTCCTTTAATTTTCTTCCAAAATCCACTTATTTCACACTCCATTCCACTGTTAGTATATCCACGGGCTGTGTTAATTTGGTGGAATATAAAATGAAATCAGTTGATTTTATTTGCTGGCTGTGTTATGATGGTAATTGCAGCGGCAAAAATGTCGAAAAAAGTTGCGGCTGTCTGGAAGCGCGGAGCGACCTTGGGGGAAGCCCTCTCAGTCAGCCTGCGGCGGCTGAGAGGGCTTTTCCACAGGCCCGCTCCGCGCCTCTGGCGGCGGCTGAGAGGCTCCCTGATTCCGTACCGTTCCCTCCCCCTTCCCTCCCTTGGTAAACTTGCCTCTTTACGAAAGTCCGGTTTTATTGTAGAATGATAGGGAAAGAAAACGAAGGGAGGCTGGCGTGTGAGCGGATATATTCTGCATCTGCCGGAGGATGAGAGCATAGTGGTACCCGGCGCTGCCGTGCGCGGCCTGATCGAAGGGGGCGACGGCGACAGCGCCCTAGCGTACCTGGCCCTGCTGCGCGCCAAGGGCGAAATCAACGGCGAGAAGCTGTGTTCCCAGCTGCGCTGGCCGGCGGAACGGCTCCAACGGGCGTTGAACGCCCTGGCACGGCTGGGCCTGCTCTCCCGGCCACAGTCTCCGCCGGAACCGCCCCAGCCTGCGGAGCAGAAGCCGGAGTATACCAGAGCGGATATGGCCCGCGCTCTGGAGGGCGCGGAGTTCGCCGCCCTCACCAGCGCGGTGGAGGACAAGCTGGGTAAAAAGCTGACCACACCGGACCTGGCGTCGCTGCTGGGCCTGTATGATCAGCTGGGCCTGCCGTCGGACGTGATCTTCCTGCTGGTGGGCTTCTGCGTGGAGCGGACGGTGATGCAGTACGGCGAGGGACGCCGTCCCACCATGCGGCAGATCGAAAAGGAGGGCTATGTCTGGGCGCGGCTGGGCCTGATGGATCAGGAGAGCGCGTCCGCCTATATCAACAAGTACCTGCGGAGCCGGGAGGCCCTGCCCCGGCTAATGGCCCTGCTGCGCCTGGGGGACCGCCGCCCCTCCCCCAGCGAGGAGCGGTACCTCATCAGCTGGAACGAGATGGGCTTCGACAGCGAGGTCATCGAGTCGGCATACGACAGGACCATTCTCAAGTGTAAAGAATTGAAGTGGGCCTATATGAACAAAATCCTCTGCAGCTGGCACCAGAAGGGCCTGCATACCCTGGGGGAGATCAACAGCGGCGACCGGCCCGCCCCCCGGCGGGAGGCCGCCCCCCGTCCCCCGCGGCCTGCGGGCCGGGACGCCAGGGACGAGATGGCCCGGATGGAAAAATACCTGCAGCAGCTGCGGGACGAACAGGAGGGCGGTTAAATGGCACGGGATGCAAAAATTATGTCCGCCGCATACCGGCAGTACCGGCAGGACCGGGACGCCCGGCGTCTGGAGCTGGAGCGGCGGGAGGAGGAGGTCTACCGCCGCCTGCCCCGCGTGGAGGCCATCGACCGGGAGCTGCGGGGGACGGCGGCGAAAATCGTCCTGGCCGCGTTCCAGCAGGACGGAGACGCGGAGGAGGCTCTGCTGGCATTGCAGCAGAGCAACCTGGAGCTGCAGCGGGAGCGGGCGGAGCTGCTGGTGGGCGGCGGCTGGCCCTTCGACTACCTGGACGGCGCGCCCGCCTGTCCCCACTGCCGGGACAGCGGTTACCTCCCCGACGGCAGGCCCTGCCAGTGCCTGTCCGCCTACTACACGCGGGAGCAGAACCGGCGGCTGAGCAAGCTGCTGGATCTGGGCAACCAGTCCTTTTCTACCTTCTCCTTTGATTGGTACAGCCCGGAGGTGTGGGCGGAATATGGCCGCAGTCCTCTGGAGAATATGCGCATGGTGCGGGCCATCTGCGCCGAATACGCCCGCTCCTTCGGGCGGCGGGACGGCAGCCTGCTGTTTACCGGCGCGCCGGGGCTGGGCAAAACCTTTCTCTCCGCCTGCATCGCCAGAGAGGTCAGCGAACACGGCTTTTCCGTGGTCTACGACACGGCCAGCCATATTTTCCAGCAGTTTGAGAGCGCGAAGTTTGGCCGGGAAAACCCCTACGAGGAGGACCCGGACCGGGAGATCAACCGCTACCTGAACTGCGACCTGCTGCTGATGGACGACCTGGGTACGGAGATGACCACCAGCCTCATCCCGCCGGTGTTCTACCGGATTGTCAATGATCGTCTGCTGAACCACCGGCGGACCGTGCTGTCTACCAATCTGACGGTGGAGCAGCTGGGACAGCGTTACGGCGGGGCCGTGCTCTCCCGCATCCGGGGGGAGTACCAGACCCTGCTGTTTTTCGGCGACGATATCCGCCTGCTCCGGCGGGACCGGCAGTAAGCGTTCCGCCGGCCTGTGCGGATTCAGCGGCGGTTTGCGCGAAATTTGTTTACACATGGGGAGGGAAATGGTGTATGCTTACAATAGCGGTCTGCGACGATGAGAGCAGCCAGCGGGACCTGATCTGCCAAATGCTGCGCTCCGACCTGGAACGCCGGCCCAGCCTGGCGGCAAAGATCCGCACCTTTTCCTCCGGACAGGAGCTGCTGTCCGCCGTGAAGGAGACAGGGGAGTTTGACCTGTACCTGCTGGATATCATCATGCCGGAGCTGTCGGGCATTGCGCTGGGCGTGCAGCTGCGGGAGATGGACTGCACCGGCGCCATCGTCTACCTGACCTCCTCGCCGGAGTACGCCGTGGACTCCTATCAGACCCGTGCCGCCTACTACCTGCTCAAGCCCGTGGGAGCGGAGCAGTTTGGCAGAGCTATGGATTGTGCGCTGGCGGTCCTGCGGCAGCAGAAAGCCGCCTGCATTGTGGTGAAGGCCAAGTCCGGCCTGCGGCGGGTGCCGCTGGACCGGATTCTGTATGTGGAGCTGTCGGGCCGTGCGCTGCGCTACGAGCTGTCCGGCGGCGAGTGCGTGGAGAGCGTCACCCTGCGCACCTCCTTCCAGGAGGCGGTTGTACCCCTGCTGGCGGACAGCCGCTTTTTCCTCTGCGGCTCCAGCTTCGCGGTCAATCTCCACTATGTCTCCGCAGTAGAGAAAAACCACCTCCTCCTGGACGGCGGCGTCCGGGTACCCCTCTCCCGCGGGCGTACTGCGGCGGCCCGCCGGCAGTGGAGCGCGTATTGGCTGGGGCCGCCGGTGGAGGACCCCGGCGTCTGACGGCTCCGGCGGCGGCTGGAGCGGCTATATGAGGTGTCATCCATGAATATTTTTTACTATCTGGGGGCCTGCGTTCCATTCCTGGCCTTTCTTTTTTCCTGCGCCGCTCTGTTCGATATCAAGGCTTCCCGGAACGCAATTCTCTGGGGCGCCCTGTGTACGCTGGCGTTGATACTGGCCCTGCACATCCCCCTGCTCGGCTGCGCCTCTCTGAAACAGATCATCACCCTGCTTCCCCTCACCGTGGACGTTCCCTTCATCATCTGCCTGCACCATCTCTCTGCCGGCGGCCTTTTTGAAACCTGCGCCGTCTGGTCCACAGGCTGTCTGGTGGGAATGATTCTGGACATCCTGCGCCGCTGGCTGCTGCTGCTCCAGCCCCGGCCCGGTATCCTCTTCCTGCTCCTGCTGTCCGCAGCCGGCGCCGCGCTGGTATGCGAGGTATGGTTCTCCCTGCGGCAGCCCTTCCGCCGCTGGGGACAGGAGGCGGAGGAAAACTGGACCGCTGTGCTGGCCCCCATGCTGCTCTCATTTATCCTGCTGTCCTACATATCCGGCAGCGCCGGGGACCCGGTCGTCCTGCTGTTCACCCTGCTGGCCGCACTGGCCGTCTTCCTGGCCCTGACCCGCATCCTCCACCTCTCTGCGGACCTGCGGGAAACCCGGCGGACGGAGCGCATGGCCCGGCAGCAGCTGGAGCTGCAGAGCCGGGATTACCGGGCTGTCCGCCAGAAAATGGAGCTGGGCCGGGTCTACCGCCACGACCTGCACCACCATCTGGCCGCGCTGGACGCCATCCTCAGCCGGGCGGCGGGCGGCGAGGACGCCCGGCGTTATATCCGGGACCTGCGGGGCGCACTGTCGGAGACCCTGCCGGAAAACTGGTGCGCCAGCGGGTCCATCAACGCCATGCTCTCCGCCTATCTCTCCCAGGCCAGGGAAAACGGCTGTCAGGTGGCGGTGGAGATGCAGCTGCCGGAGCTGTTTCCCTTTGATGAGATTGATTTGTGCGTAATGCTGGCCAACGCCCTGGAAAACGCCGTCAACGCCTGCCGGGAGCTGCCGGAGGAGAGGCGGTATATCCGGCTGTCCGCAGAGCTGACGGATAATCAGCGGTTTATCCTGACCGTGGAAAACGCCTGCGCCTGCAAGGTGGATTTTGGTCCGGACGGCCTGCCAGCCGTGGCCAGCCGGCCTGGGCATGGGCTGGGCCTGCGGAGCATCTCCGCCGTGGTGGAAAAATACCGGGGTCTGCTGCGCTGTCAGTGTCCGGACGGAGCCTTTATCCTGCGGGCCGTTCTCTTCCCCCCGATGGCGGAGACGCCCAGGGAGGAGAAGCGGCGGCGGAGTATGGCCCGCCCCCTGGGGACGGCTGCGCTGGGACTGGCGCTGCTGTATGCGTTTCTGAACAGCTCCCCCGACCTGACCAACGCTCTGGAGAAAGTACCTGTCCTGGGGGCGGCGGTGCAGGCTCTGGACCTGCGCGCCTATACCGGCGTACCGACTGAGCCGGTGTATTATATCAATGAGGCGGGCGGGCTGACGCTGGTTTTCCAGCAGTCCGGGACCGGCGGCGGATACACGGAATTTGTGATTTCGCCGGATGCGCTTTCACAGCTTCCGGCGCGCGGCGGGCCGCTGGCCCAGGCGGCGCCGCCAGAATAAGAACCGGGTACGAAAGAAGGAGGCAACATCAGATGACAATAGCGGAAGTCAGCAAAAAATACAACCTGACGGCGGACACCCTGCGGTACTATGAGCGGATCGGCCTGCTGCCCCCGGTCCCCCGCACCCAGGGCGGATTCCGGGATTACGACGAGGAGTCGTGCAGGTGGATTGAGCTGATGAAGTGTATGCGGTCTGCGGGCGTGCAGATTGATGCGCTGATTGAATATGTGCGGCTGTTCCGGCAGGGGGATGCCACTGCCGCGCAGCGGAAAGCCCTGCTGGAACAGCAGCGGGACCAGCTGACGGTGCGGATGGAGGAGATGCAGAGCTCCCTGGACCGGCTGAATGATAAAATCGACATGTACAACCGGACTCTGACCAGCGGGGAAGCGGAATGAGACTGCGTTGGAATAGAGAAGAACGCCCCCGGCACGGCTTTGACAGTCTGCCGGGGGATTTTCGGCCTGTTTCTCCGGGGAGAACCAGGGGGGGAAATTGCTTGCATTTTCAGCTGGAAGGGCTATAATAGAGGGAGATTACCGGACAGGGAGGGCGGGTAGATGGAGACCAAAAAATGGGAGGCCATGCTGACGGCGGTAGAGCTGGGCAGCTTCACACGGGCCGCCCACCGGCTGGGCCTGACCCAGTCGGGTCTGACCCACATGATGAACAGCCTGGAAAAAGAGGTGGGCTTTCCCCTCCTGCTCCGGGACCGCTACGGCGTACGGCTCACCGCCGCCGGAGAACGCCTTCTCCCCGCCGCCCGCGAGCTGCTCCAGGCGGGACGGCGGCTGGACAGCGCCATTGCCGCCCAGACCAGTCTGAAGCGGGAGAATATCCGCGTCGCCGCCTACTCCAGCATCTGTATGCACTGGCTGCCAACTATCGTGCAGCAGTTCCGGTGGGCCTTTCCCGACGTGTCCGTGGATATCCGCATGGGCAGTGTGGACGAGATGTACCGCTGGCTGCAGGAGGACAAGGTGGACCTCAGCTTTGCCAGCCGTCAGGACCGGGGGCAGTACAGCTGGGTCCCCCTGTGGGACGACCCGCTGCTGGCGATTCTGCCCATGGACTGCCCTGCCGGCAGCGGGGGCCGGTTTCCTGTCTCTGCGTTCAGCGGCAAGGAATTCCTCATGCCCTCCCTGGGGTTTGACCAGGATATCCTGTCCGTGTTTGAGGCCCACAACGTCCATCCGGACATCCGCAACAACACCTCTGTGGAGGACGCCGCCATTGTGTCCATGGTGGAGCACGGCCTGGGGGTGAGCATCCTCTCGGAGCTGGTGCTGGAGGGACTGCGGATGAACGTCCAGGCATTGCCGCTGGACCCTGCCGCCTGCCGGCCCATCGGGATTGCCGTGGCCTCCCTGGAGGACGCCACGCCGATTGTGCGCCAGTTCATTGCCTATTCCAAGCGGATTGTGGGGGAACTCCATCAGCCGCAGTGTTAAAGGAGAAAGAAACATGTCGATTGAAAAAGCATAAGCCTGGCTTGCCAAGTATGGTCTGGAGGACTGGGTCCTGGAATTTGAGGTCTCCAGCGCCACCGTGGAGCTGGCCGCCGCAGGCTGGGCGGGGTGTGTTCCTTCGGTATCAACGAGGGCGTGGCTGTCTATCTGGACAGCCGGTTTACCACAGTTTTCCCCGCCTGCGGCAGCAGCAACAGCGCCGTTGCGCTGACCATCCCGGAGCTGGAGCAGCGCTCGAACTATAGCCAGTGGGTAGACGTCTGCAAGGGCTGGACGGCGTAGCCCGCAGAAAAGATGCATGACCCGCCTCCCTGCCGCATATCCTTTCCAGAGGGGAGGGACGGCTATGGAGCGGGTCAAGCTATACTGCCGGGGGGAGTGCCGGGGGGAGATCGAGCTCCAGCCCCAGGGGAATCGTACAGATGTGTGGGCTGTGATGGAGGACCCCGGCGACGGTCTGTACCGGGCTGCGCTGTGCGGGGAGCAGGGCGAGATTTTGCTGGGCGTGCTGTCCCCGGAAAAAGCGGCTTTGGAGCTGCGGCGGAAGCTCTACAGCCGGGATGTGGCGGCGTTGGGGCCGCTGGTGCGGGGGGAAGCCCGGTGTTCGTTCCGGTTTCGGGAGCGGGGCTGGACGGAGACACGCTGTCCGGCAGAGCTGCTGGACGACTGCTTTTGGCAGGAGCGTCTGGGAAACGCCGGGACCGCCTGGTGGCGGAAGGAGGGCGGACTGCTCTATCTGGCCCTGCCGCTGGCGGAGGACAGGCCGTTTCCTCTGGAGACGCTTTTTTGCCTGGCGAGGCTGGAGACGGTGGCGGGATGCCTGTGCGCCGTATATGCTTTCCGGGAAGGTGAACCGATCCTGCCCTGAATGTGGTATGCCTTGCGGAATAGAGGCACGAAATGTTGTGTATTTAACGCTTGCACTATGGGACAGGATGTGGTATACTAGCTTCGCAAGGAACGCAGCGTGCCGCTGTGCGAAAGATAACAGGAGGAACAAATTATTATGATGCAGGTGAATGTCACCGGCGGAACCATCGGCCAGCAGGAGATGGACGCCTATATTGCCCGTGCCAACAGCAAGTACCCCATCGGGACTGTGCAATCTCTGGATATCCATGTGGATGGAGATTTTGTGGATTTGCAGTACCATCTGGCCCCGCGGCCCTTCAGCCGTATCCGCCGTATTACTGGCTATCTGGTGGGGGATATGAGCCACTGGAACGACGCTAAGGCCAAGGAAGAAAAGGACCGCGTCAAACATGTCTGAGCTTGTGAAACAGCAGCCAGCCCTCGAAAATGAGGCTGGCTGCTGTTTTGTCCGTGGGGGCCAGCAGAATCCTAGAGCTTGGGCGTAATGCCTGCTTCCTGAAGAATCTGATACACGAAATTCTCTGAAATATGAAACCGC
>JAAWQS010000049.1 GCA_022800665.1 Oscillospiraceae bacterium
TCTGTACATATGCGGTGTGGGGTAATTATATCCTGCACCGCTTTTTGTTTGTCTCGGCGGGAAACGGTCCGGCGGGACGCGGGTGTAAAAGCCCGCCCCGTCCGGGGCCAACCCGGCGAGATTTTGTATCCATACGGCAGAAGCCGTAGGGAAGGAGAGGTATGGTAGACTACAAAAAGATGTATCTGACGATGTTCAACGCCACGGAGGATGCGATTAACGCTTTGGAGAACGTCACACAGGCTCTCATCAATGCTCAACAAAAATGTGAGGAACTGTACATATCTGCGTCAGAGCAGGACGAGGAGTCGGAGGGCGGCGGAATGGCCGCGTTAGCTGCTACGTGAATACAGGCTAAAAGGGAGGATACCGGTTTTTCGCCGGTATCCTCCTTCTCCATCGGATCTGCCCGTACTTCCGCTCAGACAGCAAAATTTTATTAAGCGGTTTACCCGTATATATAATGAACGGGTAAACCGCTGTGGCGTTGGCAGCGGGAATATCCTGACTGCCTCTTATTCTGCGGTCATCGCCTGACCCACTTGCCAAACAGGTTCTTTTTATACTTGAGCAGTTCCTCCTGGGGTTCCGGATGGTCCCCGGCCTTTTGCAGATACTCCACGCCCCGTTTGATGTCCTGGGGGACGCCCAGGCCGCGGGCATACATGGTCCCCAGCATATAGCTGGCGTCCCAGTATTCCCAGTCCATCTGCTCCAGGAATGCGCGGGCCTGTTCGTAGTCCCGCCGGGTACCCCAGCCTTCGAAGCAGCACTTGCCCAGGTAGTACACGCCCCAGTTGTTCCGGCTCCCGCCCTTGTTGCCCTCCAGATAGGCGAAGCGCAGCAGCTGGAACGCCCGCTCGTAGTCCTGCGGCACGCCCCGGCCATAAAAACAGGCTTTGCCCAACAGGTTGTGGCTCCCGATATGGCCGCGGGGCAGCTCCTTTTCGAAGCACTGGCATGCAAATGCCTCGTCCTTGTCCACGCCGGTACCGTCGAAGTACATCCGGCCCACCTCGTACCACGCCCCCGGCTGGCCTCCCTCGGCGGACTGCTGGTACCACTGCAGGGCTTCTGCCTTTGCACCGGCCTGTTCCAGCTCCTGGGCGTAACCCAGCTGCAGGCTGGGACAGCCCTTCTCCGCGCCGGTCTTCCAAAGCTCCGCCGCCTTCTCCGGCTGCGGGGGGACGGCGTCCCCGGCCCCCTGGGTGTAAAAGAGTCTCAGCCGCTCCGCCGCCAGGGACATTCCGCCGGACAGGGCTTTGCGGAACCAGTCCTCGCATTGGGCGGTTTGTTCCGTCAGATATGCGCCGTAGGCCTCCGGGCTGGGGAAGGAATCGCTGTTCTTCCGCTCGATCCGCAGAAAATCCTGCCGGAGATAGATTTCTCCCAGCATATATTGACAGAACGCATCGCCGCCCTCCGCCTTTTCCTTAACGCTGTCCAGAGCCGCCTGGAGGTCCAACGCCTGCTCTGGCAGTTCGCCGCAGCACAGCGCGGCCAGCATCCCCGCCCCGCTGCCGTGCTCCACAGCCAGGCGCAGAATTCTTGCCGCCAGCTGCAGGTCTTCGGGAAATCCGTGGCCGCTCCACACATGCTGGGGGCCGCGGAGGCATTGGGAGAGAACGCAGCAGGCGTCGCCGTCTCCGGCGGCGGCTGTGTTCACCAGCAGCTCAAAGCTCGCCCGTCCACGCCCGGACCGCTCTTTATAATAGATATCCTCCAGCGCTTGTTCCACCGGGTCACTGAAAAAATTTCCCATAGGTGATGAATCCCCTTGTGTTGTTGAATCAGTCGCCGAAGCTGATGCCCAAGAGCTTGGCTTCCTTGATGATGGAGGCGTCCGGCGGCACCATCTTCAGCTTGCCCGCCACTTCCTCCAGAGGAACTTTGACGATCTCGCGGTTTTTATAGCCCACCATAAAGCCGTACTCCCCCTTGAGGATCAGCTCTCCGGCCTCGGAACCCAGGCGGCTGGCAAACACCCGGTCGTAAGGACAGGGCGTACCGCCCCGCTGGGTGTGGCCCGGCACCGTCACCCGCACGTCATACCCGCATTTTTTCGCCAGCTTGTCCGCAATCTCGTAGGAGACAGAGGGGGTCTCCCGCTTTGCCAGCTTCTTTTTATATTCCTTCTTCGACAACGCCGCGTCCTCCTTGGAGATCGCGCCCTCGGCCACCGCCAGGATTGTAAACCGCCCGCCCTTTTCGTGGCGCTGCTTGATCTTCTTGGCAATCTTGTCGATATCGTAGGGGATTTCCGGAATCAGAATGATGTCCGCGCCGCCGGCCATGCCCGCGTTCAGCGTCAGCCAGCCCACCTTGTGGCCCATGACCTCCACGATGAACACCCGTCCGTGGGAGGCCGCTGTGGTGTGGATGCAGTCGATGGCGTCCGTAGCCACGTCCACCGCGCTCTGGAAGCCGAAGGTCATGTCCGTACCCCAGAGGTCGTTGTCGATGGTCTTGGGCAGGGTAATGACGTTCAGGCCCTCTTCCCGCAGGAGGTTGGCGGTTTTATGGGTGCCGTTTCCGCCCAGGATGACCAGACAGTCCAGCTGGAGTTTGTAATAGGTCTGCTTCATGGCCGCCACCTTGTCCACGCCGTCGGGGCCAGGTTCGCGGATGGTCTTGAAGGGGGTGCGGCTGCTGCCCAGGAAGGTGCCGCCTTTGGTGAGGATGCCGGTGAAATCGGTGTAATTCAGAAGGCGGAATTTACTGTAAATCAATCCCTGATAGCCGTCCAGAAAGCCGTAAATCTCCACGGTTTCCTTTGCGTTGAGCAGCGCCTTCGCCACCCCGCGCATGGCTGGATTCAGCGCCTGGCAGTCGCCGCCGCTGGTCAGCATACCGATTCGTTTCATGATGGAGTCCTCCTCATTATTTCTATTGCGCGCCCGGAGGGGGTGCGCGAACTTAAATGACCATTCAATTATATAGCAATTTTTTCTCCCCGGCAAGTAGGAAATGCCTTATGCCGCAAATTTTTCAAGAAAAAAATTTCTCCTGCACCCCCCTTGCGTTTTGCGCGGTCATTTTGTATAATATGGCTTAACGCTTTTTGGATATTATTCCTAAAATCAAATTTACAGAGGAGTGTGACGGCATGACCGAGGAGAACAAGAGCCTGCCCGCAGAGGAAAGCGAAAGCAAAAATTTCATCCACCAGTTCATTGACGAAGACATCGCAGAGGGGGGGCGGTTCCAGGGCATGGCGGTCCACACCCGTTTCCCGCCGGAGCCCAACGGCTACCTGCATATCGGCCACTGCAAGGCGCTGTGCATTGATTTCGGTACCGCGGAGAAGTACGGCGGCCTGTGCAACCTCCGCATGGACGACACCAACCCCACCAAGGAGGATGTGGAGTATGTGCAGGCCATTCAGGAGGACATCCACTGGCTGGGCTTTGACTGGGGCGGACGGTTTTTCTACGCCTCCGACTATTTTGAACAGATGTACCAGTGTGCGGAGGACCTGATTGAAAAGGGCCTGGCCTATGTGTGCGAGCTGTCCCCGGAGCAGTTCCGGGAGTACCGGGGGGATGTGAACGTCCCCGCCCGCAGTCCCTACCGGGACCGTCCGGCCCCGGAGAGCCTGGACCTGTTCCGCCGTATGCGGGCCGGGGAGTTCCCCAACGGCGCCATGACCCTGCGGGCGAAAATTGATCTGGCCAGCGGCAATTTCAACATGCGCGACCCGGTCATCTACCGCATCAACCACATGCGCCACCACCGGCAGGGGGACAAGTGGTGCATCTATCCCATGTACGACTTCGCCCACCCCATTGAGGACGCCCTGGAGGGCATTACCCACAGTCTCTGCTCCCTGGAGTTCGAGGACCACCGCCCCCTGTACGACTGGGTCATTGCCAACTGCGGCCTGCCCGCCGCGCCCCGGCAGATTGAGTTTGCCCGCCTGGGCATCAACTACACGGTCATGAGCAAGCGGAAGCTGCGGGCCTTGGTGGAGGACGGACGGGTATCCGGCTGGGACGACCCCCGTATGCCGACGCTGTGCGGCCTGCGCCGCCGGGGCTACACGCCCGCGTCCATCCGGAACTTCTGCGAGCGGATCGGCGTGGCTAAAGCCAGCAGTACCGTGGAATATGCGTTTTTGGAACACTGTCTGCGGGAGGATTTGAATGAGACGGCCCGCCGCGTCATGGCGGTGATCCGCCCGGTAAAGCTGACCATCACCAACTATCCGGAGGGACAGAGCGAGAGCTTTGAGGTGGAGAACAACCCCAACCGTCCGGAGGACGGCGTCCGGATGATTTCCTTTTCCCGCGAGCTGTACGTGGAGGCGGAGGACTTCCTGGAGACGCCGGTACCCAAGTACAAGCGTCTGTACCCCGGCGGTCCGGAGTGCCGTCTCAAGGGGGCCTACCTCATCACCTGCACCGGATGCCGGAAGGATGAGGACGGCAATATTGTGGAGATTCTGGCGGAGTACGATCCTGCGAGCCGGGGAGGGAACCCGGCGGACGGACGGAAGGTAAAGGGCGCAACCATCCACTGGGTGGACGCGGCCACGGCGGTGGATGCGGAGTGCCGTCTGTACGACAGCCTGTTCACCGATCCCGCCCCCGACGGCGCGGACAAGGATTTCCTGGAATGCCTGAATCCGGACTCCCTGGAGGTGGTATCCGGCTGCAAGGTGGAGTCGGGACTGAAAGCGGCTGCGGCTCCCGCAGGCTTCCAGTTTATGCGGGTGGGCTATTTCTGCCTGGACAGCAGGGATTCCACGCCGGAGCATCTGGTCTTTAACCGCAGTGTGAGTTTGAAGGACAGCTTTAAGAAGTAAGCAGTATAGGGGATACCCAGTGATCAGCAGATAGAAGAAGGAGAAATAGAAAGATGGAACATCGTGAAACACTGCTCCAATATTTTGAGTGGTATCTCCCGGCAGACGGCGGCCACTGGCGGCGTGCGGCGGCGGACGCACCCCGTCTGGCCGCTCTGGGCTTTACCGGCGTATGGCTCCCGCCGGCCTATAAAGGGCATCAGGGCCAGGCGGATGTGGGATATGGCGTCTATGATCTTTACGATCTGGGGGAATTCGACCAGAAGGGGACCGTCCCCACCAAATACGGCTATCGGGAAGAATACCTGTCCGCAATCCGGGCTCTTCAGGAGAACGGCGTCCAGGTCTATGGGGACATCGTCCTCAACCACCGCATGGGTGCGGACGAATCGGAGGAGGTCTACGCCCAGAAGTCTGCGTGGGATGACCGGAACCGGGATACATCTGCCCCTGCTCCTATCACTGCATGGACGAAGTTTACCTTTCCTGGCCGCGGCGGAAAGTATTCAAACTTTCAGTGGGACTGGACCTGCTTTGACGGCGTGGACTGGGACAGCAAACACCGCGCTTCGGCAGTCTACCAATTCGAGGGCAAGGAATGGGATCATCAGGTGGACGGCGAAAAAGGCAACTATGACTATCTGATGGGAGCGGACCTGGATATGAGCGCACCCCAGGTTATTGAGGAGCTGGACCGCTGGGGCAAATGGTATTTGGAGACGACCGGCATAGACGGTTTCCGGCTGGATGCGGTCAAACACATCCGTTTTACCTTTTTCACCCACTGGCTGCAAAAACTCCGCCGGGAGTCCGGCAGGCCCCTTCCGGCCATCGGGGAGTATTGGAAGGATGACTTGGGGTCGCTTACATACTATCTGGACCAGTGCGGACAGGTGATGCGTCTTTTTGACGTACCCCTCCACCACCGGTTCCATCATCTCTCCAGCGCCGGCGGCGGCATGGACCTGCGCAGTCTGTTCCAGGGGACTCTGGCAGAAACCAGGCCCGATCAGGCGGTAACATTTGTGGACAACCACGACACCCAGCCTGGACAGGCGCTGCAATCCTGGGTTTCCGGCTGGTGCAAGCCGCTGGCCTACGCCTGCATTCTTCTCCGGCAGGAGGGCGTCCCCTGCGTCTTTTATGGGGATCTGTACGGGATTCCCCACGACGGCATTCCGCCGGTGGCGGAGCTGCCCAAGCTCCTCCTGGCCCGGAAATTCTGTGCCTGGGGCCAGCAGACCGACTACCTGGATGACCCGGATACGATTGGCTGGGTGCGGCGGGGGGAGGACGCCGCTATGGCGGTGGTCCTCACCGACGGTCCCGGCGGAAGCAAACGCATGTGTACAGGAGCCGGAATGGCCGGCGAGATCTTTGTGGATTTGCTGGGGAATAGAAAAGAACGGATACAGATTCCAGAGAATGGTGTGGCAGATTTCCCGGTCAGCGGCGGCTCTGTGGCGGTATGGATTCCGGAGCGTATGGCACAGCGGATTGCAGAGGCTGTCTCTGCGCTGTGAGAACTGGACTGCTGTAATTGCGCCGGTATGTTATTCTGATGGGCATAACCTCTCAAGTGGAGAGTAGGTGCGGCGCATTGCTCACAACGATCTGCAAACGTCAAAGCTGTCAGTAAAAAACGAAAGAGCAGGACCAAGAGGAGCGATTCCCTTGGTCCTGCTTTTGTTTGCAATTGTCGCTTAATCCATAATCAGGGTTGGAATCCCCTGCCGGTTTTACCGCTGGATACGCCCGGAGCCGTCGCCGCCCGCCAGCTTCTCCACCTCGGACAGCGTGACCATGTTGTAGTCCCCCTCGATGGAGTGCTTCAGCGCAGAGGCTGCAACGGCGAATTCCACCGCCGCCTGGGTATCCTTACCGGTGAGCAGGGAGTAAATCAGTCCGCCGCCGAAGCTGTCGCCGCCGCCTACACGGTCGATGATGTGCAGGTCGTATTTCTTGGAGAAGCAGTACTCGCCGCTCTTCACATCGTACAGCATGGCACTCCAGCCGTTGTCAAAAGCGGAATGGCTCTCCCGCAGGGTAATGGCTACCTTCTCGAAGCCGAACTTACCGGCCAGCTGTTTGGCAACGCTCTTGTAGCCCTCCCGGTTAATCTCACCGGCGTAGATATCAGTAGCCTCCGCCTCGATGCCGAACACATCTTTAGCGTCCTCCTCGTTAGAGATACACACATCCACATACTGGCACAGATCGGTCATAGCCTCCCGCGCCTGTTCGCGGGTCCAGAGCTTGCCGCGGTAGTTCAGGTCGCAGGAAATTTTGACGCCGCGGGCCTTTGCCGCCTTGCAGGCGTCCCGGCAGATGTCCACCACATTGGGACCCAGGGCCGGTGTGATACCGGTGAAGTGGAACCACTCAGCGCCTGTAAAGATGGCGTCCCAGTCGAAGTCGGAGGGCTGGGCCTCCTGGATAGCGGAATGAGCCCGGTCATAGATACAGACAGAACCCCGCTGGGAAGCGCCCTTCTCGTTAAAGTAGATGCCCACCCGGTCGCCGCCCCGGACGATCTTGCTGGTATCCACCCCGTACCGCCGCAGGGAGTTCACCGCCGCCTGACCGATGGCGTGGGCGGGCAGTTTGGTAACAAAAGCCGCATCCAGGCCATAGTTGGCAAGGGAGACGGCCACGTTTGCTTCGCCGCCGCCGAAGGAGAATTCCAGGTGGTCCGCCTGGACAAAACGCTCATAGTTATATGGCTGGAGCCGGATCATCAGCTCGCCAAAGGTTACAATTTTACCCATGATATTGGTTCCTCCTCAAATTTTCTGCGCGGTATCCGTGGACTGTTCCGCAAACTGTCCGGGCATGACCTGGGAGCTGGAAGCCAGCACAGCGTTATGCGTTTCCTTTACTGCGTTCCCTAAACGGGCAGCGTCCACAATGCTCCGGGACTTTTGGCACAGCTTGGTAATTTCGTCCCACTTTTGGTTGTCGATCAGGTCGGCTGTCACCATATAAGACCCACCGCAGGCGGCAATCACCGGCGAAGAAATGTAATCTGCCAGATTCTTCAGAGAAATGCCGCCGGTGGGCATGACCTTAAACTGGGGGAAGGGCGCGCTCATGGCCTTGATCTTGGACAAGCCGCCGGACTGCTCGGCAGGGAAAAACTTGATGAGTTCCAGACCGAATTTCAGGGCTGCGTGATAGTCGGTGGGGGTTGTGCAGCCGGGGAAAATGGGGATGTTTTTCTCCTGGGCGTAGGCCACCAGCTCAGGGTCAAAACCGGGGGTTACGATGAACTGTCCGCCGGCGGCGATGGTGGCGTCGATGTGCTCCGTGGTCGTAACGGTCCCCGCGCCCACGATCATATCCGGGCAGACCTCCTTCATCAGACGGATGGCTTTGTCGGCTCCGGCGGCCCGGAAAGTGACCTCCGCCACCGGCACGCCGCCGGCGCACAACGCTTTTGCCAGGGGAGCGGCGTCCCGCTCCGGATGGCTGAGCTTGATAACTGGAACAATACCAATGTCAGAGATAGTTTGGTTGAATGTATTCATATCGCAGCGCCTCTCTCCAAAAAAGAATTATTTGCTGGCATAACCGCCGTCCACCGGGATTACCGCGCCGTTGAGGTAATCGGACGCATGGCTTGCCAGGAAGATGCAGGGACCCTTCATATCCTCGCCCTTGGCGCCGCCCCAGCGGTGGGCGGGGATACGGTCGGTAATTTCCTTATAGCGGGGATTGGCGGGGTCAAGCAGGGCGGTGTTCATCTCGGTAGCCATGTAACCGGGGGCGATGGCGTTGACATTGATGCCCCGTCCGGCCCACTCGTTGCACAGGGCCTTGGTCAGCAGGGCAATTCCGCCCTTGGCGGAGGCATAGGCGGGAATCGTGAAGCCGCCGAAGAAGGACTGCATAGAAGCGATGTTGATAATCTTGCCATAGCCCGCCTTCAGCATCTCCCGTCCGGCCAGCTGGCACAGCTCAAAGGGAGCGGTGAGGTTGACCTCCAGCACCGCGTCCCAGTCCTCCATGGGGAACTCCTCGCTGGGGTGGCGGCGCTGGATGCCGGCGCAGTTGACCAGAATGTCGAGCTTGCCGCCCAGCAGCTCCAGGGAGCGGGCAAAACCGGCCCGCAGGCTCTCGCGGCCGGCCAGGTTCACCACCGCGCTGTGACAGGCGAAGCCCCTTTGCCGGAACGCCTCCGCCACATCGCCGGCCTTCTCGGAGGAACCCCAGATAACCGCCTCGGCGCCAGCCTCCATCAGGCCCTCGGCCATACCCCAGCCCAGCCCGCGGGTGGCCCCGGTCACAATCGCCTTGCGGCCCTGTATATCAAATAAGTTTGTCATATTCTATGCCTCCGTGTGGAACAAGCCCACTACTTTCAAATAATCGCCGGGATGCTCGGACAGCTCGCCCAGCATATGGGGCAGCTCGGTATAAGGAACCGCCTTGGAGATAATCTTCTCCGCCGGAACCTTACCGGAGTAAATCATCTCAATGGCCTCCTCAAACTCGCCCGCGCCGTTGCGGGAGCCGCAGATCTGCAGTTCTTTTTTCGTAATCAGACTGGTGGGCAGCGTGATCTCGTGCTTGGGCCAGCCGGTGAGGGCAATGCGCCCGGTGTAGGCGGCATAGCTGATGGTACTGCGCACTCCGGCGTCGGAACCGGAGGCCTCCATGCAGCACTCCGCGCCCCGCCCCTTGGTGATCTCCATCACCCTGGCCACAGCGTCCTCCCTGGCGGGATTGACCGTATAGGGAATGCCGAAGGATTTGGCCAGCTCCAGGCGTTCGTCCACCACATCCACGATAATAGGTACGGCGTCATAAGCCAAAGCGCCCATACCGGCCAGCAGGCCGATGGCCCCTGCGCCGATGATGACAATGTGCTCTCCCGCTTTCAGACGGCAGGTATGGAGACCGTGCATACTGATAACCAGGGGTTCGGCCAGGGGAACCCGTTCCCACGGCATGTCCTGGGGAACCTTGCGCAGCATATGGACCGGGTGGGAGAAATACTCGCACATGGAGCCGTCGCAGTGGACCCCCAGGCAATGGAGCGTTTCACAGCAGTTGGTCTTTCCCTGGGAGCAGGGGTAGCACTCGCCGCAGTAGAGGTAGGGGTCCAGGACCACATGGTCGCCCTTTTGAATGCCGTACTGGTTGTTCTCGTCCACATCCTCCACGATGCCGGCGGTTTCATGGCCGATGACAATGGGGTAGGAGGAGACATTGACATTCGTTCCCCGGAAGGTGCTCACGTCGGTGCCGCAGATGCTGGCCGCCATTACCTTGATAATGGCATACCCCTCTTTCTGCTGGGGATGGGGAAGTTCCGTCAGGCTGGCCTTCCCTGCCCCCTGTACTTGGATGCCTTTCATAGTATGAATTTCCTTTCCTGCCGGCTGGCAATCCCAGGCCAGCCGGCTGTATTTTTATTGATCGTATTCCAGATAAGCGCCCTTCATGGGGGACGCCGCCAGGTCAGAGAACAGGCGCAGTACGCCCCGCCGGTATTTGACGGGCTTGGGCTGCCAGCTCTTTTTCCGTTCGGCCAGGATGCCGTCTATTTCTTCGGGCGTTTTCCGCTGGCCCTTCACGCCAACGATTTCCAGGACGCGCTCTTTCACGTCCAGATGGATGAGGTCGCCCTCCTCCACCAGCGCGATGGGACCGCCCGCCTGGGCCTCCGGGGAGCAGTGGCCGATGACCGGGCCAGTGGAGGCTCCGGAGAAACGGCCATCCGTGATGAGGGCAATGGATTTGCCCAGCTCCTTGTCGGAGGAAATGGCCTCGCTGGTGTAGAACATCTCCGGCATACCGGAGCCCTTGGGCCCCTCGTAGCGGATGAACACCGCGTCGCCGGGCTTGACCCTGTGATGCAGGACAGCGTCAATACATTCCTCTTCGCTGTCAAAGGGGCGGGCAGTAAGGACGGCGGAGAACATCTCCTTGGGACAGGCCGTGTGCTTGATGACTGCGCCCTCAGGGGCCAGATTTCCCTTGAGGACGGCGATGGAGCCGTCAGCGCCGATGGCCTGGCCGTAAGGACGGATGATGTCTGCGCGGGTGAGGGAGAGGCCGTATTTTTTGTTGGCCTCGTCCAGCCGCTTCTGGCAGCGCTCGTAGAAACCGTTCTCTTTCAATTCCGCCAGATTCTCCCCCAAGGTCTTGCCAGTGACCGTCATTGCGTCCAGGTGCAGGACGCTTTTGATCTCCTCCATAATGGCGGGTACGCCGCCTGCGTAGTAGAAGAACTCGGCGGGCCAGCGTCCGGCGGGGCGGATGTCCAGCAGGTAGCGCGCCCCGCGGTGGAGGCGGTCGAAGGTGTCGCCGTCAATCTCAATGCCGAACTCATGGGCCATAGCGGGCAGGTGGAGCAGGGTGTTGGTGGAACCGGAGATCGCGGCATGGACCATGATCGCGTTCTCAAAGCTCTCCATTGTGACGATGTCGGAGGGCTTCATGTTCTCCATGGCGGCCAGCCTGACGGCCAGCTTTCCGGCGTTCCGGGCGTACTCGATGAGGTCGGGGCTGGTGGCCGGCAG
Organism: Oscillospiraceae bacterium; assembly: GCA_022800665.1. Taxonomy (GTDB): domain Bacteria; phylum Bacillota; class Clostridia; order Oscillospirales; family Oscillospiraceae; genus Pelethomonas. The sequence continues at coordinate 11,332 of JAAWQS010000049.1, forward strand.
CAGTGCGCTGCCCGGCAGAGCCAGACCCAAGGCCTCGGCCATGATCTGCATGGTGGAGGCGGTGCCGATGAAGGAGCAGGCCCCGCAGCTGGGGCAGGCGTTGCACTTGGCCCAGTTGAGCTTTTCCTCGCTGATCTCCCCGCGCTCAAACCTGGCGGAGTACATGCCGAGCTGTTCCAGGGTGAGCAGGTCGGGACCCGCGGCCATGGTACCGCCGGTGACGACCACGGCGGGGATGTTGACCCGCGCAAGGCCCATCAGGTTGCCGGGCAGCCCCTTGTCGCAGCTGGCCATATAGACGCCGGCATCAAAGGGGGTGGCGTTGGCCTGGATTTCGATCATGTTGGCGATCATCTCCCGGCTGGCCAGGGAGAAATTGATGCCGTCGGTACCCTGGCTCTCGCCGTCGCACATATCGGTGCAGAAGTAGCGGGCGCCGTGGCCTCCGGCCTCGGCCACGCCTGTCCGGGCGGCTTCCACCAGCTTGTCCAGGTGTCCGGAGCCGGGGTGGCTGTCGCCAAAGGTGCTCTCAATAAAAATTTGGGGTTTGCTCAGGTCCTCCGGCTTCCAGCCGGTACCCAGGCGGAGCGGGTCCAGCTCAGGGGCGATCTTACGCATTTTCTGACTGGTCAGCATAGGCAATCATTTCCTTTCCTGTGATAATAAGGAATTTTGTTGTGTGAAGAATTGTGGGAGCATAGTTTGGAACGTACGGTTTCATCCTATCATATGACGTCATATGTTTCAAGGATGAATTATTTACAAAAACAAATCAATATTTTTGTGCAATAAAACCAAAGCTAGACTATCTTCCATTTGCTGAGGGCGATTTTAACAAGAAGCGGCGACTGAAATTGTATATATATCCAAAAAACTGCACTGGGTTCAATAACCATTTGACATACGACGTGTGACGTGATATGTTTTAAGGCGTGAAGTGTAATCTCCGCTGTGTGGGAGCAGAGGAGGATCTATATTTCTATGAAACAGGAGGCCCCCTCATGCTGCTGCTAGTATTTCTCATTTCTATTGCTATATTACTGCTGTGTATTATCAAATTAAAACTCAATCCCTTTGTAGCGCTTCTGGTCTGCGCCTACGGTACGGGCCTGATGGCGCTGGCGACCTACGCCGGCGGCAGCGCGCCGGAAAATTTTTCCTCCATCGCGGATGTTACCGCCTGCGTCACCAGTAACTTCGGCTCTACCCTGGGTTCCATCGGCATTGTCACCGGCCTGGGCGTTATGCTGGGTATGTTCATGTACGAATCCGGCGGCATTGACAATATTGTTGATAAGGTGCTGAAAGCCGTTGGTCCCAAACGCTCCCAGTACGCTGTCTCCGTGGCTGGCTTCATCACCGGAATCCCCGTCTTCGGCGACGTGGTTTACATTATGTTTGCGCCCATGCTCCGGGTTCTCTCCCGCAAGACCGGCTACTCCATGGCCGCCTACGGCTGCGCCATCTCGGTTGCCACCACCTGCACCTTCGCGCTGGTACTGCCCACCGCGCCGCCCCTGGCTGTGGCCGCGGCAATGGACATCAATGTGGGTATTTTCTTCTTCTACGCCCTGATTGCCGCTTTCGTCGGCATGTTCTTCGGCGGCATCGTCTATGGCGGCATTGTCAACAAACAGGACCAGAAGGCCGGTAAAAAGTGGGATTTCTCCGACCTGGACGCCGAACTGGCGGAAAACGCCGCCAAGGCTTCCGCCAAGCCCAAGATGGGCGCGGGTATGGCTATGTCCATTTTGCTGGTTCCCATCCTGCTGATCCTGATGGGTTCCTTCTCCGCCTTTCTGCTTCCCGCCGGCAGCGGTCTGCTGAAAATCCTTGCCTTTCTGGGTGACAAGAACGTCGCCATGACCATCGGCGTACTCTACGGCGCGTTCATCTCCCGGCCCCACCTGAACCGCTCCATCACAGAGATCATGACAGAGGGTGCGGACAAGGTCGGCCTGATCCTGCTGATTACCGGCGCGGGCGGCGCCTATGGCGGCGTTCTGAAGGCGTGCGGCATTGCCAACGTCATTACGGACGGCCTCCAGGGCTTCCACATGCCCATCCTGATTATGTGCTTTGCCATTGCGCAGGTGCTGCGCATCGCCACCGGCTCCACCACGGTGGCCCTGACCACCACCGCCGCCATTGTCTCCACTGCGGCAGCTGCCTCCGGCGTCTCCCCCATTCTCTGCGCCATTGCGGTGTGTGCCGGCGGTATCGGTCTGTCCCTGCCCAATGACTCCGGTTTCTGGGCGATCTCCCGGTTCTTCCATCTCAACGAGGTGGACACGATCCGGGGCTGGACCTTGGGCGGCTTTGTGGCCGGCGTGTCTATCCTGATCTTCGCCTGTGTGCTCAGCCTGTTCCAGGGCTTCCTGCCGGGACTGATTTGATCTGATAACGGAAAGTCCGCCCGACGCCGAATGCGGCGGGCGGACTTTTCTGCTTATTCAGCCTTGCAATTCTCAGGGAAATCCGCTATAATAAGTCGAAATACCAGTGTTGAAAGGAACAGATTTGTGACAAACGAGGACGTTTTCGAGACGATAAAAACAAAAGAGGCATCCCTGCCGGAGCGGACGGCGGAGCAGATTTCCCGCTTGATCAGGGAGCAGCAGCTGACAAGTGAAGATAAGCTGCCCAGCGAATCTGAGCTTGCGGAACTGCTCCATGTAGGCCGCGGGACCATCCGGGAGGGCGTCAAGCTGCTGGTGGCGCGGAATGTACTGGAGATCCGGCGGGGTAAGGGGACCTATATCGCGCCGAATCCGGGAGAAATTTCCGATCCCCTTGGGTTTGCCTACTGCCCAGACCAGCTGAGGCTGGCGATGGATCTGGTGGAAATCCGCCGGCAGATGGAACCGTGGGTTGCCCGCATGGCGGCGGAACACGCGGATGCGGAGGACATCAGACAATTGCGGGAGAGCTGTTCTGTGGTGGAGCAGGATATTTTGAGTGAACGGGATCACTCCCATAACGATGTCCTGTTCCATGTTGCCATTGCCAAATGCACTCATAATTTGGTGGTTCCAAAGCTTATTCCTATTATTACATATGCGGTTAAGTTATTTGTCTCTCTGACAGAGAGCCGCCTGCGGATGGAAACGATTGTAGGGCATCGGGAGATTCTGGAGGCGATCAGCGACAGAGACGGCCAGCGGGCGGAAAAGGCGATGGAACAGCACATTGAGCATAATCGCGCCTTGCTGCAGGAGATTGTCAGTAAGCTGAAACAAGAAGAGACAGATGGGCCATGACGGCAGGCCGGTCAAATCCTGCAAGAGCGATAACCGGGACGCCCTGAAGACGGAAAATGGGTACAAAAAAGGCTCGCAGCAATTGGCTGCGGGCCCTTTTCAGGCAGTCTTGCTATTGCCGGGTTGACATGGATCATACGGCGCTTGCACAGCGGGAAAGCGGACTCGACGGTACGGTGTACCTGTTCCGCAATTTCGTGGGCATCCGCCATCAGCGCGCTGGAATTGATTTTCTTTGCCGCGCCTCTGGTGTACCAGAACAGCCACTCCTTCACGGCAATGCTGACCGTGGAGACCCTCACGGCCAGATCGTCTGCGAGGCATCCAAGGTCGTGCCGGTGGACAAACTGAGCGTGGTGATCACGCTGGCGTTGGCCTTTGTCTTTCTCCGCGAGGAGTTCACCGCCAAATCCCTGCTGGGCTGCGTGCTGATTGGCGCAGGCTCCCTGGTCATGGTCCTGTAGCCTGGAATTTCCGTACCTGGACCAGATTGGTATGCTGCGGATTGCCGTGGGCCAGGGGCGTTGTCCGGTGGGACATGGTCAGCACATTGATGCAGCCCCGCCGGTCCCGGCCCTCCCCGTCCGGCGTATACCACGCCCCCTCGCTCATAGCTACCGTTCCAACCGCAATGCGGTCCGTCACCCGGACCGGGATACAGACGGTCCCCCGCCGGTTGAAAATCTCCGCCAGTTGTCCATTCTCGATTCCCCGGTCCGCCGCATCCGCCGGGTGCATCCAGAGCGTCTGGGGGTCCAGGGCTTCCAACTGCCGGTTCGGATCGCCGATGGAGTGGCAGCGGCGTTTAGAGTGATACCCGATGAGCTGCAATGGGTACGCGCCGCGCCGGGACGCCTCCCAGCCCTCCTCGCAGGGGGTATAGCAGGGAATGCCCGGCAGTACGCCGCCGTCAAAGAGCTGTTTGGAAAAAATCTCGATTTTCCCGGAGGGCGTCTGAAAGGGGACGCCCTCCCGTATATTTTTCTGAAATGCCGGGGGGTACTCCCGCGCCGGAAACACGAATCCCCCCGCCTCCCGGAACTGCGCAAAGGGCGGCAGCTCCGGTTCCTGGTCCGCCCGGTGACGGTTGTACAGGTCCTCCATCCAGCCGGCGGAGTCCGTGTGTCCCTGCCGGAACGCGCCGGCCAGTCCCAGCCGCCGGGCCGCGCCGTCGATCCACTCGTACTCCAGGCGGCAGCCGAACAGCGGCGCGATGGCCTGCTGATTGTAGAGCGCATAGTCCGAACTGGACCAGGAACCCACCACATTTTCCGTCTCAAAAAAGGAGACGCCAGGCAGCAGAAGGTCGGCAAAACGCGCTCCAGGGGTCATGAAGAGATCGGACAGGACCAGCGTCTCCAGCGCGTCCGTCCGCCGCAGGACCTCTACGGTGTGATTGACATCGGAGTGCTGGTTGACCAGCATCCCGCTGGCCAGACAGAACAGGAGCTTGATGCCCGTCTCCAGCCGCCCCGCCCCCTCCAGGCCGTCCTCCGCCGTCACCGCCTCCGGCTGCTCTATGGCGCGCGTCCACAGGAAGGAGGGGATCCGGGCAGGATACGGATTTGGAGCGGGGGCGAACCAGGGACCTGTAGGGCTTTCCTTGAGATAGGTGATTGCTCCCGCGCTCCCCCCGGCCACGCCTGTATTCCCGGTCAGACAGGCCAGCATCGCCAGACTCCGGCAAGTCTGCTCTCCGTTCAGGGTGCGCTGCAGGCCCAGACCGGGCAGCAGGCAGGCCGGTTTTGCCTTTGCGTATGCTTCCGCCAGCTCCACGATGGTCGACGCGGGGATGCCGGTGATCTCCTCCGCCCACTCCGGTGTTTTGACCACGCCGTCCATTTTCCCGAAAAGATAGCTGTGGACGCTCTTTCCGGCGGGTACGCCCTCCGGCATATGCGCCTCGTCAAAGCCCAGGCAGTACTTGTCCATAAACGCCTGGTCCTGCAGTCCGCGGCTCCAGATGACGTAGGCCATCGCGTCTGCCAGGGCCCCGTCGGTGGAGGGCCGGATCGGAATCCACTGGTCCGCGCAGAGCAAGGCGGTATCGCTGCATCTGGGGTCAATCACAATGACCCGGCTCCCCCGCTCTCTGGCCTGGATAAAATATTCCGTGTGGCCATCGCCCCAGTGGGTATCCAGGGGATTGTGGCCCCAGAGCAGCAGCAGCTTGCTCTCCAGCATCTGCTTCTCCGGACTGCCGCAGAAGACAGTCCCGTAGACGTACGGGAGGATTTTCTCGGCGCAGGCCGCGCTGTAGAAGTTATAAAAGTCCAGGTATCCGCCGTCGCAGCTGAGCAGATGCTTCATAAACCGGTCGGGCCGTACCAGCGCACAGACACCGGCGGCAGCCATCACATACCGCGCACCCGCGCCGTACTGCTCCCGGCTCCGGCGGATCGACCGGGCAACCCGCTCCTCAGCCTCCTCCCAGGAAATCCGCCGGAATGTTCCGTCCCCCCGCGCTCCCGTCCGAGCCATCGGGTAGCGCAGGCGGCGGGAGGAGAGGAAGGTCTGGCGGTAGGACAAGCCCCTGGGACAGCCGGAAAAACGCTTTCCCTGAAAATCCCGGTCCGGCAGAATCGACAAAACGCACCCCTCCTGCACAACAGCCAGCATTTTGCACTTGTTGCCGCAGTCGCAGAAGCTGGCATGGCTGGTCACACGTTGGGGCTCTACCGGCAGCTCCGGCCCCCGCCGCCACTGTGCGCTGTCAAAGTCCGGCTGGCACTCCCGAATGGTATCCTCCTCTCCGGCAGCGGCCCGCTCCAGCAGACGGAACACCGCCTCTGCCGCCGGAGACAGGGGCTGGGCCAGAGCGCACCGGCAGAGACAGCGGGCCGTCCCCAGCAGAAAGCGGTTACGGAATTCTTCCGCCGCTTCCGCCATCCGGCAGGCGCAGAGGTACTCCATAAACCGGCACTGCTGGCCAATGTAGTCCGGCGGGTTGCCGTCCATATCCACCCACTGATATCCGCACTTTTTGTAGAAGCGAATCACTTCCAGGGTGGTTGCATTCAGAAGGATATCCTCGCCGGTCAGACAGGCGGAGGCCCACAGCGGCAGATAGCAGTCCGCCGCCGTACCCTGAAGCAGCCGCTCATACTCCTCCTGCTCCACCGGCTGCTCCAATCCTACCCACACGCAGTCCCGCCGCCACTGGTCCAGGGACGTGAAAAATGACCGCAGGGCGTGCCAGCGGATATAGTCCTCTCTCTCCGTCATTCCTCGCCCCTCCTCTGCTCCAGCAGCTCCGCCTTCAACGCCTGCATCCTACGCAGATCGCCCAGCAGCGCCACGCCTGTCAATTGCTTCCCGCGCCACACCCGTATGCTCTTTCCCGGCACAGCCGGACGGCGCGGGTCCACCTGGAATGTCCTGCGGGCCGGCCAGGACTCCTCTTCGATCCGATACGCCCCTCCTCCGCTCTGGCCCAGGTCGCCCAGGGCAAACAGCCCCACGCCGTCCAGATTCAACACCAGGGACGTGTCGCAGCCCGCGTAGACGGCGTCTCCGCCGGCGGCGTTGGCCCCCGCCGTGACGCCCTGCCGCAGGCCCTGGTTCCACAGGGCGGCGTTGCCCCCCTGGAACTGTGCGCAGTCGCCGCAGGCGTACACGTCCGGGGCGCTGGTTTCCATCCGCTCATTGACCACCACCGCCCGCTCACAGATAATCCCGGCTTTCTGGGCCAGGTCCGTGTCCGCCCGAACGCCGCAGGAAACAAGCAGTATGTCACAACGCCAGCGTCTGCCGTCTCCGTTTTCCACCACCGTCTCCCCGCCGTCCCGGTACAGCCGCCGGATGGATACGCCTGTGTGGATATGGAGCTGCGGCAGCTGCTCCTGCAGCCAACGGGAGATATTCTCCCCAATCAGCCGGGGCATGAGGGAGGGCATGGCCTCCAGGACCGACACCTCCAGGCCGTAACGGGACAGCCCGGCGGCCATCTCCAGGCCAATCACACCGCCGCCGATTACAACGGCCCGCCTTTTCCCGCCCGCCAGCCGCCGGACACGGCGCAGGTCCTCCAGCGTGCGGACCCCGCACAGCGGGACGTCCTCCGCCCCTGGAAACGGTGGGACAAAATTTCTTGCCCCCACAGCCAGTACGCACTTGTCGTAGCGGAGGACCTCGCCGCCGCAGACAACCGTCCGTCCCGCCGGGTCCAGGGACTGGGCCGCGGCGTCCAGCCGCAGGCGGATGCCCTGCTGCCGGTACCACTCCGCCGGATGCAGCGTCAGTTGTTTCAGCTCCAGGGACAGCAGCGGCGCTTTGCTGAGCATCGGACGGGCATAGGGGAGATCCCGCTCCCCGCTCAGCAGAGTAATCTCTCCGTCCGCGTCCTGGCGGCGGATCGCTTCCGCCGCGCTGACACCGGCAATACCGGCGCCAATCACTACATATTGCTTGTCAGCCACGCTCTCCGCCCCCCTCCTCAAACGCGAATCGAGCTGCGGTAGACGGACCGGTCTGGGCCGGGTCCGGCAGAAACGGCGCCTGCAGCTGCCGCCAGCCTGTTTCACCCTCCAGCGGCTCCCGCCAGCGCAGCGCCCCCATCGGGCAGGCTGCTGTACAGGCAGGCTGCAGTCCCTGCTGCCGTCGTTCCAAACAGCTGTCGCACTTCTGGGAGACGCCGGAAACGCCGCTGAGGGACACCGCCCCATAGGGGCAGTTCCAGACGCACGCGCCGCAGCCGATACACAGCCCGTCATCGTGGAGCGCCACGCCCAGCGTCTCGTCGCGGTACATGGCTCCTGTAGGGCAAGCCGCCGCACACGCCGGACGGACGCAGTGGTTGCAGCTGCCAGAGAAGGCGGCGGTCCTCCCATTGGGTCCAGGTTGCAGGACAACCCGACGAAAAAATTCCCCCTCCTGCAGGCCGTTGGCGTTCTGGCAGGCCACCTGGCAGGCGCCACAGGCAATACAGAGCCGGCTGTTATACAGAAATCCTCGTTTTTCCACTGGTCCTCCCGATCAGAAGAATATAATTCTTTTTATAGAAAAATAAAGTTTTTTATCCTTCTGTAGATATATACATTTTACATCCATCTGGACGATAAAACAATGCACAGTATTTCCAAGATGTTTTTTTCATTTTTGATAGTATCGTATGGATTCCAACAGTTTAGAGAATATTCTTCTGCTTTTTGCGTTCTGCACAAGGCCGGGCAGGATTTGCCCCGCCTCTTCCAACGACATACCAGCTGCCACCTTTGGAATGAATTGCTCTAAATGAGTTCATTGCCCCAAAAGCCTCCCCCTGAGACGGTATTTCTGCAACAGGAAAATTTCAACCGAAATATAAGGAATAATTCGCCGCAAGCCTTGCAATCACTTGGGGTTGATGTTATACTTGTTTTAATTATAGAAAACGGCAAAAGTCTTGGCGAAATGCGGCGTATTCCTGACCTTTTAAGGTTTGATAGAGTTGTTACAGCTCGCGGTTATCCATCCGGGACCGTACCGCCCTTTTATCTGCGGAGGAGGAAGATTATGGAAAGAAATGCAACAAACAGACGGCTGCTCTCCCTGCTGCTGGCATTTGTACTGTGCCTGTCGTACGGGCCGGCAGCAAGAGCGGAGTCTACCACAGCGGCAGTTATGCGGCTGATGAAAACCGAGGGGACGGTCTCCATTGCCAACAGCAGTGGCCGCAGCGTCAAGCAAACGGAGCGGATGCAGCTTCGCAGCGGCTACCAGCTGACAACGAAGGAATCCAGTTATGCGTGGATCAATCTGGACGACGAAAAATTGGTGAAAATGGATGCTGTCAGCGAGATTACGGTCCGTAAAAGCGGCAAAAAGCTGGACATTCTGTTGGATGCAGGCAATCTGTTTTTCAACGTGAAAAGCCCGCTGGATGATGACGAAGTCTTCAATATCCGTACATCAACTATGTCCGTTGGCATCCGCGGAACCAGCGGATGGGTAAAAGTCATTGACCAGTGGACATCCCGGCTGTCGGTCCTGGAGGGAACGGTAGCCGTATGCGTGACGGACCCGGTAACAGGCGAGATAAAGACAGAATCTGTCACCAGCGGGGAGACTGTGGACTGCAAGGTCTACCCGCAGGATACCTCCGGCAGTAAGTGCAGCATTATCCGCGGCGCTTACGGCGAGAGCGATATTGACGGCTTTGTGCTGGTGGAACTGAGGCCGGACGCTTCTCTGTGCGAAAAAATCAAAGAGGAAACCGGCATCGACATCATCGGTATGCCCGGCAAACCGGCGGACCGGCTGAAACAGGATCAGGAGCAGATCCGAGATAAGCTCCAGGAGATCGAGAACAGTCTGGCGCGTCAGGAGGAAGCTATTTCTATAGACAAGGTGTGGCCCGCCCCGGCGCCGGATGCTCCGGGAACACCTGCCACGCCTCCTGCCGCCAGCAATCCTGACAGCGGCGGCAGTAATTCCGGCGGCAGTAATTCCGGCGGCAGCTCCGGCGGCAGTTCCGGCGGCAGTTCCGGCGGCGGTTCCGAACAGCCAACCCCCTCCCGCACTGTAACCCTGACGATGCCTGTGGAGGACGATACCGTCTCCGCCTGCCTGACCCAGAGCGGGATTACTGCGGTGGTTCTGCAGCCGGGTGCGGCCCGGTCCAGCTCCGCCAACATGCTGGAGGTGGACAGCGGTATTACCGTACCCGGCGGGAAGACGCTGACCTTACAGTCCGGGGTGGGCATGACCATCCTCAGCGGACAACAGGTTGCCGTAGGTACCGGGGGCAGGCTGACCGTAGGCGGCGTCCTCACCGCAAGGGGGACCCTCGCGCCGGTACAGAATGCGGTCATCCAGGCCAAACGCTTTGATTTGACCAGCGATATCCCGGATTGGATTGTGTCCGGGACTGCCGACAGCTCCGGTTACTATGCTCTGGAATACAGCCCCTGGGAGGCGTTTACCATTACCTTTGACGTCAACGGCGGCAGTGCGTCCCCCGCCGCCGGGAAGACAGACAGCCGGGGCAGGCTTGCAAGCCTGCCCAGTCCGGGTACCCGGACCGGATACGTCTTTGACGGCTGGTACACGGCGGCAGAGGGCGGCTCGGCGGTGGACGCGAACCATGTCTACACCGGCGATACCACCCTTTACGCCCACTGGTCCCAGATTCCCCCGGAGACATTTACCGTCACCTTTAATGCCAACGGCGGCAGTGTGTCCCCAACCAGCGGCGTCACGGGAGAAGACGGTAAGCTGTCCAGCCTGCCCACGCCCGTCCGGGAGGGGTACG
>JAAWQS010000050.1 GCA_022800665.1 Oscillospiraceae bacterium
GTGGGCGTTCATGATGTCGTTGATGTCGCCGGTGAGGCCCAGGGAGAACTCGGTCATGGGCATCAGCAGGGCGTTGCCGCCGCCGGCTGCGGTACCCTTCACGTTCATGGTCGGGCCGCCGGAGGGCTGACGCAGGCAGCCGCCCACGTTCTTGCCGATCTTGCCCAGACCTTCCACCAGGCCCAGGGAGACGGTGGACTTGCCCTCGCCCAGGGGCGTGGGGGTAATCGCGGTGACTTCGATGAATTTGCCGTCGGGCTTATCCTTCAGGCGGTTCATGATTTTGATAAAGTCCAGTTTAGGGGTCTTGCCGTAGGGAATGATCTCCTCAGGCAGCAGGCCCAGCTTCTTGCGGAACTCCTCCACAGGGGGCAGGGTGCGCTCTGCTTCTTCCGCAATCTGCCAGTCCTTGTACTCGGTGGGGTCCAGAGTTACCCGGCCGGTTTCCGGGTCCACATACTTGCCGTCCTTGAATTCAATAGCCATTGAAATCCTCCTTGGTTTTCCGGGATATTTCACCACCCCCGGAAAAATTATATTTTGACGCCGCGCTTCAATCGTCCGCGACCCCGGCGCCAATAACAAAGATGTATCTGCGGTCCTGCCGCAGGGCGAAAAAAGGGCGAACGCAGGGCCACGCCCAATGTTCGTTAAAATTATATCAAACTCGCTGCCCGATTACAAGTGGCAACACTGACAAATAAAATGCGACTGGATTGTATAACCTCACAACCCGGAGGCCCTAAAAGCACGAGCGCACCTCGCCGCTCATGTACAGCGAGCCAAGAGCGCAGGCCACGCCGTCCGCTCCCTCCGCCTCAATCGCTTTCGCCACGCCGTCCGCTACGGAGGCACAGGGGACAGCCGGTGCGCCCAGCTTCTCGATCCGGGCCGCCAGTTCTTCCGCCGCCATTGCGCGGGGATTGTTCGGGCGGACGGTAAAGAACCGCTCCGCCAGGGGAACGATCAGCCCCAGGATGGACTCCACGTCCTTGTCGGCCATGACGCCGGTGACAAAGGTGAACTTCTTCCCCGGAAACAGCCGCCGCAGGCTCTCCGCGGTGGCCCGGATGCCGTGGGGATTGTGTCCGCCGTCCACAATAAACACAGGGTCTTGCCGCAGGACTTCAAACCGGGCGGGCCAGCGGGTGGCCATCATGCCCTGGCGGACAGCCTCGCCGTCAATCCGCCACCCCTTGCTCCGCAGTACCTTCACCGCCTCCAGCACCACGGCGGCGTTCTGCATCTGATAGCTGCCTGCCAGAGGAATCCGCAGGTCCGTCCAATACTGGTAGGTGAACCGCTGTCCGGTCAAATCGAAGTCCTTGGGAATAATTTTCGTAAAATCAGGGTAGTACAGAGCGGCGTTTTTTTCCGCGCAGACCTGCTCAAAAACCTGGTCCGCCTCCGGATTGCCGCCGTAAATAATCACGCTGCCCCGCGGCTTGATGATCCCTGCCTTGGCACGGGCAATATCCGCCATACCGGGTCCCAGCTCCGCCACGTGATCCAGTCCCATAGCCGTGATAATGGCGATCTCCGGCACGTCGATGACGTTGGTGGAGTCCAGCTCGCCCCCCATGCCCGCCTCCAGTGCCACGATCTCGCACTTGCGCCGGGCAAACCAGACCATCGCCAGGGCGGTAATGAGTTCAAACTCTGTGGGAGAATCCTCCATAGCTTTGGCGTAAGGAAGAATATACTCCGTCAGCTCCGCCAGCTCCTGGTCGGGAATCTGCTCTCCGTTTATCTGCATCCGCTCATTGAAGCGGTCGATAAACGGCGAGGTGTAGAGGCCCGTGCAGTAGCCCGCTTCTGTGAGGATGGACGCCAGCATGGCGGCTGTGGAGCCCTTGCCGTTGGTACCGGCAATGTGGATGAATTTCAGCTGCTTTTCCGGATTCTGGAGTTTGCCCAACAGCTCCTGGGTACGCTCCAGCCCCAGTTTGCTCCCCTTCCAGTCAACGGAGTGGATAAAGGACAAGGCTTCTTCATAGGTCATTTTGTTCACACCTGATTTCTGACTTGAATTTTATACTTTTTCTTGAAAGAAAAAGTACCAAAAAGAACTTTAATGCCCGCTCAAATCTGCTGCAAATCCTGGATTTTTGCCCGGTAACGATATTGCGCTTTTTATCAAGGGCCAGTATCCGCTATATACAGAGCGGACGACTTACGCTTTGGAAAGAATATGGCTGACGACCGGCTTATATACCGCGCGGTTGACCACAGTGACCACCACCGTGTTGACAACAATGGTCAGGGGCTTTGTGACCAATCGCTGGAGCAGGTTGGTCCACAGCAGGACGTTGAAGGGCGTGGTGTTGCCCACCATGACAATGCTGTAAAGGGTGCTGCCGATGAGGCCGAAGAGGAAGCTGTTGAGGATGCCCGTCACCACGACGGTGGCAACGACCTTCCAGGTGTCCTTGGCCTCGGACAGGCTGCTGCGGAAAATGTACTTGGCGCTCACGCCGCTGAGAATACCAACGGAGAGCGGTCCCAGAACCAGCGGGGGGAACGGTGCGCCATAGCCCTGGATGATGGTTCCCAGGACGTCGGACACCACCGCAACAACAGCGCCGCAGAGGGGGCCCAGCCACATACCGGCCAGAACAACCGGGATGCTCTCAAAGCTGATGCGCAGGGTATCGGTCTGAATGCTGAAAAAGCGGGCCAGGATAATCTGAATTGCGACGAGTGCGGCCATCATGGCCAGGTTGCGGGTGGAAAATGTGGTTCCGAACAGGGTCTTCTTTTCTTGGTTACGCTCCATTTTGCGTCTCCTCCTTAAATTTCCGCCCCTGTGGGGCTGGTTGTTAGGAGGGGTAAAGTGGCGTCTGCCAGCAGTGGCCCGAAAAAACATGCCAATCCAAGCCGGAAAAAGGAAATCCTTTCCAGCGCGGGTTGGCATGATACATCCGGGGTCGTGCGGTAGCGGATGCAGCATTACATCGTAGGCCCTATTTCGTGGGGGCCTTTCGTGCAAGGGCAACTTCCCAGCCGCTTGCCACTTTACGCGCAATGCTTACTCTACCAATCCTATTTGATTGCGTTCCGCAGGCAGTCCTTTGGAACGCTCCTATCATACACCATATGCGGCGAGATTGCAATATCTTTCACAAACTTTTTTGCGATTTTTGTTTCCATTGGAAAAACCGCTGAGATTCTTGACTTTTTGGGGTGAAATTCGATATAATGCAGGGGAATCAAACTGACGGGGAGGCCGCTATGAGAAGAAAAGACAGGGAAATTACAGATTTTCAGGATATCGTTTCCATAATGGAAAAGTGCGACGTCTGCAGAATTGCGCTGAACGATGGAGATTTTCCATATATCGTTCCCCTCAACTTCGGGCTGGATGTGCAGGGAGAGCAGGTCTTCCTCTACTTCCACTCAGCCGGGGCGGGGAAGAAACTGGATTTGATTGCAAAGGACAACCGCGGGGCGTTTGAAATGGACTGCGACCACAGCTTACTTCTCTTTGATGAGAAAATGAGCTGTACAATGGCCTTTGCCAGCGTGATGGGACGCGGGACGATTACAATTGTGCCGGAGGAGGAAAAATACAGCGCGCTGAAAATTTTGATGCGCCACTACCATGCGGAGGATTTCCAGTTTGATCCGACCCCGATAAAAGCGACAACCGTGCTGAAAATGACCGTTTCCGATCTGACGGCAAAACGGAGGAACAGCAAGCCGTGACGGGCTGCCATACTTTATTGCCGACGTCCCCTTCCCCTCCGCCCAGAGGCATGACCGGCTTGTGAAGCTGGGTCTGTACCAGCGGGCCGGCGTGCGGGAATACTGGATTGTGGGTCCGGAGGAACAGACGGTGCAAGTCATGCTCCGGGACGGCAGAGGCGTTTTGCTGCTGCATGAGGTCTACGGACCGGAGGACTTGGCAAAGGTCAACGTGCTGGACGGCTGCTTTATTGCGCTGAGCACAGTGTTTCCAGACGAATAAAAGCATCCCCGTCCCGTTGTGGGGCGGGGATGCCGCGTATTAGTACGCCAGCTTCTCCGACAGCCAGCTCTTCAGCTCGCTGATGGGAATGCGCACCTGCTTCATGCTGTCGCGCTCCCGCACGGTGACGCAGTTGTCAGCGGGGGTCTTGTCGTCGCCCACGGTCTCAAAGTCAACGGTGATGCAGTAGGGTGTGCCAACCTCGTCCTGGCGGCGGTAGCGTTTGCCGATGGAACCGGTGTCGTCGTAATCCACCATCCAGTCCTTCGACAGCTCCGCCTGCAACTCCCGTGCCTTCTCCCCCAGTTTCTTGCTCAGGGGCAGGACTGCGGCCTTGAAGGGCGCCAGCGCAGGATGGAGGCGCAGGACGGTGCGCACATCGTTTTTCTCCGGATCGACAACCTCCTCGTCGTAGGCGTCCACCAGGAAGGCCAGCACGACCCGGTCCGCACCCAGGGACGGCTCAATCACATAGGGAATATACCGCTCGTTGGCCTCCGGGTCGAAGTAGGACTGATCCTTGCCGGAGGTATTCTGGTGGGCGGTGAGGTCGAAGCTGGTGCGGGACGCTACGCCCCACAGCTCGCCCCAGCCGAAGGGGAACACAAACTCAAAGTCTGTGGTCGCGTTGGAGTAGTGGCTCAGCTCCTCCGGGTCGTGGTCGCGGAGACGGAGGTTTTCCTCCCGCATCCCCAGATAGAGCAGCCAGTCCCGGCAGAAGTTCTTCCAATATGAGAACCACTCCAGCTCTGTGCCGGGCTTGCAGAAAAATTCCAGCTCCATCTGCTCAAATTCACGGGTGCGGAACGTAAAATTGCCCGGAGTAATCTCATTGCGGAAGCTCTTGCCCACCTGACAGACCCCGAAAGGCAGCTTGCGGCGGGTCGTGCGCTGGACGTTCTGGAAGTTGACGAAAATGCCCTGCGCCGTCTCCGGGCGGAGATAGACGGCGTTTTTCGCGTCCTCCGTCACGCCCTGGAACGTCTTGAACATCAGGTTGAACTTGCGGATATCGGTAAAGTTGTGCTTGCCGCAGCTGGGACAGGGAATGCTGTGCTCCTCAATAAACGCCTTCATTTCGTCCTGGGACAGCGCGTCCACGGGTTTCTCCAGGGTATAGCCGGTTTCCTGGCGCCAATCCTCAATGAGCTTGTCGGCGCGGAAACGCTCTTTGCATTCCTTGCAGTCCATCAGAGGGTCGGAGAAGCCGCCGACATGACCGGAGGCAACCCATACCTGGGGATTCATCAGAATTGCGGCGTCAAGCCCTACGTTGTAGGGATTTTCCTGTACAAACTTTTTCCACCAGGCTTTTTTGACGTTATTTTTCAGCTCCACGCCAAGGGGACCATAATCCCAGGTGTTGGCGAGACCGCCGTAAATTTCGCTGCCGGCGAAAATAAAGCCCCGGCCTTTGCAGAGGGAAACAATTTTATCCATGTTTTTTTCAGCATTATTCATATCACAATCTCCTTTTCGGATGTAATCCTGTAAAAAAGAAAAGCTGACAAATCCCAGCGAGCAGCCTACGTCCAGGCTTCTGGATTTGTCAACTCATCACGGGGTACAACGACCGATGGGTGAACCGGGAAAGGGGTTCAAACAAAGGAAAACCGCAGGGAAAGGAAACAAAAAAATGGGGTCCCCGCACGAGCCCAGCGAAGCGGGCCGTGTGGGGAAAAGCGGCGCAAGGAAGCAAGCGGCGTTTTCGCGGAAAGACGCAGGCTTCCCGCGGAAACAGAGCCGAACGGACTTTGCGCCGACGCGGTGGTCGGAGTGCAGGGACTCGAACCCTGGGCCTCCTGCTCCCAAAGCAGGCGCGCTACCAACTGCGCAACACCCCGAAGTAGATGGACCCCGCCCTGACGGGCGGAAGCGGGTTCTCCTCTATTATACAGATTTTTTTGCGTCTGTCAAATACAAAGTGCAGAAAACTTTTTCCGTTTTTGTGTGGATATTGCTCAAAAAGAGGCGGCTGCTCCCGGCAGCCGCCCCAGTCCATTACCGCTTGTTATAAGCCTCGATGCCTTTCGCCAACAGATCCATTGCACGCTCCAAATCCTTCTGCTTGAGCACATAGGCAATCCGAATCTCATTGACGCCCTTGCCCGGCGTGCCGTAGAACGGACCGCCCGGCGCAAACATGACCGTATCGCCGTTGTCGTCGAAGTCCGTCAGCAGCCACTTCTGGAACGCATCCGCGTCGTCCACCGGAAGCGCGGCCATCAGGTAGAACGCGCCTCTCGGACACTTGCAGATCACGCCCGGAATCTCCGCCAGCTTCGCAACCACTGTATCCCGGCGGAGCTTGTATTCCTCCCGCACGGCGGCGAAATACTCCGGTCCCACATCGTACAGAGCGGCGGACGCAACCTGGTCCAGCGTCGCCACCGAGAGACGGGCCTGGCAGAACTTGATGGCCTCGCTGAGCAGCTCCTTATTCCGGGTGATGATGCAGCCAATCCGGGCGCCGCAGGCGGAGAAACGCTTGGATACTGTGTCGATGACAATCACGTTTTCCGGCGCGTCGTCAAACTGGCCCAGGCTCATCAGCGGCTCGCCCGCATACACAAACTCACGGTATGCCTCGTCGCCAATAATAAACAGGTTGTGCTCCTTGGCGATGTCCACCATCATGCGCATCTCCTCCGGCGTCAGGACTGCGCCGGTGGGGTTGCCGGGGTTGGTGCAGACGATGGCGCGGGTGTGCTCGTTGATCTCCGCCTCGACCTTGGCGCGGTCTGCGTAGTGGTAGCCCTCCTCCGGAGAGGTATGTATGGGGTGAATCTTCGCGCCGCAGGCGTTGACCATGGTGTTGTAGTTGGGATAGAACGGCTCAGGAATCAGAATCTCATCGCCGTCGTCCAGGATGCAGTTGAAGATAATCTGCAGGGCCTCGCTGCCGCCGGTGGTAATCAGGATCTGGTCCTTCTCAAAGTGCATATCCAGATTGTCATAATATTTCTGGATGGCGTTAATCAGGACAGGCAGTCCGGGAGAGGGAGCGTACTCCAGAACCGGCTGCTGGAAATTGCGGACAGCCTCAAAATACTGGGGCGGGGTGGCAATATCAGGCTGGCCGATGTTCAGGTGGTAAATCTTCTTGCCCGCAGCCTCGGCGGCGACGGCATAGGGATGGAATTTCCGCATGGGGGAAAGGCCGCATTTTTGGGCCTTGCTGGAAAATTTCATGGCAATCTCCTCTTTTCCTCAAAAATCGCACAATAACCGGCGCTGTTCCGCGCCGGGGTCCTCTATCCATATTCTAATATAGCAAGTCTGGAATGTCAAGCAGTTTGCACATATCTGACGGGCATAATCTCATGCAAAGAAAATATTTTGCATAAAATTTATGGAGCCGGGTCAAACTACCTCCGGCAAAACCCAAAAGCGAACGAACAAAGGAGGAACCAACACATGAGCGATTGCATGAACAGCGGCTGCGCCTGCACTCCCAATAAGTCCATCAAATGCTCCGTCGTCTCCTGCGCCAACCACTGCAAGAGCCAGGATTACTGCGGTCTGGACAGCATCCGCGTGGGCACCCATGAGAAGCATCCGTCCATGAACCAGTGTACGGACTGCCAGAGCTTCCAGGAGATGCACTGATCTCCCCTCCGGCCCGCCCACGGGCCGGGGTTACATAACGCAGGAAAGGGGGCCGGACCATGACCGACCGGAACAAAAACCGGATTGCCGGCAGCGCGGGGGGACTTGTCAACGGCCTGTTCGGCGGCGGAGGCGGTATGGTACTCCTCCCCCTGCTGACCAAATGGAGCGGCCTGGAGGCCCGGAATGCCTTTGCTACCTGCGTAGCCGTCATCTTCCCCATGTGCATCGTCTCTACAGCGGTGTATCTCTTCCAGGTCCGCCCCGCGCTGTCCTTGGTACTGCCCTACCTGGCGGGCGGCGTTGTGGGGGGCATTGCAGGAGGCATGACCTTTGAGAAGGTTCCGGTCAGACTGCTGAAGCTGATTTTCGGCGCATTTCTGCTGTACGGAGGAGTGAGATACCTACTATGAGCGAATGGCTGCTGCCTTTTCTGGCCGCTGCGGCCACGGGGGTGCTGTCCAGCTGGGGCGTCGGCGGCGGGACGCTGCTGCTGGTCTGCATGACCCTCTTCCTGGGGGTGGACCACCGGGAAGCCCAGGCCATCAATCTCCTGTTTTTCCTGCCTACGGCGGGAATCAGCCTGTTTTTTCACAGAAAAAATGGATTCCTTGACAAAACCGCCTGGCGGCAGGCTGCAATTCCCGGAACCATCGCGTCCCTGGCCGGTGCGCTGGCCGCCCTGGCGGTGGACGTCTCCCTGCTCCGCAAGCCCTTCGGCCTGTTCCTGCTCTACAGCGGGGCGTCCATGCTGCTGAGCGCAAAAAAAGGTCCGCCGGGAAATCATACAAGGGGGGCGTAATCCTTCCCTGAAAAAGCAGCGGCTGTCTCATGCTTTAGAGATGCCGATGATTGGTTTATCACGATGTATAAACCCAATGTCCAATTGTTTCGCAGCGTCCGAACAATTAAATGTATATGCGAATGTTTCATTTTCTAATCTACAAAATGGGCGCTTGAACCAGCCTTCAGATCGATATATGTGCCAGGTCTAAAGGATTTTCGGAAAATTTTTTCCGTCACACGAAAAAAGCGTGACAGACGGCCCGTCCCGTGGTATGATAACGGCAAATGCACTCCGTGCGCAGGATGGAAGGACCTGCGGGGTGTGCAATATTTGATGGAGGGAAAAGAATATGAATCGTTTTGGTATTGAGGTGTCCCTGCTCCACGCGCCCAAGCTGGACCCGGACTTCCTGCCCCTGTACAAGTTCAACCAGGCGTTTCTGAAGGACGCCAAACAGCCCCTGGGCCTGGCCGTGGAGCGGGCTGGCGGAGAGATGGCGGTCTGTGAAACCTTTATTCACGGTACGCCGGAATACCGGGAGGCGGACCGCTACTATGTCAACCGTATCGTGAAGACGATGCTCTGGATGAAGGGCGGGTTCCGAATCTATGTCCGGGGAAGCGAGGACATTTACCACGCCATGCAGGAGGACTTTTCCGCCAATGGCTGCCAGGCTTTCGACTGGGACTATATGGCAAACGTCTTTGAACACCCCTTTGAGGTGGTCCTCTGCGACGCCCTGCCCGCGGCCAAGGACAGCCCCAAGGCGATTGGCCGCCACCTGGACGGCTGCCGCATTGGTTTCGATGCAGGCGGGTCGGACCGGAAGGTGTCCGCCGTCATCGACGGAGAGAGCGTCTACTCCGAGGAGGTCGTCTGGTTCCCCAAGACTACCTCTGACCCGGATTACCACTATGACGGGATTGTTGCCGCCCTCAAGTCCGCTGCCGAACATATGCCGCGGGTGGACGCCGTGGGCGTCAGCTCCGCCGGTGTGTACATCAACAACCGCACCATGAACGCCTCCCTCTTCCTGGCGGTCCCGAAGGACCTCTTTGACCAGAAAGTGAAGGATATCTATATCCGCGCTATTACCGACACCTTCGGCGGTGTCCCCTTCTCCGTGGTCAACGACGGCGACGTGACCGCCCTGGCCGGCGCGATGAGTCTGGAGGAGGACAACGTGCTGGGCATCGCCATGGGTACCAGCGAGGCGGTGGGCTACGTGGACCCCCAGGGCCGGATTACCGGTTGGCTCAACGAGCTGGCCTTCGTCCCCGTGGACGCACAGCCGGAGGCTATGGTGGACGAGTGGAGCGGCGATATCGGCTGCGGCGTGAAATACTTCTCCCAGGACGGCGTGATCAAGCTGGCCCCGCGGGCCGGGATCGAGCTGGATGAGGCCCTGTCCCCTGCCGAAAAACTGAAGGTCGTCCAGGGACTGATGGCCCAGGACGATCCCAGAGCGGCGGACGTCTTCTCCTCCATCGGCGTGTACCTGGCCCACACCCTGGCCCTGTACTTCGATTTGTACCATTTCAAGCACCTGCTGCTGCTGGGCCGGGTGATGTCCGGCAAGGGCGGCGACCTGCTCCTGTCCACCTGCAAGACCGTTCTGGCGGAGGAGTACCCGGAGATTGCCGGTCAGATTTATCCCGCGCTGCCGGATGAGAAATTCCGCCGGGTCGGTCAGTCCGCCGCCGCCGCGTCGCTGCCCGAACTGGTCAAGTAAAGAATGCCGAAGAGAGGCCGTCCATCATGAAAAAACATATCGTGTGCCTGGGGGATTCCAATACCCACGGCTACTGCGCGGATCCGAGGGGCTGCGCAGACCCGGAACTCTTCCGCTTCAACGAGGACGAGCGGTGGACCAAGCTGCTGCAGAAGGAGCTGGGGGACGAGTACCTGGTGGTGGAAGAGGGACTGTCGGGCCGGACCACCGTGTTCCAGGACCCGCTGTACGAGGGCTTGGACGCCCTGAGCTACCTCTGGCCCTGCCTGAAAAGTCACGAGCCGGTCAGCCTGCTGGCAATCATGCTGGGAACCAACGACTGCAAGGAGCGATTCAATGTGAACGCCTTCGCTATCGGTATGGGAATGCGCCGCCTGGTCCGGAAAGCCCAGACCATTGACTGCTGGGGCCCCGGCGGAAAGCCCAATATCCTGATCATTGCCCCGCCTGTCATCGGCGATGGCATACAGACCTCCCCTATGGCGGATGAGATGGGTACAATGGGTATGCGCTGCGTGGAAAAATCCAGGAAGGTTCCTGCGCGCTTCCGCCAGATCGCGGAGGAAACCGGCAGTCACTTCCTGGACGCCAACGAGTGCGGCGCAGAGTTCAACACCATCGACTTCATGCACCTGACCAGACGGGGCCACGCCGCCCTAGCCGGAACCCTGGGGCGTCTGATCCCTACGCTGCTGTAATATGGGAAATCTCTTCCGGACCTTCCGTCGGGAACTGCGGACCGCGGTTCCAGCCGCCCTGCTGTGAGGCGCGGCGCTGGCCGGACTGCTGTGGTTTGGCAGGCTGATTGGATCCGTCATTCAGGAGCCGGGGCCGGTCCTGGCGGCTGCCGCCGTCTTTGCCGCATTGCTGGCCTCTGTGCTGGTGGAACGGGCTTTTCAGAAGCATATGGGCAGCGGTCTCCATGAAACATGAAATATGGTAACAAACAAAACGCGGGGGCCGTTTTTGGCCCCCGCGTTTTGCTATGCTGCATTATTCCACAACAATGCCCTTTTCTGCAAATGCTTTTAGCAGCAGCTCCATATCGCTGGGAATTGAGAGCGGCTCGCCGCAGGCGTTGATTGCGTTTGCCACATCCTTCAACCCGTTGCCGGTGACTACGCTCACTACAGTGGCGTCCGCTGGAATTCGCCCCTGCTCACAGAGCTTTTTCAGACCAGCCGCCCCCGTTACGCCCGCCGGTTCGCCAAATACGCCGCAGGTACGGCCCAGCAGCTTCTGTGCGGACATGATTTCCTCGTCCGTTGCCTCTACCGTCAGACCGTTGGATTCCCGAATGGCCATCAACGCTTTGCTGGCGTTCCGGGGAACGCCGACGGCAATGGAGTCGGCCAGAGTGTCCTCCTCCATCGGCATCCACGCCTGATTCGTCTCTATGGCGCGGTTGATGGGACAGCACCCCGCCGCCTGGACGGAGATCAACCGGGGCAGACGGTCGATAAAACCAAGCGCGTACAGATCCTTCAGACCCTTCCACAGTCCGGCTATGGTGCAGCCATCGCCTACAGATATGGCGATATAATCCGGAACCTGCCACGCCAGCTGTTCCATGATCTCCAGTCCAACCGTCTTTTTGCCCTCGGAGAGATACGGGTTGATGGCGGCGTTGCGGTTGTACCAGCCCCAACGGTCGATAGCCTGCCTGCTCAGCTCAAATGTCTCCTCATAGCTGCCCTGCACGGAGATGACCGTCGCGCCAAAGGTCATCAGCTGCGCAACCTTGCCCTTCGGCGCCCGGCTGGGTACAAAAATATAGGTCTTCAGACCCGCCGCCGCCGCGTTCCCCGCCAGAGAGCTGGCCGCGTTCCCTGTGGACGAGCAGGCAATCACCTCTGCACCCGCCTCCTTTGCTTTCGCAACAGCCATCGCGCTGGCGCGGTCCTTCAGAGAGGCGGTGGGGTTGATGCCGTCGTCCTTGATGTACAGCTTGGCGATGCCCAGCTCCTTTGCCAGAGCCTCCGCCGTGTAGAGCGGACTCCAGCCTACCCGCAGAGGCGGCGCGGGAGTGGCGTCCTCTACCGGCAGCAGCTCCCGGTAACGCCACATAGAATAGTCCCGGCGCGCAGCCAGCTTTTCTTTGCTAAGTACGGTCTTGATATAGCCGTAGTCATACACAATATCCAAAATGCCGCCGCAGGTACAGTTCGTCAGGTTCGGCACAGCCTCGTACAGCTTGCCGCATTGGACGCATTTTGCGTGCTTCACGTTTTTCATTGTGGTACCCTCCTTTTTGATCTTCCGGTTGTTTGTCTCTATTATGCGGGGGCGTCCAGTATACGGAGAAGGTCCGCAGGGGTTTGCAGTATCAGCTGCGCGTCCGGACACAATATGCCCGATTGGTTCCACACGGCCAGGGCAGAAACCGCTCCCGCCCGGTTAGCGCACGCTACATCCGTGGGCATATCGCCGATATAGATGCAGCTCTCCGCCGCCGCGCCCGCCTGCTCCATATATTTGAGCAGCGGCTCCGGCTCCGGTTTGTGCCGCTCCGTATCCTCCGCGCATATAAACTGACCGCACAGAATCTCCAGGCCAAATGTGCCAAAATACCGGCGGCATTCCTCCCGGTTCCGCGACGTTACTACCCCAAGGGAATATCCCCGCTGCTTCAACTGCAGCAGCAGCTCCCCTACGCCCGGAAAAAATGCGGTGTTGCCGGTGTACAGGGCGTAGCTCTCCGTCAGCCGCCGCTCAAACTGATTATCTACCAAAACGCCCAATGCGTCAATCCCTTTTTCTACTGTGATGCCTAAAACAACCCGAAGTTCCTCCAATGGAAAATGATAGCGGTACGCCTTTAATGTGTGCTGCCAGGCGTTTAATACCGCCTCCTCTGTGTCCAGCAGCGTCCCGTCCAGGTCAAATACAATGTGCCGGTATTTCATAGTCTCTTTTTCCACCTCTTTGTTTATTATTTGGGCGGCATACCCTAAATAGATTTGCCGGTGATCTCCGCTCGTGGAGGCTAAATATAGAATATTGGATGCCAACAGGGTGTTGAAGACCTTCTGTGTCGCGCAGCGCATGGTGCAGCACCTCCATATCTGATGCCGCTATTATACCAGCCGTGTCCGCTTGACGCATTCAGAAAAACGGCCTATACTATAATTATAACGACAAAGAAGGTGGTTATATGATTTTCAATAAAGACTCTATCCGCACAGACCCGAACGGGAAAGAAATGCTGGAACCCGGTATGCAGCCACTCGGACTGAGCGCGCATGACGGCGATATCCACCAGTTTGTAGCCGGGACCATCGTGTCCCACTGGCACAGAGAATTGGAGGTTTTTGTGCTGCTGGAGGGCAGGGTGGAACTCGGAATTGAAGATCAAATTTACGCCCTGGGGACCGGCGGGGGCTGTCTGGTGAATACAGGTGCGCTCCACTCCTTCCGCGCCTCTGCGCCCTCCCCCTGCCGGTTCCGGTCCATCGTCTTTGACTCCAATATCGTGGGCGGTGCGCCGGGCAGTGTGTTCGACACCGCCTATGTCCGCCCGCTGCTGGAGGACGGTCCGCCTGTTCTGCTGTTTGGCCCGGATGATCTGCAAGGCTTGCAGGCGTTTGGCCGGGCCTTCGATGCCTGCGCCGGTGAACCGCCGGGATATGAATTTGCAGTACGGGCCGCGCTGTCGGAGCTCCTGCTCTTTGCTAAGGAAAAAAGCCGTGTCGTTCCCGCCAGAAAAATGCCGCCCCAGCAGGAAGACCGCGTGAAACAGATGCTGGCGTACATTGACGCGAACAGCAGCCTGGCCTTATCCGTTAAGGATATTGCGGCGCAGGCCAATATCTGTCCCAGAGAGTGCCAGCGTATTTTCAGACGCTACCTGCACTGCGCCCCAATGGTCTACGTGCAGCGCAGAAGAATTTTTGCGGCGGCGGAACAGCTCGCCGGTACCAGCCGTCCGGTTACGGATATTGCCCTCAGCTGCGGGTTTTCCAGCCCCAGCTATTTTTCCAAGCAGTTCAAGGCCCTGGTGGGCAGTACGCCCCTGCGCTACCGGGCTGCGGCCCATGGAGCGTACCAAAAAGCCCCTAATCATGAGGGAAAATCTTGACGGACTGCGGTTAAGCCCTCTTAGTCAGCCTGCGGCTGACAACTCCCCCTAAAGGGGGAGCCAAGAAGAACTGCTTAGCAGCGGATTATCCTGAACTGTGCGAAAGATTTCTCAAGGAAAACGGGAACGCTGAAAACCATTGACAGGGCAGAACGATTTATGTATACTGGTACTGTCGTCCGCCGCCCCGCGCTCCGGCAGAGCTCCCGCGGCGGAATTGACCGCGCTGGCCGGCCCCTAAATCCCTGCTGGGGGCCATGGGCTGAAATGCCTTGCAGCGTTGAATGCGGCGCAGGGATTCGAAAGTGTGCGGCAGGCTGGCGGAACCGGCGGAGAGCAGACAGCCGGCCTACTGCGTATGTATTTGACAGAATGATGGAATATAATCAGATTATCGCAGAAAGAATTAACCGCTTGTGTGAGGAAAATCATATGACCATCGGTCAGCTGGCCGATGCGTGCAAAATGAACCGGGCTACAATTGAGAATATCATGTCCGGAAAATGCCGGAAACCCAGAATCCAAACCCTCTATAAAATCTCCGGCGTGTTCCATATGACCGTGCAGGACTTTCTAGATTTCCCAGAAAAAGACGGCCCGCCGCAGACCGCCGGTTGAGTGCGGTACGCCGCCTTTTGCTTGCGCTCGTTTTGTTGCATATTTACTTTTTCTTTTGAGGAGGATACTACTGTGAGATTAGTGACACGCTCGGATTTTGACGGCCTCGTCTGCGGCGCACTGCTGCTGGAGGCCGGGATTATTGATTCCTGGAAGTTCGCCCACCCTAAGGATTTGCAGGACGGCCTCGTGGAAGTCACAGAAAACGATTGCCTGGCAAACGTCCCCTTCGTCCCAGGCTGCGGCCTCTGGTTCGACCACCACTCCAGCGAACACGAACGCCTGGCTCTGGAAGGCAAATATAAGGGCGAAAGCCGTATTACCCCCTCCTGCGCCAGAATTATCTATGAATACTACGGCGGTAAGAATCGCTTCCCGCAGTACGACGAGGTCATGGAGGCCGTGGATAAGGTCGATTCCGGAAGCCTTACCCTGGACGAAATCCTGAACCCTACAGGCTGGATCCTGATCGGCTTTTTGATGGACCCAAGAACCGGTCTGGGCCGCTGGCGGCAGTTTACAATCTCCAATTATCAATTGATGGAAAAGCTCCTCGCCGCCTGCCACTCCATGCGCTCCGACGAAATCCTCGCAATGCCCGATATCCAGGAGCGGATTGAGGTCTATCAGGACCAGACAGAGAAGTTTAAGCAGATGGTCGCCGCACATACCCGTGTCGACGGTAACGTCATTATTACCGACCTGCGGGGCGTCGATCCCATCTATACCGGCAACCGATTCTTGATCTACAGCCTGTACCCGGAGCAGAATATCTCTGCCTGGATCGTCAGCGGCAGAGGCGGTAAGGGCTGCTCCGCCGCCGTGGGCTATAGTATCGTCAACCGGTCCGCTGAAGTGGATGTGGGCAGCTTGATGCTGAAATATAATGGCGGTGGGCATAAAAAAGTCGGTACCTGCCAGTTTACCGATGATAATATGGGCGCTGATCTGCCGAAAATGCTGGAAGAACTCTGCGCATTGGCAAATGGATGAGCTCTTCCGGGCAACAGCCTGAATGAAACAACGACGCCCGACTGGTCTTGCTGACCGGCGGGCGTCGCGGCTTTTCCGTTACATGAGCTCTTTGCAGAGTTTCGCTTCTATGAGCTTCTCCCTTGCCGCTATAAAGCTTTCAAAATTTTCATATGTGGGCGTAATATGGCGGGGTATTAAATGTTTTTCCTTATAGTCAGATAGATTTTCTGCAGGGACTGCCGTGGTCAGCCATTGGTCAAAATCAACGCTTCCCTTCTCCATATTCGGAATCGCTTCCAATAACTGCAAATTGCCTATATAGTTGTAGTTCTTCAGGGCGAATTCAATCTGCTCCTCTGTCAAACCTCGTTTCTCCAACTGCTTGCGGGTGAATTTTGACTTGGGATACAAGTGGTCAATGTGGAAATGGTTGCGCATGTCCGCCCACGGATACAGTATGGACATGATGACGGGGGTGACGCCCTGCCCGTACTTTGCCCACAGCAGATTGCTGATCTCGTCCTCTGTAAACCGGATGGAACGGTTGGTCCCCTTGAATCGCTCCGTTATCTCCTGAAGAGGGAATTTTCCATCCGCCCCGTGGGTGCGGATAATCTCGCGGAGGGGTTTTAAGACGCCGTCCGGCATAAAACTGAAAACTTTCTTTAACAGCGAACGGGTGAACCACTTCTTGATTGCAATCCGCTCGTCCAATGTGGAGGAGCTGGTTTCAAAGTTGTCCGGAAGCCCAATCTGTTTCAAATAGTAGGCAATTGGAATGAAAAGATTGTTGGATGTGATGTTCTCACGGTTAAATCCAAAGCTGGCCACCAGTAAAACAGCGCTGCGGATGGCTTTGGTGATCGCCTCCCACTCCCGCTGTATGGCCATCATGTTCGTGCGGTTGAAATTGTCTACTTTGAAGGAAATGTCGTCAAAATCGCAGAGCGCTAAACAGGACTTTAATACAAAATCCTTGCTGACATTGAACCCCTCCCCTAATTCGTTGAGTTCGTCTACAAAGCCGTAGATCGCTTTCCGGGCGTCCAGCTGGTCCCACTGCGCTGTCGCAAAAGATAAAAGCAGGTCCGAGTAGCTCAGCGTTGTCCCGCCGCTGTTGACGCGGATGAATATATTCAGAACCTTGTCTAATTCAGCGGAGTCCTCCAGATAATAGCAGATGGTGGGCGAGACGTGGATGACTTCGTACAGCTTTGACAGAGTCTCGTTAGCAAAGTCGCATTGTTCGCTGGTCCGGCTGCCAAAAACGATGTTTTTTGACCAGTATTTCATTACGTCGGAGAGATTTTTCATGTCCAGAATTTTCCCTACAGGGAACCAGTAGTGGCTGCTGTCGTTCTGCGCCGCCGCTTCCTCGGTCAGAAATGCAAAGTCATACTCGTATTCGCTGTCCGCAGAACGCTGGAGCAGATTCAGATAGAGCCGCCTGACCGGATATGCGTTCGGATTGTCCCTCCGGCGGTATGATAACTTATATGCATAAGTCCCCTTCAGGCCAATGTACAGAGACGTCAGCCGCTGCTGTCCGTCCAAAACGGCCACGATGCTCTCGCTGCCGCTGACGTCCGCTCGCTGATTGTGGTAATTCTTTGCCTGGTGGTAGTCCCGCAGAAATTCGTAAAAGGTGAACTCATGCAGGCTCTCTTTGCCGGCTTCCCAGAATAAAAAGGCGTTGATGGGATAGTCCCGCATCAGACTGTCGAACAGCATGGTGATCTGGTCCGCACTCCAGACAAATTCCCGCTGGATGGATGGCAGTAAATACTTCTTTGTGTGGATTTTCTCAATGACTGCGCTGATGGTCAAAGGCGTTTGAAATGCCATTTCTGAGATTCCTCCCTTTTCTCGTCTTCCCTTCCATTATACCGGCTGTCGGTTGAAAAAACAATCCTGGAATCGCCCCTGTGGAGGATTGATATGAATTTATGACGGCAGTCCGCCTATTTTTTGGCGTATCCGCTGTTTTGTTATGACGAGGATTTATGCTATACTATGAAATAATTTTTGAAACGGATGTGACCGGTTATGAGAGTGATTGACATGCATACCCATATTTTCCCGGATAAAGTGGCGAGAAAGGCAACCTTGAATGTGGTGGATTACTTCGGCCTGCCGGAACCCCCGAACCACTTCGGTACCGTGGACGAGCTGACCGCTGTGCTGGATGACGCGGGTATCGACTACGCGCTGGTCTTCTCTGCCGCTACTACCCCCCATCAGGTGGAGGGTGTCAACCGCTATATCCTGGAACAAACCGCAAGCCATCGGAAACTCCTCCCCTGCGGAACGCTGCACGCCGGGTTCGAGGGGTTCCGGGAGGAGCTGCGCTGGATGCGGGAACACGGTATCTTCGGCGTGAAAATCCATCCGGAGTTCCAACACTTCGTGTTGGATGATCCCCGGCTGTTCCCCATGTTTGAAGAAATGGAACGCCAGGATATGTTCCTGATCGCCCATATGGGCGACCCCAGAGTCAATGTGTCCGGACCAAAACGCCTGCTGCCGGTGGCGCAGACCTTTCCAAAGCTGCGGTGCATCGCCGCGCACCTGGGCAACTGGGGGGATTGGGATGTGGAGAAGGTCCGCCCTATTGCAAGGCTGGATAACGTCTACACCGATATCAGCTCCAGCTTCAGCTATGTCACCCAGCATGAGCCGCTGTATGATGTGCTGCGGGAATATGACCCCTCCCATGTGTTCTTTGGCTCCGATTACCCCATTTGGTGCCCCAAAAAGGAACGCAGAAAAGCGGAAATGCTCCAGCTCCCCGACGGCTTCCGGCTGGAGGATATCCTGTTTCACAATTTCGCCCGCTTTTACCACTATCAATCCCTTTGAGCAAAAGGGTCCCGGAACGCGCCTCGTTCCGGGACCCTTCTCTGTTATGCCTTGCTCTCGAATTTTTCCAGAATGCCAACCACGTTCCCCAGCCAATCGCCGGTGAAATCCTCGATCCGGCCCAGATCCGTCAGTTGGGCCAAAGCGGGGTCGATGGGCATACGGGCCAGGAGCGGAATGTGATGGGCGTCCGCTGCAGCCTGGGTCTTGCCCGCGCCAAACAGCGGAATCTCTTTGCCGCAGTCCGGACAGAGCAGATAGCTCATGTTCTCTACAACCCCAACTATGGGAATGTCCATCATCTCCGCCATCTTTACCGCCTTCTCCACCACCATGCTGACCAGCTCCTGAGGAGAGGCCACAATGATTACGCCGTCCAGCGGCAGAGACTGAAAGACGCTCAGCGCAACGTCGCCCGTTCCAGGCGGCATGTCAACAAACAAATAGTCTACGTCCCAGATCACGTCTGTCCAAAACTGGGTGACTACCCCGCCAATGACCGGGCCGCGCCACAAAACCGGGTCCGTCTCGTCGTCCAGCAGCAGGTTGACGCTCATCAGCTGAATGCCGGAGGCGGTCTCCACCGGCAGCATCCCCCGCTCGTCCCCCAACGCCCGCTGGTGTACGCCAAAGGCTTTGGGAATCGACGGGCCGGTGACGTCCGCGTCCAGGACGCCGGTCTTATGACCCAGGCGGTGCATCAGAACCGCCAGCTGGCTTGTGACCATCGACTTGCCAACTCCGCCCTTCCCTGAGACTACTCCAAAAATTTTCCCTACCCGCGCAGCCGGGTTGTGCTCCTTTAAGAATGACTGCGGTTGGGTCCGCTCCCCGCAGCTCTCGCCGCAGGAGCTGCAATCATGGGTACATTCTGACATTCGTTCCATCTCCTTGTTGTTCTTGTTTTATAGAATCCGGTACTAGCCTTTCCGGCTTTCCAGGTATTCACGCATTTTTGCCAGCGCTTCCCCGTGCCGAGACGAGCGCATGGCCGGGAAGGATTGCAGCAGACGGCGTTCGAAAAAGTCCGGCTTCTCGTATAACGCTTTCAGCCGCTGCTGTGCCTCTGCACGGACGGCCTCCAGACGCTCCCGCTGCGCCTCCAGCGCCTGCTGCTGCTCCGCCTTCAGCCGCTCCAGCTTCTCCGCAAGCTCGTCGTGGATGGCGTGGAGCTTCTCCAGACGGCTGCCAATCTGGATGGCGCTGCGGACAGAGAGAATGATATCTATTATATAGATGACTGTCAACACAAATGCAAGCGGTACGCCTGCCCCATCCTGCAGTAACGCATACATATATGAAATTAGAAATGGATGCACCCCGTGACAGAGCAGTACGCACGCCAGACCGAACAGCGTTGAATTCAACAGACAGACGCGGCCATTCAGATGATACCGCTTCTGGGAATAGTCCCACCAGCGCATGTGAAACAACTTCTCCATGAAATAGCTGGTCAGATATTCAATCGCTGAGGTTAAAATGCCCCCCAGCAAAAAGGTCATTGCCGGTGACGTGCAGCCGCCGTTCAGCGCAAACAGAACCAGCAGCGCGCCGTGGCCGTAGACCGGACAGACGGGGCCGTTGAGAAAGCCGCGCTTTTCGCACAGCCGCCGCTGTCCCAGGGAACAGTATACCATCTCGCCGCACCAGCCAAGAAAGCTGTAGAGCATCAAGAGCAGAAAGAATAACGAATACCGGTGGACTGCCGCAAACGCGGCGGTGAATTCAGGGGAGTCCATGGGATACACCTCGCATACAGGATATAGTATGGAAAAGAATCGCCGCCTTACTATATACACTATAACACGGATGAGAGAAAATGTCTTTGAAAAGCTGCGAAAAAAATCTGAAATAATTTGTAAAAAAGGGCTTGACAAATCATGGGGCGTTTGCTATACTACACAAGCTGTCTGACGGCACGGGAGTGCGGCAGGGGACGGCGAAAGAGCGAGTCGAAAAAAAGATTTGATTGAGTCGAAAAAAGGCTTGACAAATCAGGGAGCGTCTGGTATACTAACTGAGCTGTCTGGCGGTACGGGAGTACGACAGCGGATAGCGGAAAAGATTTCGGAAGAAATCGAAAAAAGTACTTGACAAGCGAAAGCGAATCTGGTATAATGCAAAAGCTTCTTACTAAGCATGAAGAAAACGAAACGAAGCGAGTGTGGGAAAAGATTTCGAAAGAAATTGAAAAAAGCACTTGACAAGTTCGAAAGAGTGTGGTAAGATAGTAAATGTTCCGCCGCTGAGCGGACGGGGCGAGTACCTTGTAAATTAAACAATGTAACGAACGAAAAGCACCAGAGTTCGGCATCTGGAGACAGATGTTTGGATGATGAAGAGTCTAAAGGCAGGGTTTAGTCAATTACCTGCCGGAGGACGCAAGTTTGAAGCTAAGATAAGCTTCAATAAAGTGATTTAAGCGCGCAAGCGTTTGGATACCATTTTATTGAGAGTTTGATCCTGGCTCAGGACGAACGCTGGCGGCGTGCTTAACACATGCAAGTCGAACGGAGTACCTTGGAAAGAGATTTCGGTCAATGGAAGAGGATACTTAGTGGCGGACGGGTGAGTAACGCGTGAGGAACCTACCTCTCAGAGGGGGACAACAGTTGGAAACG
>JAAWQS010000051.1 GCA_022800665.1 Oscillospiraceae bacterium
AATTATGTAAAATTCATGTGACAATCCATACTCTGTGGCCTGACCAATTCCGCAAATGTGGAATTTGTTCACAATTTGTTTACTCATTCAAAAACCGTGTCTCCCGCTGGCTCTTTTTAGATTCATTTTACCAATCCTTAAATTTGACGGCAATACGCCCTCTCTGTCACGGCCTGCCTCCCCCTTTAAGGGGAGCCGCAGGCTGACTGAGAGGGCGTACGCCGTAGTTTGTCAGGAATTCTGTGAACCCAATACCGTGCAGGACCCAGGCATAAAATTACCTATTGCCGAATGGGATAAGATGTGGTAGAATAACAACAGAAGCCGGGACCTGTGTCTGCGGAACCGGCTCGGTGGGTCCGTACGAAACGCTTACTAGCCGGAAGTTTTTCGTACGGACCCGGCGGCGGGCAAGTCCGGTGGACTGCGCCCGCTGTCTATGTCGTATATACTGCGGTGTCATTACCGGGTTTACCCGGTAACGACACCGCATTTTTTGCTTATACCTGGAACAGAAACGCCTCTCGAATACTCATCACGATAATCGCTGCCGCCGCCGTCAGCAGAAGAATCCCAGGCGCGCGCAGAAGCCATACCTGCCGTCCCAACACCGCCCGCCGTCCATCGGGACGCCGCTGGTGCATCGCCGCCCACAGCGGACGGCTGAAGCCGGTCAACAGCGTGCCCAGCATCAGGCACAGCATCCCAAAGGCCAAAGCCAAATCAATTCGGTCCATGTTCAACGCTCCTTTCACTGTTTCCGTTCAACGATTTTGTAGTACGTCCGGGCCGTCAGGATGTAGACGGCTCCATAGACAATAAAGAATACCAGTACAGTACCCAGGGTACACATAGCGGTGAGGGCGGTATTGTGGAGGTAGAACAGCGTCAGCAGCTTTTCCACCATATTGAAATCGAAGAGAATGTGGATGGACGCCACTACTACAGGCAGGAAAAATACCATCAGCACCTGGCTGCGGATGGAGGAGCGCACCTCCTTGCGGCTAAGTCCTACCTTCTGCATGATCTCAAAGCGGCCTTTGTCCTCGTATCCCTCGGAAATCTGCTTGTAATAGATGATGAGTACCATAGCCATGAGGAAGATGAAGCCCAGGAAAATCCCCAGGAACAGGAAGCCGCCGGCCAGTCCGTAGATATCCGCCGCGCCGTTGGAGCGCAGCTGGAAGCTGCTTCTCGTCCAGGAGCCGGTCCCGCCGGCCACATTGTAAAAAGAGGGGTCTTCTATGGCTGCAACATACTTGTCCTCCAGGGCCTGCAGCTCTTCCTCCGTGCAGTCCACATCTATGTGGGCCTGCCAGATCATCTGGCTGGCGTTTGTGCCGTAAGCCTGCGCCTGTAAACGCCAGAGCTCCAGGAGCGCGTCCTCGTCCGGTACCACAATGGTAATCGTCTGGAGAATCATGGGGCTGTAATAGGGGTTGGTTTTCAACCTGCGGGCGATCCGGTACGTGCTGGACAGTTCCCCGCCGTCCTCCAGGACCCAGCGGACCGTCAGCTCGCCGCCTTTGATGCCGTACGCCGCAATCTCGCCGGGAGCCAGCGCCAGCGTCTCGCCGGTAATGGAGGCGTAGGCGTCCGCCGTGATGCAGGTGATGGAGACTGCGGCCACGGTGTCCGCAAACTTTTCCGTGGCATAGGAGCCGTCTGGCATCTGGCCTACGGCAAAACTTGTCTCAACGCTGGTGCGGATGTTTTCTGCCGTATATCCGTGGCTCTCCACAAACGCCGTATGCAGCGCAAGCATAGCCGCCGGGTCAAAGGGGGTCTCCCCCTCCTGGATGTCCGGCAGATAGCGCACCGACACGTTGATGTCGCCGGGATACTGCTGGTCCACAATCTCCGCCGTCCCCAGGTACAGGGAGAGGGTACCGGAGAGCATGACCATGACCATCGTACACAGGATACAGATGTTGGCCAGACCCAGGGCGTTCTGTTTCATGCGGTGGAGCATACCGCTGACGCCGATGAAACGGCTGGTTTTGTAATAGAATTTCTTGTTGCGGCGCAGGGCCTTCAGAAGAAAGACGCTGACGGCGGTGAAGAGGCAGTAGGTCCCGATGATGACCAGAAATACAGCCGCGAAATACATCATGATGGCCTCTGCGCCGGTACGGGTATTGATGGCAATGTAGTACCCGCCGCCCAGAGAGACAATGCCCAGCAGGGTGAGCAGCCAGCGGGTTTTGGGTTCCCGCTCCCCGGCGGAGCTGCTGTGGAGCAGCTCGATGGGGTTGGAGACGCGGATTTTGTTGAGATTGCACAGCAGCGTCACCACCAGCAGCACGCCGAATACCGCCGCTGTCTGGGCCATGCCCAGCCAGGAGATATAGAAGCCGAAGGGAACCGGCATCCCCATGACCTTGTGGAGCAGCAGACTGACCAGCTTGTGCAGCAGCAGTCCTACCGCAAAGCCGCCGCCAATGCCGGCAATGCCGGTATACAGCGTCTCATAGATAAGCACCGCCGCAATGTGCCGCTTCCCCATGCCGAGGATATTATAGAGTCCCAGCTCCTTTTTTCGCTGCTTCATGAGAAAGCCGTTGATATAGAGCACAAAGATGGCGGAAAACAGGAACGCAATCAACATGCCGACGGTCATGAAAAACTCCACATACATATAGCCGGTGGGCCGTCCCGGTGTGATATTCTCCACGCCGGGGTCGTTGACCAGGGCGGACATGATGTAGATGGCCGCCACGTCTCCCAGCAGAGCCAGAAGGTAGGGGAGATAGAATTTCCGGTTGCTGCGGATGCTCTGGAGGGCGAGCTTGGGGTAGAGGGAGGAGTTACGCATCTTCCTCACCTCCTGCGGCCAGGAGGGTGAGGGTATCGGAAATCTTCTGATACATCTCCTCCGTGGCGCTGACGCCTTTGTAAATCTGGTGGAAGACCTCGCCGTCCCGGATGAACAGGACCCGTTTGGCGTGGCTGGCGGCCTTTGCGCTGTGTGTGACCATGAGGATGGTCTGTCCCCCGGCATTGATCTGGCCGAACAGCCGCAGAAGATTGTCGGACGCCTTGCTGTCCAGCGCGCCGGTGGGCTCGTCGGCCAGCACCAGCCGGGGCTCTGTAATCAGAGCGCGGGCCACGGCGGTGCGCTGCTTCTGGCCGCCGGAGACCTCGTAGGGATATTTTTTCAGCAGCTCCGACAACCCCAGCCGCTGGGCCAGAGGGGTCAGGCGGCGCTGCATCTCCGGGAAGCTCTTGCCCGCCAGCACCAGGGGCAGGAGTATGTTGTCCTGAATGGAGAAGGTATCCAGGAGGTTGAAGTCCTGGAAGACAAAGCCCAGGTGGTCCCGCCGGAACGCGGAGATGTCCCGCTCGCGGATGGAGACGATGTCCTTGCCGTCCAGGAGCGCCGAGCCGCTGGTGGGCTTGTCCAGAGCGGCGAGGATGTTTAAGAGCGTAGCTTTGCCGCTGCCGGACTCGCCCATGATGGCTACATATTCGCCCGGCTCCACCGCGAAATTGACGTTGGTGAGGGCATGGACCTGTTGTCCGCCGAAGCGGGTGGTATAGGTCTTCTTCAAGTCCTTGACTTCCAGAATTGGCATATCAGTGATCCTCCTTATGGGGTTGATTTTGTTTTGCAGGTCCTATTATACCTGGCAGGCGGCGGATATTCCAGCGATTTACCTTACAAAAACGGCGGAAACCTTACATTCATGTAAGATTGGGCGGAATTCTTCCCCTACTAAACGCCCCGCCGCCCGCATAGACATAGTGGCAGAGAAAGCATACGGAGGGGACTTATGGAACGGGAAAAAGGCAGGAAGAAAAACCAGCTGCTCACAGAAGCGGCGGAAATGTTCGACTTACCGGCGGATGTGGTGGCGGGACTGCCCCATGTGGAGCTGATGGGCAACCGGCAGTTTTATATGGAGCGGCACCGGGGCATCCTCTCCTACAGCGGGGAGGTCATCGACATCAACAGCGACAAACTGATGGTCCGCGTCCGGGGGCAGGGGCTGGAGTTGGTGAGCATGACCGGCGACGCCCTGCGTATCCGGGGTGAAATCTCGCAGGTGGAGTGGGTGGTCTGAGATGGCGCTGGGCCATATTGTCAATCTGCTGAAGGGGCAGGTGACGGGCCGGGTGGAGAGCGGTTTTCCGGAGCGGGTGCTGAATATCTGCGCGGAATACGGCGTAGCCTTCTGGGATTTGACCTGGGAGTCGCCGGTGTCCTTCACCTTCAGCCTCGCCCGCCGGGACTGGAAGCGGCTGCGGCGGCTGACCCGGAATCTGGACTGCGAGCTGACCGCTCTGGGCTGGAAGGGCGCGCCCTTCTGGATCGGGCGCATCCGCCGCCGCTACGCCCTGTGGATGGGCCTGGCGGTCTGTCTGGCGCTGCTGCTCTATGGGTCGTTCTTCATCTGGGACTTCCAGGTGGAGGGCAACGAAACGGTGTCGGAACAGGAGATTCTGCGGGCATTGGAGAAAAACGGCGTGGGGTTCGGGACCTTCGGCTTTGCGGTGGACTCCTTTGAGCTGCGCAATTACATCCTGCTGGAGATACCGGAGCTGAGCTATATTGCCGTCAACGTCCGGGGGTGCCGGGCGTACGTGCAGGTGCGGGAGGCGGTCCCCGCACCGGAGCTGGTGGACAAACGGAAGCCCGGCAACACCGTGGCCAGCAAGGACGCCCTGGTGACGGCCATACAGCCCTGGGACGGAGAGAAGCAGGTCCTGCCGGGGACGATGGTAAAAAAGGGCCAGCTGCTTATTGCCGGCGTGGTGCAGAACGACTTCGGCGGCGTCCGCTACCTGCGGGGCATGGGCAAGGTCTACGGACGGACGTGGTATGATCTGCAGTGCCGGGTGCCGCTGACGGTACAGAAAAAGACGTACACCGGGGACACCGTCGTGCGGCGGGCGGCTCTCATCGGAAAAAATCGGATAAATCTGCATTTTAACAGTAGCATTCCTGGGGATACTTATGATAAAATAACAAGTTGGGAGAAATTGCATCTGCCGGGAGGCATCCCGCTGCCGGTGACGGTGGTGACGGAGGAGCTGCGGGGCTTCATTCTGACGGAACAGGAGCGCACGGAGGACGAGGCGCTGCGTCTGGCGGACACGGCGCTGACAGCGCGTCTGGAGAGCTGCATGGAGGAGGGGACGGTCCTCAGCCGCTCCCTGACCAGCGAGACGGCGGACGGGATGCTGGTGGTGACGCTCTCGGCGGAGTGTGAGGAGCAGATCGGCAAATTGGTAGAAATGCCGGTCGGTTGACTGTAGGATATACCAAAGGAGTAGAGCAAACAAATATGGAACAAAGGATAGAGATTGAACGTCTGGAACAGGCGGTGAACATTTTCGGTTCATTTGACGAGAATATCCGGCTCATTGAGACGGAATTCCACGTCGCGGTATCCAACCGGGAGGGAGAGCTGCGCATCAGCGGGGAGCCGGAGGACGCCATGCTGGCAGCCAAGGCTATTCAAGCCCTGCTGACCCTCTCCAGCCGGGGGGAGAACATCGGGGAGCAGGAGGTCCGCTATGTCATCGGGCTGGCCCGCAGCGGGCAGGAGGACAGGGTCAGCGAGCTGACCCAGGACGTCATCTGCATCACCGCCAAGGGCCGTCCCGTCAAGGCCAAGACCATCGGCCAGCGGCGTTACGTCAATTCTGTTTCCAGAAATACGGTGACAATTGGCGTAGGCCCCGCCGGTACGGGGAAAACCTATTTGGCGGTAGCGGCGGCGGTGGCCGCGTTCCGGGATAAGCAGGTCAACCGCATTATCCTGACCCGTCCGGCGGTGGAGGCCGGGGAGCGGCTGGGATTCCTGCCCGGAGATTTGCAGAGCAAGGTGGACCCGTATCTGCGGCCCTTGTACGACGCCCTCTTTGACATGCTGGGGGCGGAGACGTACCAGAAGTATCTGGAGCGGGGCAATATCGAGGTCGCGCCCCTGGCATACATGCGGGGCCGGACGCTGGACGACAGCTTCATTATTCTGGACGAGGCCCAGAACACCAGCCGGGAACAGATGAAGATGTTCCTGACCCGTATGGGCTTCGGCTCCAAGGTGGTGATTACCGGGGATGTGACCCAGATCGACCTCCCGGCGGACAAGACCTCCGGACTGAAAGAGGCGGTGCGGGCGCTGAAGAACGTGGAGGGGATCGGCATCTGCGAGCTGACGGATCAGGATGTGGTGCGGCATGCGATGGTGCAGCGGATTATCAAGGCGTATGACGATTACTATAACTATACGAACAAGAAAAAGAGGTAAGCCATGTCAAAACGACACTACATCCCTGTGACATCGGACGTCCCCGGCGTGAACGACAGGGCAAAGGCCCTCATCCGGAAAGCTATCCGCACGGCGTTGGCAGCGGAGGGCGCGGCGGTCCCCTGCGAAGTGGATGTGCGGCTGACGGATGACAGCGGTATCCGCGAGATCAATCTGGAGATGCGCGAAGTGGACAGGCCCACGGATGTATTGAGCTTCCCGATGTTTGCATTTGCGCCGGGCGAGCCGCCTGCCCCGGAGGATACGGATTTGCAGGACCCGGCTACAGGGCTGGTTCCGCTGGGCGACATGGTGATTTCTATGGAGCGGGTACGGGCGCAGGCAGAGGAGTACGGCCACAGCAGCCAGCGGGAACTGGCGTATTTGACGGTGCATTCCGTACTGCATCTGCTGGGATACGACCATCTGGACGAGGGGCCGATGAAAGCGCGGATGCGGGAGCGGGAGGAAGCGGTTATGCGGGAACTGGGGCTGGAGAAGTGATAGCGCGGCCCCTCGCAAATCCGTGCAAAGTCACACAAAAGCAGTGAATCATCAATCCCGGCAAAACAGCTCAAAGCCGGAAAAAAGAAAGTTGAGGATGACCTATTATGCAGGAAGTCAAAAAAACAGCAATGATTACCATTGCCGGACGGCCCAACGTGGGCAAGTCCACCCTGACCAACGCCCTGGTAGGCGAAAAAATCGCCATCGTCTCCCCCAAGCCCCAGACCACCCGCAACCGGATCTGCGGCGTGATGAACAAGGGCGACACCCAGTTTATCTTCCTGGACACACCGGGCCTGCACAAAGCCCGTACCCGTCTGGGAGACTATATGGTAAAGGTAGTGCGGGAGTCAGTGGCGGACGTGGACGGCGTGTGCCTGCTGGTGGAGCCGGTTGCCAATATCGGCGCGCCGGAACAGGCCCTTATTGACCGCATCCGGGAGGAGAAGCTGCCCGCAGTGTTGGTCATCAACAAGATTGACACGGTGGAAAAGGACGCGCTGCTGTCGGTTATGGCGGTCTACAGCGCGGCCTATGACTTTGACGCCATCATCCCCATCTCTGCCCAGGAGCAGGACGGCCTGGATGTTCTGCTGGAACAGCTGAGCAAGTACGCGGCGG
Organism: Oscillospiraceae bacterium; assembly: GCA_022800665.1. Lineage (GTDB taxonomy): Bacteria > Bacillota > Clostridia > Oscillospirales > Oscillospiraceae > Pelethomonas. The sequence continues at coordinate 7,386 of JAAWQS010000051.1, forward strand.
AGGGACCCCAGCTGTTCCCGGACGGCATGACCACCGATCAGCCGGAACGACAGATCGTGGCGGAAATCGTGCGGGAAAAGCTGCTGCGGAATCTGGACAAGGAGGTCCCCCACGGTACGGCCATTGAGGTGACAAAGTTCTCCGAGCGGGACAGCGGCGTTATTGATCTGCATGTGACGGTTTACTGCGAAAAGGCCAGCCACAAGGGGATTATCATTGGTAAAAACGGCGCGATGATGAAAAAAATCAGCACCCACGCCAGGGAGGATATCGAGCGGTTTATGGGCGCAAAGGTGTATTTGGAGACGTGGGTGAAGGTGAAGGAGAACTGGCGGGATAATTTGAATTATGTCCGCAGTTTCGGCTACGACGAGCAGTGAGCCATATCTTACCACTCATATTCGACAGCGTTTTGTCCACCATAGAACTGGAGGACATGGAACCATGGAAGACGGATATTGGGACCTATTCTGGAAAACAGGATCAGCGGTGTTTTATCTGATGCACCGGCAGGACCCTGCATCATCGGGAGCGCCGGCCTGAACGCCGCGCCTCCCTACATAGCAAGGGAGAACCTATGGCAAGAGAGCAAATCGTGGTCAAGGGTATCGTCCTGCGGGGAACGGACACCCGCGAGAGCGACAAAATCCTGACCGTGCTGACGGCGGCGGGAAAACTGCGGGTCATCGCCAAGGGTGCGCGGGGACGGCGCAGCCGGGTGACGGCGGCTGCCCAGCTGCTGGCCTACTCAGAGCTGACGGTCAGCGAGAAGGGCGAGTGGTACTTCCTCTCAGAAGCCAGCACCATTGCGCTGTTTGAGGGGGTCCGGCAGGATATCGAGCTGCTGAGCCTGGCCAGCTACTTTGCGGAGCTGGTGGAGGCCGTAACCCTGGAGGAGATGGACAGCGGCAGTCTGCTGCGCCTGCTGCTCAACGCTCTGTATGCCCTGGGGAACCTGAAAAAGCCGCCGGAACAGGTGAAAGCCGCCTTTGAACTGAAGGTCATGGCCCTGACGGGCTTTGAGCCTTTGGCGGACGGCTGCGCCGTGTGCGGAAGGCCGGAGCCGGAGGACCCGGTATTAGACATTGTGGACGGCGTGGTGCGGTGCCGCCGCTGCAGCGGCGGGGGGCAGGGCCTGGCGATGCCCCTGACCCCCGGCGCACTGGCCGCGCTGCGCTATATCCTGTACGGGGATGAAAAACGGCTGTACAGCTTCCGGCTGGGGGAGAAGGACCTGGAGAAGCTGTCCAACGCGGCAGAGGCGTACCTCCACGCCATGCTGGAGCGGGGGTTCCGTACGCTGGATTTTTATAAAAGCCTGCACATACCGGCAATAGATCAAAAGGAATAGAAGGTGAAAACATGAGTGAATTATTTGATAAATCCATCCACACCCTGGAGCTGCCCACCGTACTGCGAATGCTGGCAGACCAGGCCAGCAGCGGCGAAGCGCGGGAGCGTGCGCTGAAGACCGTCCCACAGACGAACCTGGAGGATGTCGCCCGTCTCCAGGACGAGACGGACGCGGCACGGGCCATGATCGGCCTGCGGGGCAGTCCGGCCTTTTCGGGCATCAAGCCCGTGGCAGAGAGCCTGTACCGGGCGGACCGCGGCGGTGCGCTGAACACACGGGAACTGCTGGACATTGCGGGGGTGCTGCGCTGCGCCCGCCGGGTCCAGGACTACCACAACGGTGCCAGCGGCGAGCGAACGGCAATCGACCACCACTTCCGCTCCCTGCGGGGGAACCACCATCTGGAGGAGCGGATCACCTCCGCTATTCTGGACGAGGACGAAATCGCGGACAACGCCAGCTCCGAGCTGGCGGATATCCGCCGCCACAAACGGAACGCCGCCGCCAAGGGGCGGTCGATTCTCCAGAAAATCGTCTCCTCCCAGAGTTACAGCAAGGTGCTCCAGGAGGCCATTATCACCCAGCGGGATGGCCGCTTTGTGGTGCCGGTGAAGGCGGAGTTCCGCTCCAGTATGCCGGGGCTGGTCCACGATATCAGCTCCAGCGGGGCTACCATCTTTGTGGAGCCGATGGGCGTGGTCCAGGCCAACAACGAGCTGAAGGAGCTGGAGGCCAAGGAGAAAAAGGAGATTGAACGTATTTTGCGGGAGCTGTCCGCTATGGCGGCGGGGAGCTGCAGCGATATCCTGTCCGATTACAACCTGCTGGTGATGCTGGATCTGATCTTTGCGCGGGGCCAGCTGAGCTACAAAATGGACGGGAGCCGTCCGGAAATCCGCCGCAATGGCAGCATCATGCTCCGCCGCGCCTGCCACCCCCTGCTGGACAGCGGGCGGGCGGTACCCATTGACATCGCCTTGGGGCAGGATTTCGACACCCTGGTCATCACCGGCCCCAACACCGGCGGCAAGACGGTGAGCCTGAAAACCCTGGGTCTGCTGACCCTCATGGCCCAGTGCGGCCTGCATATCCCCGCCGCGTCCGGCAGCGCGGTGAGCGTGTTCGACCGGGTGCTGGCGGATATCGGAGACGAGCAGAGCATTGAGCAGAGCCTGTCCACCTTCTCCGCCCACATGGTGAATATTGTGCAGATTCTGGCGGAGGCGGACGGCCACAGCCTGATTTTGTTCGACGAGCTGGGGGCGGGTACGGACCCTGTGGAGGGTGCGGCCCTGGCTATTGCCATCATCCAGCACGTCCGGGACCGGGGGGCCAAAGTGGCGGCAACCACCCACTACGCAGAGCTGAAAACCTTTGCCATGACCACCGCCGGGGTGGAAAACGCCAGCTGCGAGTTTGACGTGGAGACCCTGCGGCCCACGTACAAGCTGCTCACCGGCATCCCCGGCAAATCCAACGCCTTTGCCATCTCCCTGCGCCTGGGACTGGACCCGTCGGTGATTGAGACGGCGAAGGCCCAGATGGACAGCGAATCCATCCGTTTCGAGGACGTGCTTACCCAGCTGGAGGAGAAGCGGCAGCGACTGGAGAAGGACCAGACCGAGGCGGACCGCCTCCTGAGCCAGCGGGAGAGCGACGCCAAACGGGCCAGGGAGTTCCGTGAACAGATGGAGCGGGCCAAGGAGAACGCCCGTACCCGCGGCGAGGCGGAGGCCCGGCGGATTATCCGGGAGGCCCGCGCCCAGGCGGACGCCATCTTTGAGGAGCTGAACCAGCTGCGCCGCCAGCAGGAGAAGGCCGTGGACTGGCAGGGCGTGAACACCGCCAAAGCGGCCATCCGGGGCCAGCTGAACCAGGCGGAGGAGGAGCTGCGCTTCCGGCAGGAGGAGCGGGAACCCATCCCCGCCCCCAGCCGTCCGGTGCAGGCGGGTGATCTGGTGGAATTCGGCAGGAAACAGGCGGTAGTCGCGGCGGTGAACGGAGACCGGCTCCAGCTGGTCATGGGAAACATGAAGCTGGCGGTCAAGGCCGGGGACGTGCGGCTCATTGAGGAGGCGGAGGTCCGGGAGAAGAAGGAGGCCAAACGGCAGGTTGCAGTCCACACCCGCCTGGCCGGGGCCAGAGCCGCCAACAATGAGCTGGATATCCGGGGTATGATGACTGATGAGGCGGATTTGGCTGTGGACCAGTTCCTGGACAACGCCCTCATGGGTAAGCTGAATACTGTTACCATCATCCACGGCAAGGGTACCGGCGCACTGCGCAAGGCGGTACAGCAGCAGCTGCGCCGCCATCCGTCGGTGAAGGGCTTCCGCCTGGGCCGCTACGGCGAGGGTGAGGACGGCGTGACCGTGGTGGAGCTGAAACAGTGACGGTCCATTGGATTTATTTTCCATTTTCGTCAAAACAACAATGCCAGCCATAAAATGGTATATTCCGTGCAAAATATGGGAATAGTTCCCTGAAGAACGTGAAATTTATAACACTATCCAGCTAAATGACAGCTTCTTTCGTGAATATTCCCACAAAATGGCGTGGAGAGCCCCGGTTTCTGGGGATAAATTTGTAGGAAGTGCTATTGACGGCGGGATGGAAATTTGCTAACATAACACTATGTTCCCGAACTGCAAACAAGCCAAAGCAGATTGAGATATGAAGAGGAGATAAGGTCTATGTATACTCAGGAAGTTACCATCAACAACGAGGTTGGCCTGCACGCCCGGCCTGCCACCTACTTCATCCGCAAGGCCAACGAGTTTAAGAGCGGGATCTGGGTTGAGAAGGACGAGCGCCGGGTGAACGCAAAAAGCCTGTTGGGCGTGTTGTCCCTGGGCATCGTCAAAGGGACGACGATCACTCTCATTGCAGACGGCTCTGACGAGCAGGAGGCCGTGGAGGCCCTGGCCGAACTTGTCCGCTCCGGCGATTTCGGCGAATAAGTAGGCGGATGAAAGACTGTTTCGGCAACGAAACAGTCTTTTTCTGCTTTTTCTATCGGAGGACAGCGTCATGATACGAACTTTCTGCAGAACCGTTCTGCTCTTCTGCATGACGGCGGTTCTGCTGTGCGGGACCGCCTCCGCCAATTCCCTCCCGCCGGAGTATATGGTGTTGGTGAAATTGGCTCACGGGCCGGAGGAGCCCTATTATCTGGACCTGCTGGTCCCGGAAAACACGAATGGCGGCTCCTACAATGTGCCAAAGCGGATGACACACCCGCTGGACAGGCAGATGCTGGAAACGCTGACCGCCGCTGTCCCGGAGGGCTGGGCGGCCTATGGCGGCTGCGCGAGCTGGAGCCAGCACAGTGGTGGAAGCAACTGGCACAATCTGTCTGGCAAAAATGGTATGCACCCCTTTGAGGGCTGGAATACCGATACATTCCGCATTCTCATTGCAACGAAATCCGGCGAGACATGGGTTTCCGATCCCATAGAACGGCGGGTTGTACAGGATACGGTGCGAGTGAACTGGGCCACCAAAAGGGTTTCCGCGCCGCCGGTATGGCTGGCAGTGGTCCTGCAGACCCTCTCCACCCTTCTGCCCACGCTGGCAATCGAGGGCTGGCTGCTGCGGGCATTCCAGTTTGACTGGAAACAGAACCGGAAAACTTTTCTGCTGGTCAATCTGGCGACCCAGGGGGCTCTGGCCCTGTTCATCAGCATGAAAATTGTACAGTGGGGGGCCTACTATGCCATTGTTTTTTTCGGCGCGATTGAGCTGCTTCCCATTGAACTGGTCATTGCCTTTGTGGAGGCGAATCAGTACGGCAAGCGGCTGAAGGGACAGTCCAAGCGTTGGGCCTTCGCCTACGGCCTTGCCGCCAATGCGGCGTCTTATGTGTTGGGCGTGGCCATTGTACCACGGCTCTGGACATACTTTGTGCGGGTCCTGTGGATGGCAATTTAGAGGAGGTGGTTTCCATGACCAAGGACGAGCTGCTGGAAAAAGCCAACAGCCTGCCCCTGGCCCCCGGCGTGTACCTGATGCACGACAAGGAGGGTACGGTCATCTATGTGGGCAAGGCAAAGAAGCTGAAAAACCGGGTGAGCCAGTATTTCCAGGCCGGACGGGGCCATAACCTGAAGACCCACACCATGGTGGGGCAGGTGGACGCCTTCGACACCATCCTGGTGGGCAGTGAATTTGAGGCCCTGGTCCTGGAAAACGCCCTCATCAAGCAGTACATGCCCCGCTATAACATCCTGCTCAAAGACGACAAGGGATACCCCCTGGTCCGCCTCAGCCGGGACCCCTACCCTAAATTCACCCTGGTCAGCCGTCCCGCCACGGACGGCGCAAAATATTTCGGACCCTATGGCGGACGCCTGGAGACCCGCTCCGCTCTGGACGCCATCCGCCGCGCCCTACGCCTGCCCACCTGCAATAAGACCTTCCCGCGGGATATCGGGAAGGAACGGCCCTGTCTGAATCACCACATGGGCCGCTGCGACGGCTTCTGCCGCCAGGAGATGACCGCGGAGGAGTACAACCGGCGCATCGACCTGGCGGTGCAGCTGCTGGACGGTAAGGTCCGCATGGTCACGGCCCAGCTGGAGCGGGAGATGCTTGCGGCGGCGGAGGAGCTGCGCTTTGAGGAGGCCGCTGCCCTGCGGGACCGTATCGACGCCATCAAGGTCCTGGGGAAGCGGCAGAAGATTATCGCCGGGGTCTGTTCCGACTTCGACGTGTGGGGCCTCTATCTGGAGGCCAAATGCTGTTACGCCGTCCTCCACTACGAGGAGGGCAAGCTCACCAGCAAGGAGGCGGAGCTGTTTTCCACCTATGACCTGGAGACGGAAGGCGAAATCCTCTCCGCCCTGCTGCTCCAGTATTACGGCGGCCGCCGGACCTTGCCCAAGGAAATCTGTATTCCCGCCCCCATCGAGGACCAGGAGGCGCTGGAGCAGCTGCTGGCGGAGAAGGCAGGGCATAAAGTGGCAATCAAGGTCCCCCGGCGGGGGGAGCGGGCGCAGGTGCTGCAAATGGCCGCCGACAACGCCAGGGAGGAGGCGGAGCGGCAGACCACCAGTCAGGAGCGGTCCGACCGCACCCTGGAGCTGCTGGCAAAGCTGCTGGGCCTGGAGTCGCCGCCGGAGTGGCTGGAGTCCTACGACATCTCCAACACCGGCGGGGAGGATATTGTGGCGTCTATGGTGGTCTTCCACGGCTCCAGACCGGCCAAGGACCGCTACCGCCGCTTCCGCATCAAGGAGCTGGACGGCCACCCGGACGATTACCGCTCTATGGAGGAAGTCCTCACCCGCCGCCTGACCCGCTATATGGAGCAGGACAAGCGGTTTCTGCCCCTGCCGGATGTGTTTCTCATCGACGGCGGCGAGCAGCACGCGAAGGTGGCTCAGCGGGTTGTAGGCCGGTTCGGGCTGTCGGTACCCATTTTCGGCATGGTCAAGGACGACCGCCACCGTACCCGCGCCCTGATTACCCCGGAGGGCCGGGAGATCGGGATTCAGAATTATCAGGCGGTGTTTACCCTCATCGGACGCATTCAGGAGGAAACCCACCGCTTTGCCATTACCTTCAACCGCCAGAGCCACGGGAAAAGCGTGCGGGGGTCCACCCTGGATGGGATTCCCGGCGTGGGCGCGGCCCGGCGGACCGCGCTGCTCAAGCGGTTCAAGAGCCTGAAAGCAATCCGGGAGGCTACCCTGGATGAGCTGATGGCGGTGGTACCCCGGAACGCGGCCCAGGCCGTGTACCTGTGGGCGCATCCGGAGGAGGGAACCGGCGAGCCGCCTGCGGAGGGGTGACTGTGGGGGGAACGTCCCTTCTGCGCGATGTGGCGCAAAAAAGCACGGGAGTGTAAGAGCATCTCCCGTGCTTTTGTCATTTTGCAAAAAGAAGTTCATCTGGAAAAAACGCTTCAACCATACACTGGTGAAATAAAAACAGGGGCAAACTACCTGATGGCATAAATCCCCATTCATCGGAGTACTCTAAATCGTTTGCTTCCAACGCTTTGGAGAGTTCCGCCATCATCACCCAGTATAAAAAGGGGAAATCCTCGCCTAAAATATCTCCAGCTCGCAACTGCCGGTACAATATCGCATAAGAAGGGAGGTCGTTTGCAGCACGAAGATCATCCACAGTGGGAAGGTCTGCAACAGAAGGACTGTCTCCTGCAAAAACGGTTGTACACATACTAAAAAGCATAAGCACTGCAAATAAAACACTCAAAAAACGTTTCACTATGTTTTCCCTTTCGTAGACAAAGTTACCCCCTGAAAGAATAGTTGCTTGTCTGTGGTTATACTTACAAATAATTAATTAAACTGAACCTCAAGCCTTACATCGTTTATCTTGTCAGGCAAATTATATGGAAGTACATATTCACTAGTCCCTCCCCCTGCACATGCGTAATCAGGGCCATAATAATATGCTTGCCATACAAGTTTTGAACAATATGTCTCGTGAAATGTAGTTAAATCCTTATAGGCATTGGAATGTCAATATTTTTCTGGGGAAATATGCCAATTTTTTTGTCATTACCGGTCCTCCCGGAAATACGACAGCCCCAGATTTGCCGGAGGCTGCTTCTCCTTGTTGTTGCGCATACTGGACGCAATCAGCACAATCACCGTCACCACATAGGGCAGAATCTTATACAGCTGCGTTGGTACAAAGGGGATTACCAGCCGCAGATACAGAATCATCAGTGCGCCGAAGAGAATGGAACCCCAGATCGCCGACAGGGGCCTCCACATACAGAAGATCACCAGCGCCACCGCCAGCCAGCCTACGCCGCTGAGACCCTCGTGGTTCCATACGCACCCGGCAATGGTGGTGATATACACCATGCCGCCGATGGCCGACAGCCCGCCGCCAATCACAGTCGCCAAATACTGATACCTGGTCACGTTGATGCCCGCCGCGTCCGCAGTGGCCGGGGATTCCCCCACCGCCCGCAGATACAGGCCGGACCGGGTCCTGTTCAGATACCAGAACATGACTCCCGCCAGCAGCAGGGCCAGATAAAAGAAGATGCTGTTTCCAAAGAGGATGCCGCCAACAAAGGGAATCTTCTGGAGAAAGACCGGAAAGGGCGAGTTCTGGAAATATCCCTTCAGCATATTGCCGATGGCGATATAACCGCCCTCCCGGACCCGCATGTACTCCCCGATAAACTGCCCGATGCCGGTGCCGAAGATGGACAACGCCAGACCAGTCACGTTCTGGTTGGCCCGGAGGGTAGTGGTGAGGAAGCTGAAAATCAGGGACGCGGCGGCTCCCGCCGTAAATGCGCACAGCAGTCCGATGATAACCGCCAGCACGCCGCTGGGGGAGGACGCCGCCTTCTCATAGTAGAATACGCCGCCCAGCCCCACCGCGCCGCCCATAAACATGATGCCCTCCACGCCCAGGTTCAGATTGCCGGACTTCTCTGTGAGAATCTCCCCCAGGGTACCGAACAGCAGCGGCGTACCGTAGGTGATGGCTGCGATGATGAGGGCGATAAAGAGTGTGATAAAATTCATGACTGTCCCCCCTCCTTGTGGCTCTTGCCGCGGAAAATCAGGCGGTAGTTGATGAAGAACTCACAGCCCAGCATACAGAACAGCAGGATACCCGTGATGATGTCGGAGATGGAGGCCGGGACGCTCATACGGGTCTGCAGCGTCTCCGCGCCCTTGGACAGCACCGCCAGCAGCAGCGAGATGCCCACCATGGCAAAGGCGTTGAGCTGGCTCAGCCACGCCACGGTGATGGAGGTGAAGCCCACGCCTCCGGCTACGCCGTCGTAAAGGGTGTTGTTTGCGCCGGAGGCGACGATGTACCCCACCAGCCCGCTGATGGCTCCGGACAGAAACATGGTCCGCATCATGATGTGTCCCACGTTCATGCCCGCGTAGCGGGCTGTGTTCATGGAATCGCCGATGACCGCGATCTCATAGCCGTGCTTGGTATAGCGCATGTAGACGTGCATAAACACCACCAGGAGCAGTACGATGATCCAGCCGCAGTGTACGCCCAGCACGCGGGGCAGACAGGCCGCAGCGTCAAACTGGGGGATAATCTGGGACCCAGGCCGTCCCTCCCAGGGTCCGCCCTGGAGCCAGCGTACCACGCCGATGATGATGTAGTTCATCATCAGGGTGAAAAGCGTCTCGTTGGTATTCCACCGCGCCTTGAAAAACGCGGGAATCAAGGCCCAGATACCGCCTGCAATGGCCCCGGCAATCCCCATTACCACAAGCAGCGCCGGAGCAGGCAGTCTGCCCGCCCAGAACAGGGCGAAATAGGACGCCGCAATGGCCCCGGCGGTAATCTGACCCTCCGCGCCGATGTTCCAGAAGCGCATCTTGAAGCAGGGCGCAATGGCCAGCGCACAGCCCAGCAGCGGCACCGCAATCTTCACCGTCTGCCGGATGGCGCTGGGCTTCCCCAGTGCGCCGGTGACGATGGCGCCATACGCCTGCAGCGGGTTTGCGCCGGTGACGGCGACGGCCAGCGCGCCCAGCGCCAGAGCCAGGAGAATGGAGCAGGCCCGGATGCACCAGACCTTCCAGCCCTCCAGACCGTCCCGCTTTGCCAGACGGATCAACGGCGTCTTCTTTTCCTTCATGTCACGCGCCCTCCTTTCCGCCCAGACGGGTCATCAGCAGGCCAATCTGATCTTTTGTCGCGGTGCGGGCGTCCACCACGCCGCTGACCTGTCCGCCGCACAGTACCAGAATCCGGTCGCACAGCTCCAGCAGTACGTCCAGGTCTTCGCCCACGTAGATTACCGCCGCGCCCTTCATCTTCTGTTCCGTCAGCAGGTTGTAAATGGTGTAAGAGGTGTTGATATCCAGCCCCCGCACCGCGTAGGCGCACATCAGCACCGACGGCGCGGTGGCAATCTCACGCCCCACCAGCACCTTCTGCACATTGCCGCCGGACAGCCGCCGGATGGGAAACTCAGTGCTGGGAACCACTACCTCCAGGTCCTTCCAGACCTTCAAGGCCAGTTCGTTGGGGTCCTTCCGGTTGACGAACGCGCCTTTTCCCTTCCGCCAGGAGCGAAGCATCATATTGCCGGTCATGCCCATGGACCCCACCAGACCCATGCCCAGCCGGTCCTCCGGCACGAAGGCCATGACCACGCCGGAACGGCGGATTTCCATGGGCGTCCTGCCCACCAGATCCAGCTCCCCGCCTGCCGGGGGCGCGTAGGTGATGGAACCCTCCTTTACCGGGTAGAGGCCGGATACCGCCTCCAGCAGCTCCTTCTGCCCGGAACCGGCAATCCCGGCAATGCCCAGAATCTCGCCGCCCAGAGCGGTGAAGGACACGCCGTCCAGCCGCTTTACGCCCTCCCCGTCCAGGCACGTTACGCCCTTCAGCTCCAGACGCCGGACGGGATTTTCGTACTGGGGGCGGTCAATGTTCAGAGTCACGCTGCGGCCCACCATCATATCGGTGAGGGCCTGGGGATTGGTTTCGCTGGTGGAGACGGTACCGATGTACTTGCCCTTGCGGAGTACGGCAACCTTATCGGACAGGGCCATCACCTCGTGGAGCTTGTGGGTGATGATGACAATAGCCTTGCCGTCGGCGCGCATACTGCGCAGGACGTCAAAGAGGCGGTCCGTCTCCTGGGGGGTGAGGACGGCGGTCGGCTCGTCCAGGATGAGGATATCCGCGCCCCGGTAGAGAACCTTTACGATTTCTACCGTCTGCTTCTGGGACACAGACATGTTGTAGATTTTCTGGGTGGGGTCGATGTCAAAGCCGTAGCGGCGGCAGATGCCGCTGACCTTCTCGTTTACCGCCTTGATATCCAGACGCCCCTTGTCCTCCAGGCCAAGGGCTATATTCTCAGCGGCGGTGAACACGTCCACCAGTTTATAATGCTGGTGGATCATGCCGATGCCATAGGCAAAGGCGTCCCTGGGGGAGCGGATGGACACCGGGGAGCCGTTTACCAGAATCTCCCCCTCGTCCGGAAAGTAGATGCCGGAGAGCATATTCATCAGGGTGGTCTTGCCGCTTCCGTTCTCCCCCAGCAGGGAGAGTATTTCACCGCGGTTCAGGGTCAGGTCGATGCCGTCGTTGGCGGCTACCTCGCCGAACCGCTTGGTGATCCCTCTTAATTCTATCGCACAAACAGTTTCCAAGGCTGTCATCCTTTCTCGCGGGAGCGTACGGGGTGGGAGGTACCGGATAAAGCGCGGGGGGCTGTCTCATCAAGCGAGACAGCCCCCGCAAACAGGAACGCTTATCAGCCGAATTCGGCATTGAGCCATTCAATACCGTCAATTTGAAGGACAAAGTAAGGAGCGGACTGGAAATAGGACTCATGGAACGCGCCGTCAAAGACCGCCTCCTCGGAGTCGGGGGTGAAGTCGCCGTCCGTATCCAGAGCCATAGCCGTGGTCAGGGTCTGACCGCCAATGGTAAAGGCGCTGGTATCAAAGACCTGGAGCTTGCCGGAACGAATCTGCTCCTCTACCTCCGCCAGCTTCTCCTTTGTGCCGGGGGCGGCGATGGCCTCGTTCAGCTCCGTCATCACCACTGCGCCCTCGTCCATGCCGTGGCACCAGTCCTGATCGAAGCTCTGGCCGTTGGCTACCGCCTCAATGACGTACTCGAAGTACACGGACCAGTCGATACGGGTACCGATGAGGGACGCCTCCGGAGCGACGCTGATCATGTCGTTGTTATAGCCGGTGTGGAATGCGCCCTTGCTCTGGGCAGTGGTGGCGGGGGTGGTGTTGTCGGAGTGCTGGGAGATCATCACACAGCCCATGTCCGCCAGGGCGGATGCGGCGTTGGCCTCTGCGGTGGCGTCGGACCAGGAGCCCACAAACTGGACCTTCATGGTCACGCTGGGACAGACGCTCTTTGCGCCCAGATAGTAGGATGTAAAGCCGGAGATAACCTCCGCAAAGGAGAACGCGCCTACATAGCCGATAACAGCCTGACCGGCGGTGATGGTACCGGCGTCAATCATCTCCTGGAGCTTCATACCGGCCACGATTCCCGCCAGATAGCGGCCCTCATAGATGTTGGCAAAGGCGTTGTGGGTGTTGTCTAGGCCGTCATTCCAGGAACCCTGGTTGGTGCAGGCGATGAACTCAATCTCAGGGTAGTCCTTGGCAACGTGGAGCATGAAATCCTCAAAGCCGAAGGAGTTGTTGATAATCAGCTGACAGCCCTCGTCAGCCAGCTCAATGTTAGCGTCCTCGCAGCTGGAGTCCTCGCCGATGTTCCACTTTGTGACCCACTCAACGTCGATGCCCTTTGCGGCCAGGGCCTCGGTGGCGGCGTCCTTACCGCGGATAAAGTTGTAGGTATAGCCCTGGTCGTTCTCGTCGCCGATGCAGATCAGGCCCACCTTGATGCTCTTGCGCTCAGTACCGGTATCGCCGCCGGTTGGCTCCTGGGCGCCGCTGTCCGATGGCTGACCGTCCGCATTGCCGCCGGAACCGCCGTTGTTGTTCCCGCCGCAGGCTGCCAGCGCCAGCAGCATTGCAAGCGATAAAAGCAGCGCTAATACTTTCTTTTTCATAAAATGAATTCCTCCTTTTCTCACGTACACATTTTTCTCATCGAGCCTTACGAGAGTATTATACAGGAAACTGCCAAAAATTTCAACCGACAATTGTCCTTTTGTCCGGAGGAATTTTGCCGTCCTCATAATTTTATAAGAAATTGGGTGATGGCTGGGCTGACTATTGAAAAATTTCTACCTGCAGCATCAAAAAAAGGCTCCCCTGAAAGGGGAGCTGGCACGCGAAGCGTGACGGAGGGGTTGGTCTGCTTTCCGGCAGAAAAATTTTTATCAGTAAAAGAAACTACTTGTCAAAGCGTGGAAAACGTGGTATGATAACAGCAACGAGGCAAATAATAAGGCAGGACATGGGCGATTCGCCGTCACCCATGCCCCTATGCAGGAGAGCACGCTCCTACACAATAGCATTTGCTACGCCAGCTCCTATTATAGCAGTCTTCCCATCTTTTTTCAATAGCCATTTTCTCACTTCCTACCAGGGGGGACTGTTTGTTTTACAATACGGGGTTTGTGTCTGTACATATGCGGTGTGGGGTAATTATATCCTGCACCGCTTTTTGTTTGTCTCGGCGGGAACCGGT
>JAAWQS010000003.1 GCA_022800665.1 Oscillospiraceae bacterium
GAAACCGCCACGCAGAACCAGCTCCTCCTCAAAGCCAAGATGCAGTGCGCGCTGGATACCACTCCCGCACAGGGGCCTGCTGGCCCCACTGGTCCCACCGGTCCCACTGGCCCTGCCGGAGCCGCCGGCCCCACTGGACCTACCGGTTCCGCTGGTGCGACAGGAGCGGCAGGAGCCATAGGGCCCACTGGCCCTGCCGGTGCAACGGGCCCTGCCGGCCCTGCCGGCCCCACCGGTCCAACGGGGCCTGCCGGAAGATATTCCCCAGGCTCAGATGGCCCCACGGGTCCTACCGGCCCCACCGGTCCCACCGGCCCTAACGTCACAGCCACCTACGCCTTTGCTTCAAATTTCACGGGAGGCACCATCCTCCCTGATCCATTAGGCGACGGTCTATTAGGTGTCACGGTGCCTTTGCCGAATGTCGGGCAGCGTTCCACAAATATTGACGCCGATAAAGACAGCAACGAGTTTATTGCGAAAAGAGACGGATATTTCCAGATTTCCTACAACCTTAATCCCTCCACACCGGTGGCAGGCACTGCTCAGATCGTAATCAACAATGAGGTCAATAAAGCCTCTATCATGACTCCGCAGATGGCTGCAAACCACTTCTCTGGCACGATCCTGGTACCACTGCGCAAGGGCGACAGGGTCTCCCTGCGGGTGATCAGCGCCACGCCGGTCGTGCTGCCGGCTAAGTCTGCCGGGGCCTCCCTGTTCATGCTTCGCCTGGGCTAAGGTATAGGCTTCGGAAAACGAAATCCGTATGAACCACAAAAGTGAAGCCATAAAATATAATAGAGGACACCTGAAGAAGAAAAGAAATCACTGTAGTTCAAAAAATTCGGTATAACAAAAAGAGCAAACACGTCGAAGCCCCTGCTGGCAATATCCAGCAGGGGCAAAACTCGGTATAATGACGGTGTTTTCACAGACCGTATAAGCGTTTCAATCTGGTAAAGGTGCGTGGCCCTGGTATGCCGCCAAAGATGCGGATGAACGCGCTCTGGAATTTCCGGGCATTTTGCTTTGGCGCTGCCGGCGTATTTCTGCATCATGAGCCTTGGCCTGCTGATCCGGTTAAAAGCATTCCCGCAAAAGGCAGTCTGGATGCTGCCCTTTGCGGGAATTTTATAATCAATGCAGCTTATTCAGCGGCTTCCAGCGCGTCTGCGATGAAAGAATTGGCAATTTCAAAAGCTCTGGTCCGCCTCCTGGCCAATGTAATCTGTGACTTGTACCGCTCCGCATTCTCTTTCGCTTCAAAGGTTTTCACTGTCTCCCGCAGCTTGTGCAGGGTTGAATCAATCTGCCGTTTTGCCTCGGCAAGTTCTTCTTTTGAAAATGCTCTATCTCTACAATTTTCCATTCCCGATCCTCTCTCCACTCTCAATCCTCGCCAGACGCTCCCGTTCCGCCTGGCTCAGCCGCAGGTATACCGGTTCCAGCGACTGAACCGCCACCGCGCCCTCCGGCCACAGCCGCGCCGCCGCCATCCCCACGCCCACTGCGCTCTGCATCCGCAGATGGGGCGGGGCCATCCGGCAGTCCAGGCCCTGCTGCCGCATATAATTGCAGCACAGCGCCGCGCCGTCCCCTACAATAGTCAGCGTGCCGTCAAATTCCCTGAGATCCTCCCAGGCGTCCGCCAGGGAAATGGCACGGTCCTCCCGCAGACGGGTCAGCGTCCCCTCCCCGGCCAGAAAGACGGCGTTGTAAATCTGCTGCCGCCGGGCGTCCATCGCGCACACAACCGGCCCTGTCAGATGGGCCAAGGGCCACGCCATGCCCTCCAGGGTGGACACCGGAATGCAGGGCTTTTCCGCCGCCCAGGCCAGTCCCTTCACCGCCGCCACGCCAATCCGCAGGCCGGTAAAGGACCCTGGTCCCGCCGCCACGGCAATGGCGTCCATGTCCTCTATACGCAGCTCGCTGCTGCGCAGCATGTCCTCCGCCATCGGCAGCAGCGTCCGGCTGTGGGTCAGCCCGGTACACTGCCACGCGGACGCCACCGGCACGCCGTCCTCCAGTACCGCGCAGGACGCGGCCTTCGCGGATGTTTCCAACGCCAACAGCTTCATTCCTCGCCCACTCCCTCCACAATAATCCGCCGCCAGTCCTCGCACTCCCCGCAGCGTTCCAATGTCACTTGAACCGTACCATCCGGCAGCGCGCCCTCCGCCAGCTCGCTCCACTCCACCGCGCATACGCCGCCCCGGTCCAGGTAGTCCTCCCAGCCGATGCCGAACAGCTCCTCCTCCCCGCCCAGGCGGTACATGTCAAAGTGGAACAGGGGCAGGGGGCCGTCATACTCGTTCACGATGGTAAAGGTGGGGCTGCTTACCCGTCCGGTACAGCCCAGACCGCGGGCCAGACCGCGGGTAAAGGCGGTCTTCCCCATGCCCAGACCGCCCCGGTAGGCCACCACATCCCCAGGCCGCAGCCGCGCCGCCAGGGCTTCGCCAAAGGCTTCCGTTTCCTCCGCGCTGTGGGAGACATATTCCATAACCGTTCCTCGCTTCCGGTGATTCACCCAGTTTCTGACCACATAGTATACCATAAAAATCTCCCGCTGGAAAGGGGATTTGGCGGATTTTTTTCATAAAGGGCCTGGAACATGGTTGTCATTTCCTGCGGAACGTGCTATAATGATATGCCAATCAGAAAAATTCGCGCAAGCGATACGAGCGAATCAAAGGAGCAAAGAAATATGGATGGAAAAAAGGTCATGCTCTCCGGCATCCAGCCCAGCGGAGACCTGCACTTGGGCAATTATCTAGGGCCGCTGCGCCACTGGCCGGAGATGATCGAAGAATTTGACTGTTACTTTTTTATGGCCGACCTGCACACCATCACCGTGCGCCAGGACCCGGCCCAGCTGCGCAAGCGCACCCTCACCCAGATTGCCCAGTATATCGCCTGCGGCCTGGACCCGGAAAAATGCGTCCTCTTTGTCCAGTCCCATGTCCCCGCCCATACCCAGCTGAGCTGGGTGCTCAACTGCTATACCATGTTCGGCGAGCTGAACCGGATGACCCAGTTCAAGGACAAGTCCGCCAAACACGCGGAGAACGTCAACGCGGGCCTCTTCACCTATCCCGTCCTGATGGCGGCGGATATCCTCATCTATCAGCCGGACTTCGTACCCGTGGGCGAGGACCAGAAGCAGCACGTGGAAATCTGCCGGGATATCGCCGAGCGGTTCAACGGCGTGTACGGAGACGTCTTCCGGGTCCCGGAACCCTATATCGCCAAAGTGGGCGCGCGGATCATGAGCCTCAATACGCCGGATACCAAGATGAGCAAGTCCCTCCACGAAGGCTGCGTGTTCCTGATGGAGAAGCCGGAGGACATTATGCGCAAGTTCAAGCGGGCGGTTACGGACAGCGACACCGAGCGGTGCGTCCGCTACGCCCCGGCGGAAAAGCCCGGCGTGTCCAACCTGATGCAGATTTACGCCGCCGCCACTGGCAAGACCTACGAGGACATTGAGGCGGAGTTTGCAGGCCAGGGCTACGGCAAATTCAAGCCCGCCGTAGGCGAGGCCGTGGCGGAGACTTTGCGGCCTATCCGGGAGGAGACGGAGCGTCTGCTGGCGGACAAGGCGTATCTGGAAAGCGTGTACCGGGCCGGAGCGGAAAAGGCGTCCTATGCGGCGGAGAAGACCCTCCGTAAAGTCTACAAAAAAGTAGGCTTTATAGCCAGATAAGCGGGGCGGTGAAATGGGAGAATTGCTTGACCGTACAACGGTAATGCCCGTCATTTTTGCCCTGGCGGTGTCCATGCTGCTCAGCTTCGCGCTGACGCCCCTGGTGAAGCGTTTGGCCTACCGGATCGGCGCGGTGGACGTGCCGAAGGATAAACGGCGGATGCACGACCACCCGATTCCCCGCCTGGGCGGACTGTCCATCTTTATCGGCTGCGTCATCGCTATTCTGCTCTTCGCGGATACGGACCGGCAGCTGCGGGGGATCCTGCTGGGTTCCTGCCTGATCGTGGCCGTCGGCGTGGTGGACGACTCCCACCCGCTGGGGGCAGGCATCAAATTTATTTTACAGATTGTCTCCGCGCTTATCGCCGTCTGGCACGGCGTGATCATCGAGGCCATTGCCAACCCCGTCTCCTTCCTCACCGGAAATCTGTACTGGGATTTCGGTATCATGGCGGTGCCCATCACCGTTGTCTGGATTGTGGCTGTGACCAACTCCGTCAACCTCATCGACGGCCTGGACGGTCTGGCGGACGGCGTGTCCACCATCGCCGCCCTGACCATGCTGATTCTGGCTCTGCTGCTGCGCGAGCTGGGAATGGCTGTCATCTGCGCGGCCCTGGTGGGGGCGTGCGTGGGCTTTATGCCCTTTAACCGAAACCCTGCAAAAATCTTTATGGGCGACACGGGAGCCACGTTCCTGGGCTTTATGCTGGCCACAGTGTCGGTGACGGGGCTGTTCAAGCTCTACGCCATGATCTCCTTCATCGTACCCTTTATCATCCTGGGCTTCCCCATCTTTGACACGGCCTCCGCCTTTACCCGCCGCATTCTCAAGGGGCAGAACCCCATGAAGGCGGACCGCAGCCATACCCACCATAAGCTCATCGACATGGGCATGAACCAGAAGCAGGCGGTCGCGACGCTGTACATGGTTGCCGCCGTACTGGGGCTGTGCGCGGTGATGGTCGTCACCAGCGGGTATGTGAAGCTGATTCTGTCCATTGCGGCCCTGGCCGGTACTGCTTTCACAGTGGCCCGTATTGCCCGCTATCCCCACGACCATCCCAGAGCTCCGGCAGAAAAGGAACCGGACATGGGTTCGGATCCGGGCGCGCGCCGCTCGGAAACAAAAAAGGAGCCTTAAAATGGAAAAACTGCGCATTATGAGCGTATTCGGCACCCGGCCTGAGGCCATTAAAATGGCGCCTCTGGTCAGGGAGCTGGCGGGGCGGGCGGATATTGCCTCCCTCTGCTGCGTCACCGCCCAGCACCGGCAGATGCTGGACAGCGTGCTGGAGGTCTTCTCCCTCACGCCGGACCGGGACCTGGACATCATGACCCCCCGCCAGACCCTCAGTACCATCACCGCCAAATGTCTGACCGGCATGGACGCGGCGGTGGAGGAGCTGCAGCCGGACATGATCCTGGTCCACGGCGACACCTCCACCACCTTTGCCGGCGCGCTGTCCGCCTTTTACCACAAGGTCCCGGTGGGGCATGTGGAGGCGGGCCTGCGGACCTATGACAAATATTCCCCCTATCCGGAGGAGATGAACCGGAAGCTTGTCACCGCCATTGCGGACCTGTACTTCTGCCCCACGGAAAACAACCGGCAGAACCTTCTGCGGGAGGGAGTAACGGAGGGCCTGTTCGTCACCGGCAACACGGTGATTGACGCCCTGCAGACCACGGTGCGGAAGGACTACGTCTTTGCTGCGGACAGTCTGAACCGCCTGCCCTGGGACAGCAAAAAAATTGTGCTGGTGACCTGCCACCGCCGGGAAAACTACGGCCAACCCATGGAGGACATCATGACCGCCCTGGCGGACATTGCCCGGACCCACAGGGACGTAGAGCTGGTGTATCCCGTCCACCTCAGCCCCGTGGTGCAGGAGTGCGCCCGCCGGAACCTGGGGGACATTGAAAACGTCCATCTGATCGCCCCCCTGGCAGCGGACGAGATGCACAACCTGATGGCCCGGTGTTATCTGGCGCTGACCGACTCCGGCGGACTGCAGGAGGAGGCCCCCGCCCTGGGCAAGCCGGTGCTGGTGCTGCGCCGGGAGACGGAGCGGCCCGAAGCGGTGGAAGCCGGAACGGTGAAGCTGGCCGGTGTGGAGCGGGACGCCATTGCGGACATGGCCCACACCCTGCTGACCGATTCCGCCGCGTATCAGGCCATGGCCCGCGCGGTGAATCCCTACGGCGACGGCCGCGCCTGCCGCAGGATTGCCGATGCCATTCTGTGGCATTTTGGCCGGGGAGACCGGCCTGAGGATTTCCGCGCCTGAGCAGCTGGAAAGGAGCGCCTTTGGACAAAAAACGGATGACCTATTTCTCCATCGGCTTCGGCATACTGCTGCTGGTGGTCGTAGCTCTGCTGGCCCGGAGCAGCCGCCGGGAACCGGCGGGCATTGTGCTGCCGGACAGCCCCGTTGACGCGGAGGATATGGGTATGGACCAGATGGAGAGCCGCCTGAGCGTGCTGGAAATCTCTCCGGAGACGGTGCGGCCCGCCATTACCACCCTCTCCCGTCCGGTTTCCTACAGCCGTACCCAGAAGGTGGAGACTTTCTGGAGCGGCGGAAGCGGTCAGTCCATCTCCCAGGTTTCTGTCAGCGGAAGCCGGACCAGGATCGACACCCGTATGGCTGACGGCAGTATCCGTCACATGCTGCTCTCTGGCCGCCAGCCGGAGCAGACCGGGACATCCGCATGGATCTGGTACGACAGTGAGACGGACTGGACACTGCTGCGAAATGGTCCGCCCACCGCAGACTTTGCAGGCCGGATGCTGACATATGAGACGGTGCGGGATTTACCGGCGGAGGCGATTATCGCGGCGGATTACCGGATGAAGGACAACGTCTACTGCATCTATGTGGAGACGGCGCCGGACGGGTCCGGCTATGGAGAGCGGTACTGGGTGAGCGTGGCGGACGGACTGCTGTATGCGGCGGAACGCACGTGGAACGGAGGACTGGTCTACCGCTTTACCGCTTCGCCGCTGGATGCCGAACTGCCGGAAGAGAGCCTGTTTCTGCTGCCGGACGGCAGTGTGCCGGGGGCAGCTTGAAATACAAAAAGGGAAGGATTCCGGCTGTGGAATCCTTCCTTTATTTCCCTTTACGGCTTCCCCTGGTAAATCTTCTCCAGCTGTTCGTCCGACAGCTCCACGTGGTAAAACAGCCGGAAAAATTCCTTCACCTCGCTGTCCACATCGTACGCCAGACTGTCGGGATAGAGCAGTCCGGCCAGCCAGCGGATACCCACAATGCGGTTGGGACCGTGGGGGCGGTCCACCCAGCTGAACGGCGCGTTGGGCGCACCGTACACGGCCCCGTTTTGGACAGCCTTCAGCGCGGCAAAATCGGGATTGCCCAGAATGGCCTCTGCGGCGGCGCAGCCGCTCAGATTGGCTTTCGGCTCGCCGTTGACTACGATCACATCCGGGTCCCAGGCCAGCAGCTGCTCCAGGGAAATGTTCATCCGGGATCCGCTGCCCAGCTCCAGGTCCGCCGCGTTGACCGCATTGACCGCGTCAATAATCTGTCCGTGGGTGGAACCGGCTGGCGCCGTCTGCAGCGACTCAGGACCGTTTCCGTAGTAGACGCGGAGCTTGTCCGCCTCTGCTATGTCCATGTCCGCAATTGCCTGAAACGTGTCCTCCGCATAAGCGGCCAGCTCCTCTCCGTGCTCCTGCGCGTTGGTGAACACTTCTCCCAAAAAGCGGTATACCTCCGGTACGTCCGCCAGCTGGTCGCTGACCACCAGTACAGGAATGCCCAGGCTGGCGGAGAGATTGTCCGCTTCTTCCACAGCCGCGCTGCCGATGGCGGTGAGATGGATGGCAACCGTGGGACCGGCGGCTATGACGGCCTCATAATTGATGCTGTCCCCCATGCCGAAGTTGGGCAGATTATGGTATTGCTCCAGAATGACGCTCTTTTCTATGTCGTTGAGCCCGTAATTCCACCCCAGCAGCTGGTCCGGGGCCAATGTATACAGATAAATGGCGGAGGTGGGGTCGGTGGTAAATGCAGACTCGATGTCTACGGGGACCATCACTGTCCGTCCGGCCATATCTGTGACGCTACGCATGTTCGGCTGAGCGGGCAGGCTTCTGCGGCAGCCAGCCGTCAGGAGCAGCAACATTAGCGCGAGTATAAAATAAATTTTTCTTGTCACGGGCATGCCTCCTTTTTGTTTAGTAAAATATATCGTATTGTCCACCAGAAGTCAAGGACAGGAGGAATCAAATTGATGGACGTCTCCTACAAAGAAGAAGAGAAGCGGCTCCGACGCCGGTACCGCCGCACGCTGCTGGCCCTGCTGGTATTGCTGACCGGTGCAGCGCTGCTGTCCTTCTGGGCCGGTTACTACCCCCTGACGCCCGCAGATGTGTGCAAAGCGTTTTTATGGCGGTTTGGTTTCCAGGGGGACATTCTGCCCCAGGCAGTGACCATTTTCTGGCACATCCGCTTCCCGCGCGTCCTGTCCGCCGCGCTGATCGGCGCGTCCCTGACAGCGGCGGGCTCCGTCTATCAGGGCATGTTCCGCAATCCGCTGGTCTCGCCGGATATCCTGGGGGTATCCTCCGGGGCGGGGCTGGGGGCGGCTCTCGCCATTCTCAGCGGCGCACCGGGATGGCTGGTACAGCTGTCCGCCTTCTGCGGCGGCGTGGCGGCGGTTGCGCTTTCGTACCTCGTCAGCCGGAAATCCGCCTACTCCCAGACCCTCAGCCTGGCGCTGACCGGGTCTATGGTGATGGCTCTGTGCAACGCCGGGATTACGCTGATCAAATATGTATCGGACCCCAACAGCGTCCTTCCCCAGATCACATTTTGGCTCATGGGCAGTCTGAACGGGACCAGTCTGGAGGACCTGGCCTGGAGTGCGGCGCCTATGGCGGCGGGACTTGCGGTGATATTTGCCCTGCGCTGGCGGATAAACCTGCTTACCTTAGAGGAGGAGGAAGCCCGCAGTCTGGGGATTGACGTCCGGCGGACCCGCCTGCTCTTCATTGCCGCCGCCACCCTGCTCAGCGCAGCCGCCGTATGCCTGGGCGGACTGATCGGCTGGGTGGGGCTGATGGTTCCCCACATGACTCGCGCTTTGGCCGGGGCGGATTACCGGCGGCTGATCCCTGCCGGTGCGATGCTGGGCGCGGCGTATCTGGTGCTGATTGACAGCATTGCTCGTTCCCTTTTGTCCCTGGAGCTGCCTCTGGGCGTTGTGACCAGCATACTGGGCGTTCCGTTTTTTCTGTACCTCACCGTCAGGCGAAAGGAGGGGTAACATGCTTTTAGAAATCCAGGACCTCTCCGGCGGGTACGGCGGCAGGGATGTCATCCATGGCATCAGCTGCTGCGCCGGCGCAGGAGAAATCCTATGTCTGGTGGGTCCCAACGGCTGCGGGAAGACCACTCTGTTCCGTCTGCTTCTGGGGACGCTGCCCGTCAGCGGCGGCAGCATCCGGATGGATGGCCGGGAGACCTCCGGTCTTACCCCCAGGGAGCTGGCAAATCTGGCGGCGTATATTCCCCAGGCCCACGCGCCGGTTTTCGAGTACACGGTGCTGGAGATTGTCATGATGGGACGGGCTTCCCACTTTTCGGCCTTTGACGCCCCGAAGGCCGTGGACCGGGACGCGGCCTTCGCCGCCCTGGAGAAGCTCCGCGCGGCTCCCCTGGCCAACCGAAAGTACACTTCTCTCAGCGGGGGCCAGCGGCAGTTGGTTCTGATTGCCAGGGCTGTGTGCCAAGCGGCAAAAATTTTTTTGATGGACGAACCAGCGGCCAATTTAGATTATGCCAACCAGCAGCTGCTGTTGGAAGCAGCCGGGGAGCTGGCCGGAAACGGGCGCTGCGTCGTCATGTCCACCCACAGTCCAGAACACCCAGCGTCCATCGGGCACAAGGCGCTGCTGATGCGGGATGGCAGGGCGGAGGCATTTGGGACGCCCCGTGATGTGCTGGTACCCGACGCGCTGGAGCGGGCGTATGGAATTGAAATGGATGTGGTGGCGGTCCGGGACCGGTACGGAAAAGAAAGGCTGATCTGTCTGCCGGTGAAGAGATAGCTATGGGCCGGAGAAAGAAGGAACCAAGAAGTGCGCATCTTTAAGGAGCAGTCGACGGACAGATATTTGATCGGATGAGAAATTTGTAGTTTGGCCGGAGTACGAGGGCTTCTGCCCATAGAAAATCTCCAACAAAGCATAGAATGCCGCCGGAGGCGCACAGCCTCCGGCGGTCACACATTCAAGCGTCAATCCCTCTGCTGGTCAGATACTTCTTAACCATCAACGCTACCTTAAAAGTGATTGCGTCATCAAATTCCCGCAAATCCAGTCCAGTCAGCTTCTTGATCTTTTCCAGCCGGTATACCAAAGTATTCCGATGGACGAAGAGCTTCCGGGCGGTCTCAGACACATTCAGGTTATTCTCAAAGAATTTATGAATCGTAAACAATGTCTCCTGATCCAGTGAGTCAATCGGATTTTTCTTGAACACCTCCACTAGGAACATTTCGCACAGAGTTGTCGGCAGCTGATAGATCAGCCGTCCAATGCCCAGGCTCTCATAACTGATGATGTATTTTTCCGTATCAAAGACCTTGCCCACTTCAATGGCGATCAAAGCCTCCTTGTAGCTCTTGGCCAGCTCCCGCAGGTGCTGGGCTACGGTGCCGATACCGATGACCACATGGCCGTCGCCGCCCACCCGCAGGGTCTCCTCCAGCATAGAGGCGACCCGCTGGATCTCCTTCTCGCCGCCGTTTTCCGGCAGCTGATGGATGAGGGCCACATCGCTGTCGCCCACGCTGAGGACGAAATCGTTCTGCCGGTCTGGGAACAGGCCCTGCACCATGTCCATCATAGCGGAGTCGCCGTTTTCCAACTGCCGGATAACAAACACGCTGCGGGGCACTTCCGGGGCCACATGGAGTTCTTTTGCCCGCATATAGATATCGCTGAGCATGATATTATCGGAAATAATATTTTTAATAAAGGAGCCTCTGTCGTGTTTTTCCTCGTAGTAGCTTTTCGCTCCGTTCAGCGCCACGCTGGCCATGGAACACACGGTATAGCTGACCTCATCGTCGCCCATAGTAAACACGGCGTAATCAAAGTGGGAACCCCAACCGCTCAGGGCATGGAAGGTCCTGCCGTCCAAGGCGGTAATCGCGCCGTCGGCGCGGTTGACGTGTTCCACATATTCCGGCCATTTGATACCGATCAGCCCCAAATCGCTGCAAGAAATCACAGTACCTTCCGCGTCGATCACACCCACAACCCGGTCGGTGGCGTCCTTGATTTGCAGGACCACGTTCTGAAACATCCTTCCAGACATATGAATTCTCCCCTCCATCGGCCCATAATTATCGAAAGTCTTTGTACAACATGTCAGGTTCTTATCGTATTATACTGTTTCTTTCGACATATTGCAAGAGATTTTTTCTTTTTTCCACAAAAAATATTGTTCCTTTTTGGCTGATTTGTAAGTTCCTGGATTTTTCAGGTAATTCCACCAATTTTTGCAACTTCTTCAGGGGTTAGGGGACGAAAGCCGCCGGGAAGCAAGGCCTCGTCCAGGGTCAGCGGCCCCATGGAAATCCGCTTCAGGTAGAGTACCGCTGCGCCTCTGCTGGCGGCCATGCGTTTGACCTGGTGGAACTTCCCTTCCCGCAGGGTAATGAGGACCTCCCGTCCGTCCCCCAGCAGCCGCAGGTCTGCCGGACGGCATACGTCGCCGCCGGCCAGCGTGATGCCGGCGGCAAAGGCGGCGCAGTCCTCCGGTCCCAGGGGCTGGTCCAGGCGGGCATAGTAGACCTTGTCCACATGCTTTTTGGGGGACAGCAGCCGGTGGGCCAGTTCGCCGTCGTCTGTCAGCAGCAGCAGGCCCTCGGTGTCCTTGTCCAGACGGCCCACAGGAAACAGTCCCTTCCGCCGCAGGCCGTCCGGCAGGAGGTCCAGGACGGTTTTCTGCCGTGCATCCTCAGTGGCGGTCAGCAGGCCGGCGGGCTTGCTGAGCATAATATAGGTGTGTGCCTGCCAGTCCAGGACCGCTCCGTCCACCAGAATGCGGCTGACAGACGGGTCCGCCTTGTCCTCTCCGCGCTTGGCAGGCATTCCGTCCACCAGGACCCGGCCCGCCTGAATCAATGCCTTTGCCTCCCGTCTGGACCAGCGGCCCGTGGAGGCCAGCAGTTTGTCTAACCGTTCCATTGCGTTCACCACCTGTTTTTTTGTTATAGAATAGTTTAGCGGATGATGCAAATTTATGCAACAGGAAAATATTCCGGCGGCGGGACAAAATTTTTGTATAAACCGCTCTCCTCCGGTCCATAATAGGGGCGTACCGCTATTGGAAAGGAGGTTTCCGTGTGATGAGCAATCAGAATCAGAATCAAAACAACAGCCGGAACCAGAACCAGAATCAGAACAGCCAGAATCAGAACCAGAACAACAATCAGAACAATAACCAGAACCAGAATCAGAACCGGCGCTGAGTCAACAGTGGGGCTGCCAAAAGCGTGGATTTTTGGCAGCTCCATTGGGCTGCCGGCGGCGCTCCTACATATTTTGTGCGTTTGGCACTAGGAACCGGAAAAGCTTTTCTGGTTTTATGGCTCCTATTCTACTTGACAAGCCGTTGCAATTGCTGTAATGTTCACATGGTACAGGAACAGTTTCACAGAAAAATGAAAACAGGAGGCATAAGAAATGGGCATTCGCATTATTACGGATTCTTCCGCTGATTTTGAGTTGGCCGCAGCCAAACGCCGCGGTGTGAGCGTAGTCTCCATGTCCATCCAGTTTGGCGGCGCGTCCTTTCTGGACGGCAAATCCATCACCCACGATCTCTTCTACCGGCTCCTCCAGGAGCGGAAGGAGAACCCCTCCACCTCCCAGCCCACGCCGGCGGATTTTCTCCGGGTCTTCGAGAAGGCCAAGGCCGCAAAGGAACCGGCCGTGGCGATACTCCTCTCCAGCGCCCTCAGCGGCACCCTCCAGAGCGCACTGATTGCCAAGGAGATGTGCGGCTATGACCCCATTTACATTGTTGACAGCATGACCGCCACAGCGGGCATCCAGATTCTGGTCAACTACGCCTGCAAGCTGCGGGACAGCGGCCTGCCTGCGCCGGAGATTGCGGAGGCGGTGGAGCGGATCAAGGACCGGGTCCGGATTTTCGCGGTCATTGATACCCTGGAATATCTCCGCCGGGGCGGACGGCTCACCGGACTGCAGGCGGGTCTGGGGACGATGGCCCGGCTCAAGCCGGTGATTGCGGTCCGGGACGGCAAGGTCGCCATAACCGGCAAGGCCTTGGGTACGGCGGCGGCGGTCAGGCAGATGATTAAGCATCTGGCCGACCACCCTATTGACGACGCCTACCCCTCCTATTTCCTCTATTCCGACGACAAGAGCCGGGAGGAGCTGCTGCTGCCGAAGCTCAAGGAGCAGAATATGCTGCCCCTGCGGCTGCACTACAGCTCGGTCGGTCCTACCATCGGCGCCCATATCGGTCCCGGTGCGCTGGGCATGGCGTATATGGAGCGGATGGAGTAATCAGAACAGCAGCGCCGGGGAGTCCGCTCCCCGGCTTTTCCTTTTGGGACGAAAAACGAAATTGCGGTGGATTTTCCGCCGGGCTTGTGGTAGAATAGGGGACTGAATCAGAATGGAGGTCCGACCATGAAACAAGCCCTATTGATTATTGACATGCAGAACGGATTCCTCAATCCGGAATCGCCCCTGTGCATCCGCGGCGCACTGCCCACGGTACCCGCCTGCGCCCGGACCATCTCCGCCTGCCGGAACGCCGGGCTGCCGGTGATTTTTGTCAACCGGCGCTACCGGGCCGACGGCAGCGATGTGGAGTTGACCCGCCGCCAGCTGTGGGCCAGGGGCGGCAAGCCCCTGACCCTTGGCAGTACAGGTCCGCTGTCTGTGGAAAACCCGCCGGAATTTGGCCGGGAAGACGGTGACTACGAGATCATCAAGCCCCGCTATTCCGCCTTTTTCCAGACGTCCCTGGACCTGCTGCTCCGGCGGCTGTGCGTGGACACGGTGGTCCTCACCGGCACCACCACCCCCAACTGCATCCGCACAACCTGCTATGACGCCATCTCCCTGGACTATCATGTGGTGGTCCTGGACGACTGCTGCTCGTCCAACACGGACGCCATCCAGCAGGCCAATATGCTGGACATGGCCAACGTGGGGGCGGAGATTCTCTCCTCCGGCGCGTTCCTGGAGGCCCTGGAGGAATAGGCTACTCCTCTTTTGACCGCCACTGCTCCGCTTCCCGCAGCTGGGTTTCCGCATCCTGCCGGGACAGCCCCTGGGCAATCATGGGGTAGGGATTTTCCATCCCGTTGGTGCGCTGGACCAGATAGGTGCCGTATTTGTTGATGACGTCGTCGTCGCCCTCCGGCCAGCCGGGCTTCCGCTCCGGCGGCTCGCTCACGTGATTTTTCCGCATAGGCTTCACCTCCCGCCCCTAGTATGCCCCGGCTGCCGGGTTTTACGTGCGCTGATAGGTCCCCACCGCCGTACCGGTGTAATACCAGGCCAGGATGTCCCGGTAGGACATCCCGCCCGCCGCCAGAACATTGGCCCCGTATTGGCTCATGCCCACTCCGTGGCCGTAGCCAGTGACGGAAAAGAGCACCGCATCCCCGTCAAAGGAGATGGTGAAGCAGGCGCTCCGCAGGTCCAGAATGCCCCGCAGCTGTGTGCCGCTGACAGCCACGCCCCCTACGGACAGGGAGGTCACGGTCCCGTTGGGCTGCTGGCGGATGTTGGTGAACCAGTTGGAAGCCCTGCCGTCCAGCTTTGCTTCCGGCAGGGCCTCCTGCAGACGGTTTTTCAGCTCTGCGGCAGAAAATTGGGCTGTGGTGTGGTAATTGGGTACTGTCTCGCCGCTCTCCGGCGTCTGTACGCTCTGCAGGTACGGGACGCTGCTGCTCCAGACGGCAGATGCGTCCTGGGTCGCGCCGGAGGAGGAGGAGTGGAAGACCGCCAGTACCGGCTGGCCCTCGTAGAGAATGCACTCCCCGTCGGTCTCCGTGACGGCCAGGCGGATTTTTTCCTCGTACGCCTGGGCGTTCTCTCCCCAGAGCTGCGCCGCCTCCTCGCGGGTCCGGAACGCCTGACAGCAGCTGATGTCGTCGCAGGCATCCGCCTCCGGGTGGTTGGAGCTGCCGCCGCCGCATATTTTATGCAGGGTGTAGGTCCGGGCGGCAACCGCTTGGGCCTTCAGAGCCTCCAGCTCAAAGGACGCGGGCATCTCCGCCCGGACGACCCCCAGCAGGTAGGTCTCCATATCCATGGCCTGCAGCTGGCCCCCCGCCAGGACGTTGAGGGTGGACCCGGCGTCCAGCCTGACCTGGGGCTCCGGCGGGGGCTGGGCTGCCGGCTCGTCCGTGGCCGGCGGGTCCGGAGGCGGGGATTTCGCCGGTTCGCCCCACAGAAAGGGCAAAAAAAAGAGCAGAAAAATTAAAAGAAACGAAAATCCGATGTATTTTCCCATTGGCGTATCCTCCCCTTTGGAGACAGTTTATGTGCCGCTTGTCCAAAAAATGATGACAAACGGCGGCGGTTGTGCTATACTGCATATTGACAAAAAATCCCCTTGTGAAAGGACGTATGGTGTATGAAAAATCTTTTCCTGCGTGTTGGACGCCTCTGGTGCCTGGGAATCGGACTGATGCTGATGCGGCTGACCCAGAACCGGAGCGGGTTTGACCCGGTTACGGGACTGTCCGTCCCCTCCATGCACGGAAGGGTGTGCCTGATCTTTCTTGCCATCTGCGCCGTGGGCGAGCTGATCCTCTTTTTCCGGAGTCCCAAAGAAAAAACGGACTTCAGCGTCCTGTTCGCGCCCCCGGAAAAGGAGCTGCCGGCAGTGGTGCTGGGCAGCCTGCTGCTGGCGGCGGGCGGCGCGCTGCTGGCCCTGGAGGGCTTTCAGCAGGGGGCGCTGGCGGCGGGCGTGGCGGGCGCGCTGGCGGCGGCGGCGGGAGCGGGCCTCCTGCTGCTCAACCGCAAGGCGCGGGCCGGAGAGGAGCTGTCGGTGGTCCCGCTCCTGCCGTCCATGCTCTTTGCGGTGTTCTTTGTGCTGACGGTGTATATCCCCGTGGAGGACGACCCGGTCTTTGCACGGTACTACCTGCCGGTCCTGACGGCGGCGATGATTGCCTGCTCCTTTTCCCAGCTGGCGGGCTTTCTGCGGAAGGACAGCAGTCCGCGGGGCTTTGTTTTCGCAGGCGACATGACGGTGGTGCTGTGCCTGATGTCCATAGCGGACGGCAATCCGGCCCGCATCCTGCTTTTTGCCGGGTGCGCGCTGGTGATGAGCGTATACCTGCTGCTGTGCCGGGACCCGGCGCCGGCGGCGTGATGTCCCCCCTGGGGCGGCAGGCCGCCTGATCGGACAGGAAATGCATATGAAGTGCATAAACATAAACAGAAGGAGCCCGTTTCTATGGAGCATTACTATCAACCGGAAATCGAGTGCGCCTCCCAGGAGCAGATCCTGGCGTGGCAGAATGAACGCTTGGTCAAGCAGGTGCGGCATGTGTGGGACAACGTACCCTACTACCGCAAGAAAATGGAGGAGAAGGGCGTGGCCCCCGGCGATGTCCAGAGCGTGGCAGACCTGCACAAGCTGCCCTTCCTGACCAAAGACGACCTGCGGGACGCCTACCCCTACGGCCTGCTGGCCGCGCCCATGCGGGACTGCGTCCGCATCCAGTCCACCTCCGGCACCACCGGACGGCGGGTCGTGGCCTTCTATACCCAGCACGACCTGGACCTGTGGGAGGACTGCTGCGCCAGAGCCATTGTCGCCGCCGGCGGTACGGCGGACGACGTGTGCCATGTGAGCTACGGCTATGGCCTCTTTACCGGCGGCCCCGGTCTCAACGGCGGCAGCCACCGGGTGGGCTGTCTGACCATCCCCATGTCCTCCGGCAATACGGACCGGCAGCTCCAGTTCATGGTGGACCTGGGCGCGACCATCCTCTGCTGCACCCCCTCCTACGCCGCCTATCTGGCGGAGAGCATCCAGGAGCGGGGCCTGCGGGATCAGATCAAGCTGAAAGCCGGTATCTTCGGCGCGGAGGCGTGGAGCGAGGAGATGCGCCAGGATATCCAGAACAAGCTGGGCATCAAAGCCTACGATATCTACGGCCTCACCGAGACCAGCGGTCCGGGCGTCAGCTTCGAATGCTCCGCCCAGACCGGTATGCACGTCAACGAGGACCACTTTATTGCCGAGATCATTGATCCCGACACCGGCGAGGTCCTGCCGGAGGGCAGCAAAGGGGAGCTGGTATTTTCCTCCATCACCAAGGAGGCGTTCCCCCTCCTGCGCTACCGCACGCGGGATATCTGCGTGCTCACCAGGGAGAAATGCTCCTGTGGCCGCACCCATGTGAAAATGTGCAAACCCATGGGCCGCAGTGACGATATGCTGATTGTCAAGGGTGTGAACGTGTTCCCGTCCCAGATTGAGACGGTACTGCTGGAGCAGGGCTATCCCGCCAACTATCAGATTATCGTTGACCGGGTCAACAACTCCGATACCCTGGAGGTCATGGTGGAGATGACACCGGAGATCTTCTCCGACAGCCTGGGCCGGGTCAGCGAAATGGAGAAGGGCCTGGTGGCCGCGCTGAAGGCCATGCTGGGAATTTACGCCAGAGTCCGCCTGGTGGCCCCCAAATCCATCACCCGCAGCGAGGGCAAGGCCGTACGTGTGATTGACAAACGGAAAATTTAAGAGGATTCAAATTCAAGAGAATTAAGAGGAGAACCGCTATGATTATTCAACAGATTTCTGTGTTTCTGGAGAACCGCGCCGGACAGCTGCTGGACGTGACCAGGGTCCTGGCGGAAAATGAGATCGACATGCAGGCAATCAATATCGCTGAGACCGCCGATTACGGCATTGCCCGCCTGATCGTGGCGACCCCCCAGCGGGCCATGCGGATTTTGCAGGAAAAGGGCTTTATCCTGCGCCTGACGCCGGTGGTGGAGGCCACGGTGCCGGACCGTCCCGGCGGGCTGAACGAGCTACTGTCCGCTGTGGCGGAGGCGGGCATTGATATCGAGTATATGTACTCCGCTTTTCAGGGGCAGAGAAACGGTCTGGCGTACATGGTCTTCCGGGTGGGAGACGCCGAACGCCTGGAGGATGTGCTGAAAAATATCAGCTGACCCCCTAATATTCTAAACAAGGAAAAGGAAGAGAAGTACCATGCAGGAAATGAGCAGAAGGAACAAGCTGTTTACGGACTCCGTCATCCGCCGGATGACCCGGATTGCCATTGACGTGGGGGCCATCAATCTGGCCCAGGGATTTCCGGACTTCGACCCGCCCAAGGCGATGATGGACCGGCTGGCCGAGGTCAGCCACGCGGGTCCCCATCAGTACCCTATCACCATGGGCGCGCCCAACTTCCGCGCCGCCCTGGCCCGGAAATGCGGCAGATTCATGGGCCGCACCCTGGACCCGGACCGGGAGATTGTTGTGACCATCGGGTCCACGGAGGCCATGGTGGACACCATCTTTGCCCTCACCAATCCCGGTGACAAGATCATCATGTTCTCTCCCTACTTTGAGAACTACCACGCCCAGGCGATCATGGCGGACTGCGAGGCGG
The DNA here is from genome assembly GCA_022800665.1 of Oscillospiraceae bacterium. Classification (GTDB taxonomy): domain Bacteria; phylum Bacillota; class Clostridia; order Oscillospirales; family Oscillospiraceae; genus Pelethomonas. The sequence goes on from JAAWQS010000003.1 coordinate 18,392, forward strand.
TTTTCGTCCCCTTGGTTCCCCCTGCGTTCCATTTTGACCCCAATGTGCTGGAGGACGCTTTCCGCCAGGGTGCGAAGGCGATTCTGATCTGCAACCCCTCCAACCCCAGCGGCAAGGTGTTCACCCGCGACGAGCTGAAGCTGATTGCGGACCTGTGCATCAAGTACGACGTGTATGCCATCATGGACGAGGTCTACGAGCACATCCTCTACGACGGCAACCAGCACACCTACATGAACAGCCTGCCCGGCATGTGGGAGCGGACCGTCAGCTGTTCCAGCCTCTCCAAGACGTATTCCGTCACCGGCTGGCGGCTGGGCTACGCCATTGCCCCGGAGCCGATTATGGAGCGGATCAAGCAGTACCACGACTTCAACACCGTGGGTGCGCCCTCCCCGCTGATGGAAGCGGCGATTGTGGGTCTGGATATGCCGGACAGCTATTACGAGGAGTTCGGAGCGCATTACGCCCACATGAAAAAACTGTTTACCGACGGTCTGAAGAACATCGGCATCCCCTTCACCGATCCCCAGGGCGCGTATTTCGTGCTGGCCAACATCGGACCGTATCTGAAGAAGGGACAGAGCGACGTGGAGTTCTGCGAGGAGATGGCCCGGAAGGTGGGCGTGGCCTGCGTGCCGGGAACGTCGTTCTTCAAGGAGGACGTCAACGATATCGTCCGGGTGCACTTCGCCAAGAAGGACGAGACGCTGTATGACGCATTGGAGCGGTTGTCCCACATCAAAGAGAAAATGGCGTGAGGACCAGCGCATAAAAAAGAGGACCGGCGGAGGGTTATCCCCCCTGCCGGTCCTCTTCTGTATGGGCAAAGCGGATGAACAGATCCGCCGCTTTTCCCAGGCCGCTGTCATCCAGGAGGACCACCGTGTGCCAGGATTCCTCCCCGCTGTCCGGGGGACTGTAGGCTGTGCGGACGGTCCCGTCCCTGCTCTTTTCCTCCACCAGCACCCACGCCGTATCGGGCAGGCACTCCAGTTCCGGCAGTTCCTCCCGCAGGGCCAGTTCGTCGGACTGCAAAAGCATGTTGTTCCCGTCGAATTGGGACACCGTCAGCTTCTCCAGACGGGGCTTGTACTCCATATTGACTGTCACCTTAATTGTTTCAGAGGCTTTCTTACCCGCTAACGCCGATGCATATGTGTGCGTTTCGTAGTATGAGCCAAGTCCCACCGAACCGTTGCCGCTGTTTTTCAGGTACACCATACCCTCCGAAGTCTCATAGACCCGGTAAAAGGTCAAATAGCCGCTGTCCGTAAATTGGTCCCACTCCGGTCCTGCGTCCAACGGCGGGCCGATATAGAGGGTACCGCTGATGATGTTGGCGGTTTCGTTTTCGCTGTCTTGACACTCAAACTGGAGATTTGCCATATCGGATATGGTTTCCGAAAAAATCTGCGGTCCGTTCGGGTCGCTGCCGTGGATCAGAAACAGACTGCGGCCCTCCATGCCGAAGCTGTACTGCCCGTCTTTTTGCTTTTCCCCAACCACGATCTCCTGGGGAAGGCTGTATGTGCCGTATTGCGTACGCAGTGTATCTGTGCCGTAGGTGGTCAGATTCGGATTGTTTTCAAAGCTGTCCCGGACTGCGTCCATGGAATCATAGACCACGAAAAATCCGGCAAAGCGGTCCCCATTCCCCTCCTCCGGCTGGGCCAGGGAGCAGCCGCTGAGAACCGCCAGCAGCGCCGCCAGGAGCAGAGCAAGTTTACATCTCATCTTCAGATTCCTCCAATCTCCCGTCAAAATGCAGGATATCCCCCACATCGCACTCCATATAGTAACAGATTTTATTGATGGTATGGAACCGGACGCCGTTGGCCTTGCCGGAGCGGAGGATGGAGAGATTGGCCTCCGTGATGCCGACCTTGGCGCACAGCTCCTTGCCGGTGACGCCCCGCTGCTTGAGGACCTCGTTCAATGTCACAATGATTGCCATAACCGCCGCCTCAAATGATGCTCTCGTTGTCGTCGCTGACAGCCTTGGCCCCCTGTATATAGCGGCAGAGCAGTCCCAGCGCAGCCGACAGCAATACCGTGGCGGCTGGGAAGGAGACGGTGGAGGAAATATGCTGCAGGGACGAGAAAAACAGCATCTGGAAGGCGTTCCCCGCCACGCAGGTAAGCACGGAAGCGGCGGCGGTTCTGGCGCACCAGAGACTGAGCTTTTCCGCCAGCCGTACCGTCTCCGCACCGAAGGGATCGGCCTCCATGGCGCGGGCCAGGTCCCCGCCCCACAGCAGTACCAGGCAGCCCAGCAGCGCGGGGAGCATCCCGAAGACTGCCAGCAGCGTCAGGGAGGCATAGGTGGGGAAGAGCTGCTGGTTCGGGATGGCGGTGTTGCCCTCCGCGACCTGGCGAACGGTCTGTACCAGGGCGGCGGCGTGGTTCCAGACAATCAGGCACGGCAGCAGACAGCCCGCGCCGTTGAGAAGGGACGCCAGGGTGTCGCCCAGGACGGCGGTTTTCCCCAGCCGGTCCAGGCCCCGCAGCACGGCCCACGCCAGCAGGGTGGCGGCTGTGCCGCCGGCGGCGGCAAGGCTCCACAAGGGCGCAAGGTCCTGGCCTGTACTCAGCAGGCCAGGGTTGACCAGAAAGTACAGTCCCGCCAGGATTTGCAGGGAGCCCAGAAGCAGCAGCCAGTCCCACCCGCACCGTCCCCGCCGTAGCAGTCCCAGTCCGGGCAGGGCGGACAGCAGCAGTACGATGGTCCAGGCCCCGGCGTTCCCGCCGCGCCCGGAGAGGGACAGGGTGCGCAGCCACTGGCCGAATTGGGTGAACAGTCCGGTGTGGAGCAGGAGGGTCAGGAACACCGCCAGGGTCAGTCCGGCGGCGAGGCCCATTCGTTTGGCTTTCACGGCGCGTTCCTCCTTTGATTATTGTTTTACGATAATTATAGGGAGAGCATATCACACAAATTATCGTTTGTCAATAATTTTTCTGATAAAAACAGGCGGGCGGCTTTTTCCAAAGACACCCGCCTGGGATTCTGCTGCTATACGGCTGTCCGGTTGGTCAGCCGAGATAGGCGTTCAGGAGGCGGATGGTATTCTCCACCCCTTTCCGATGGGTCCGCTCATAGCCGTGGGACGCATAGACGCCGGGACCGCAGAGTCCGTGGCGCAGGTCGTGTCCGGCGCTGAGGGATACGTCCACATCCGAGCCGTACATTGGGTAGACGTCCACCGCAAAGTCCGCGCCGCCCCGGCGCGCCGCCTCGATCAGCGCGCTGACCACCTCATAGTTGTACGGACCTTTTTTATCCTTGGCGCAGATGGAGACCTGCGTTTCCCGGCACGCCAGCCCGTCGCCCACGCAGCCCATGTCCAGAGAGATGGCCTCTGTAACGCCGGCGGGGACAGAGGCCGCGGCGCCATGCCCCACCTCCTCAAAGACGGTCAGATGGTGCCACACCCGCCGGCGCAGGGTTACGGCTTTCTCCGCCGCCGCCTGGGCCTGGGCCAGCAGGATGCCCGCGCACAGCTTGTCGTCCAGGAAGCGGCTTTTGATGTAGCCGGAGGATGTGACCATGGTGCGGGGGTCGAAGCAGACAATATCCCCGTTCATAATCCCCAGGGCCTCCACCGCCTCCTTTGTGTCCGCCTCCTCGTCCAGCAGGACCTCCATCACGTCAAAATCCCGCTTGGTATCCCGATAGTGGGGGTTGACATGGACGGAGGCGTTTTTCAGCTGGAAAACGCCGGTATAGCTCTTTCCGCTCCGGGTGACGACCCGCACGTTCTCGCACTCCGCATTGACAGCGGCCAGTCCGCCCAGATTGCTCAGCCGCAGGCGGCCATTGGGCATGATTTCCGCCACAATGCCGCCCAGGGTGTCCAGATGAGCCTGGAGGAGCAGGGCGTTTTCCTCCGGGGCCTCCGGGTTCAGACAGACCAGCACGCCGCCTTTCACGGTGCGCTGGGGGCGGAACCCCAATTTTTCATACTCCGCCGCTGTGTACGCGGCTGCATTGGCCGTATAGCCGGTAGGGCTGTCAATCGCCAGCAGGGCCAGCGTCTGGCTGATGGCAGCATCCGTATAAGACTGCATGGAAATCATCCTCCTATTTTTCTATAATCTCCTCATCCAAGATGAGCACCTTCCGCAATACCAGATTCCCCAGCAGGCAGGGGATGGAGAATCCGACCAGCAGCATGAACGCCAGGCTGAGGGGGAACCACAGCAGTCCGATCAGCGGCGGCGTCCAGTACCACGCCGCCGCCAACACCGCCCGCATAGGCCGTCCGATGCTCAGCAGTACCGCCAGACGCACCGTCTCCCGCGACAGGCTCCGTCCGTTTGCCAGCAGGCGGTAGAGGTAGACCGATGAGAGCAGCACGATGATGAAGACCGTGGCGCAGAGCATGAAGGGCAGGTAGAACAGCCAGTTTTCCCCGGCGAAGCCGATGTAGAACCGCGCCCCGTACCCGGCGGCGGACAGTGGGAACGCCGTCAGCAGGAACGCGCCCCAGGCCGCGCCCCATCGCTCCTGAAAGTGGCGCAGGAAATCCCCGGCCCGCACCGGCTTGTCGTCCAACGCCTCCCGGACGGTCCGGTTCAGGGCGAAGACCGCCGCCGGTATGGTCGCCACCGGAATGCAGACGGCCACAAACAGCGCGTTCACCACCAGCAGCCCGGCGCACTCCGTCTTCAGAATTTCCCAGAACCGCCGGGGGCTGGGACACATGGTCTCCCGCTCCGGGTTCCGCTCTACCTCTTCTTCCTTGTTCCACCCCATAACAGGCCTCCCTTCCGCCGCTCCGGGGCGGCGTTTTTTTCGCTGTGCGACAGTGTATCATACCTATTCTGAAATTTCAACTCCAGTCCGGGCCTATTGGGGAAATTTATTTTATAAAAAGCGCATTCTTACATATTTTGGAAGCGTCTGTGTACCGGCGGCAGGACCCGTTTCCAGAACGCCAGACCTGCTTTTCGGGTATATTGTACAAAAAGAAGGGGTACAAATCTGACAATTATAACGAAATTGATTGGAAATATACAAAAATGCGAGATGATATCACTGAAATTGGACATTTTAACAATCTGTGAATATTTTGCACAAAAATACGCATTTACATATATACCCTCCGCGTATTATAGTAATGCAAATCGTGCAGGGCCGAAGGAGGCCAAAAGACACGAAAAAATGAAAAAGGAGTGGAGTTATGAGAAAATTACCCCGTATGATAGCGGCGGCCCTGGCGCTGGCTCTGCTGCTGTCAGTCACCGGATGCGGCGGCTCCGCAGATGGCAAAACCCACCTGAGCTTCCAGATCTGGGACGTCTTCCAGCGCGACGGTATGCAGGCGATGTGTGACGCCTACACAGCCCAGCATCCCGATGTAGTCATTGACGTACAGGTCACAAGCTGGAGCGAATACTGGACCAAGCTGGAGGCGGCTGCGGAAAGCAACACCATGCCAGACATCTATTGGATGCACACGGATCAGATTCTCTATTATGCCGACTTCGGCATTCTGGCAGACCTGACGGACCTCTATGCAGATGAGGACCCCAATTACTATGCCAACCACTTCTCGGATGTCTCCATCGCCAACGCCAGCGGCAGCGATGGCCGCATTTACGGCGTGCCCAAGGATAAGGACAACGTGGTCCTGGTCTACAACAAGGAGATGTTTGATGCCGCAGGCGTCGCCTACCCCGACGACACCTGGACCTGGGACGACATGATGGACGCCTCCCAGAAGGTCTACGACGCCACCGGAAAATACGGCTACCTGGCCTACAACGACGAGCAGCTGGGCTACTGGAACTTCGTCTACCAGAACGGCGGCTACATACTGGACGAGAATAACGTCTATGCCGGATACACCAACCCCGCCACGGCAGACGCCATCAAATTCTATGTAGGCATCCAGCAAAACGAGTGGTGCCCCGACCAGACCTACTTTACGGAGACCAGCCCCGGCACCGCCTTCTTCTCCGAGGTGGGCTGCATGTTCCTGGAGGGCAGCTGGAACCTGCTGGCCGAGATGCAGAACTATCCTGAGATGGTGGGCAAGTGGGACATCGCGCCCCTGCCGAAATGCCCCAATCCCGCCAGCGGCGACGGACGGGGAACCATCTCCAACGGCCTGTGCTACTCCACCGCCGCAAAGGGCAAGCAGCTGGAGCAGGTCAAGGATGTGCTCCGCTTCTTCGGCAGCGAAGAGGGACAGCGCATTCAGGGCGAGTCCGGCGCAGCCATCCCCGCGTATCTGGGCCTGGAGGAAACCTGGTCCACCGCCTATGAATCCTTTGATTACATGCTGGATGTGGGCGTGTGCTACGATCAGTTCGATTACGCCGTCAAGTACATCAACAACCCCTCCCGCCGCAAGTGGAAGCCCCTTGTGGCCGACGAGATGGTCAAGATCTACAAGGGCGAGGATATCGACAGCACCCTGGCCCGTATGCAGGAAATTGCAGACAGCTATGTGACAACTGAGTGAGGGGAGGTATTTTCTTGAATAAGACAAAACTGTCCGCCGCCGCCCGGCGGGAAGAAAACTGGGGCTGGTTCATGGTGGCTCCGACCATCATCGGCCTAGTGGTCCTGAACCTGTGGCCCTTTGTGCAGACGCTGTACGCCAGCTTCTGCGAGCACCTGGGCTTCGGCCACTATAAATTCATCGGCCTGAAAAACTATGTGGACATGTTCGGCAACACCGAGTTCTGGAAAGCAACCTGGAATACCGTCTACTTCTGTATCCTGACCGTGCCTGTGGGCATTGTCCTGGCCCTCTTTGTGGCCATGCTCCTCAACGCCAAGGTGAAGTTCAAGGGCGGCTTCCGCACCATCTTCTTCCTCCCCTTGGTCTGCGCTCCCGCCGCCGTGGCTATGGTGTGGCGTTGGATTTTCAACGGCGAGTACGGCATCCTCAACCAGATGCTGGGCCAGAAGATCCAGTGGATCACCGACCCGAAGACGGCTGTGCTGGCGGTGGCGATTGTGTCCGTGTGGAGCAGCGTGGGTTATGACGCGGTGCTGCTGCTGGCCGGTCTCCAGAACATCCCCAAGACCCTCTATGAGGCCAACAGCATCGACGGCGCAGGCAAAATCCGTCAGTTCTTCACCATCACCCTGCCCATGGTCTCCCCCACCATGTTCTCCGTCCTCATCATGCGCCTGATGGCCTCCATGAAAATCTACGACCTCATCTACATGATGGCAGACGAGACCAACCCCGCACTGACCGATATGCAGAGCTTGATGTACCTGTTCTATCGCTCGTCCTTCGTGTCCGGAAGCCGCGGCTATGGTTCCGCCATCGTCATCTGGACCGTCGGCCTGATTCTGCTTGTGACGCTGGTCCAGTTCATGGGTCAGAAGAAGTGGGTCACATACGATATTTAAGGAGGAACCGGCATGAAAAGTACAGATTCTTTGAGACGCTCCTATGCAATCAACAAGTTTATCACATACTTCTTCCTGGTCCTGGGCGCAGTGATTATGATCTTCCCCTTTGTGTGGATGATCCTCACCAGCTCCAAGACCGTCCCGGAGAGTATGCAGATTCCTCCCACCATTCTCCCCAAGCAGTTCACCCTGGACAATTTCTCCGACGCCATTGCCAGCCTCCCCTTCGCCAACCTGTACATCAACACCATCCTGATGGTCTTTTTCCGGGTTGTCTGCGCGGTTCTCTTCAGCTCCATGGCGGGCTATGCCTTCGCTAAGCTGAAGTTCAGAGGCAAGAACCTCCTGTTCGGCATTGTGCTGGTTCAGATGTCCCTGCCCAGCCAGATCTTCATTATCCCCCAGTATCAGATGGTCGCTAAAATGGGCATGGCCAACACCATTTTCGCCCTGGTCTTTCCGGGCCTGGTCAGCGCCTTCGGCGTGTTCTTCCTGCGGCAGACCTACATGAGCATACCGGACGAGGTGGGCGAGGCCGCCTATCTGGACGGCTGCAACCAGTGGCAGACCTTCTATAAGGTCATGTTCCCCCTGACGGGAACCTCCGTGGCCGCTCTGACCATCTTCACCGCCGTGTTTGCCTACGGCGACCTGATGTGGCCCCTGGTGGTCAACTCCGACCTGAAGATGATGACCCTTTCCTCCGGCCTTTCCACCCTGAAGGGCCAGTTCACCACCAACTTCCCTGTCCTGATGGCAGGCTCCCTGCTGGCTATGCTGCCGATGGTGGTTCTGTATCTGTTCTTCCAGAAGCAGTTCGTGGAAGGCATCGCGGGTACCGGCGGCAAGTAAGGACGGCGGCCAGTGCGCTCCCCGCTCCCTTCCATACCTGGATTTGCGCCTGATAAGGGCAGATCCCCCTTGCGGCGGATGCGCGGGCCAAACTAAATTCGCTTCTTCCATTCTTCTCCTTCCGACAGCCCCGACAGACATTGTTTGCCGGGGCTGTCCCATTAGGGTTCGGAGAGCGCGAAAGGCGGCGGATGGGTCCGGGGCCGTCAGACCATACAAACGGCCCGGACAAAACCGGCAAAAGTTTATTGACTTCTCCCTGTTGCATCTTTGGAGAAAATCCCCTACAATTGCCGCTGAAATACATTTCCGGGAGGTCCATTATGATCCTCTACAATGAAACCAGCCGTACGCTGACGCTGCACACCCGGCGTACGACGTATCAGATGAAGGCCGACGCCTTCAACGTACTGCTGCATACCTACTACGGTCCCCGCGTGGGAGACGACGACCTGTCCTGCCTGGTCCAGTATTTTGACCGCGGCTTTTCTCCCAACCCCCGCGAGGCGGGGATCGACCGGACCTATTCTCTGGATACGCTCCCCCAGGAGTACGCCACCTGCGGCGTAGGCGACTTCCGGTCCAGTGCGGCGGAGGTGGAGCAGCCCGACGGCAGCCTGCTGCTGGATTTCCGCTATGCGGGCCATGAGATTCGTCCGGGCAAATATACCCTGGAGGGCCTGCCCTCCTTCACCGGCGGCGAGGGCTGGGAGACCCTGTCCGTGCGCCTGCAGGACCCCAGCTCCGGCGTGGAGGCGGAGCTGCTCTACGGCGTGTGCGAGGAGCACGACCTCATCACCCGCGCCGCCGTCCTCGCCAACTGCGGACAGGCCCCCGTGCGCCTGCGCCGGGCGATGAGCCTGTGCCTGGACCTGAACGGGAACCTGAACCGCACGGACCTGGATTTCATCACCTTCTATGGCGGGCATGTCCGGGAGCGGAACATGAGCCGGGCGCAGGTCTGCCACGGCATCCAGAGTGTGGGCAGCGTCCGGGGCGTGTCCAGCCACCAGTATAACCCCTTTGTCATGCTCTGCGAGCGTTCCGCCGGGGAGGATGCCGGTCTCTGTTACGGCGCGGCGCTGCTGTACAGCGGAAACTTTACCGCCCAGGTGGAGCACAGTCAGTTCAACGACACCCGGCTGCTCATAGGCATCCATCCCCACCACTTCTGCTGGACCCTGGCTCCCGGTGAACGCTTCACCGCGCCGGAGGCGGCGTTGATCTGCTCCCCCGACGGCTTTGCCGCCATGACCCACCGCTTTCACCGGGCTATGCGGGCCAGTCTCATCCAGGACCCCTGTCCGGGAACTCGCCGTCCGGTGCTCATCAACAACTGGGAGGTCACGGAGTTCCATTTCAGTGCGGACCAGCTGGTGGAAATCGCCAGGGAGGCGTCCAAGCTGGGCATGGAGCTGTTTGTCATGGACGACGGCTGGTTCGGCAATCGGAACAGCGATTACAGCGGCCTGGGGGACTGGGTGGTCAACCAGGACAAGATCCCCGGCGGGCTGGAGGCCCTGGTCCCGCGGATTCAGGCATTGGGGATGCGGTTTGGCCTGTGGGTGGAGCCGGAGATGGTCAGCGAGGACAGCGGCCTGTACCGCGCCCATCCGGATTGGGCGTTGGGCGCGCCGGGCCGTCCCCAGACCAGAGGGCGCAGTCAGCTGGCGTTGGATTTCACCCGGCAGGATGTACGGGACTATGTGTATGCATCCCTGCGCCGGGTACTGGACAGCGCGGATATCTCGTATATCAAGTGGGACATGAACCGCGCCCTGACCGATGTGTGGTCCGCCGCTCTGCCGGCGGAACGGCAGGGGGAAGTCTTCCACCGGTACGTGTTGGGCGTATACAGCTTTCTGGAGCAGCTGCGCCGGGATTACCCGAAGCTGTTTATTGAGGGCTGCGCCGGCGGCGGCGGACGGTTCGACGCCGGAATGCTCTACTACACGCCCCAGATCTGGGCCAGCGACAACACCGACGCCATTGACCGTCTGAAGATTCAGTACGGCACCTCCTTCTGCTACCCCATCAGCGCCATCGGCGCGCACGTCTCCGCCGTACCCAACGGCCAGACCCACCGGTCCACCCCCATGGAGACCCGCGGCGTGGTGGCGATGAGCGGAACCTTCGGCTACGAGATGGACCTGGGGGAGTGTACGGAGGAGGAGAAGAAGACGGTCCGCCGTCAGATTGAAACCTTTAAGGCCCATTACAACCTCATTCAAGAGGGGGACTACTACCGGCTGACCAATCCCTTCCAGGACAAGGACTACACCGCCTGGGAGCATGTGTCGCCGGACCAGCGGGAGGCGTTGGTATCCCTGGTCACTGGCAGCGCCAGGGCGGCGCAGCCGTTTACCGTCCTGCGTCTGAAGGGCCTGGACCCCCAGCGCCGGTACCGGATCACTGGCACCGACGGGCTGTACGGCTCCGATACCCTCTACCGGGGGGACACCCTGATGTACGCGGGCTATCCCATCCCGCTGCTGTGGGGGGATTACCAGTCTGTGCAGCTGTATTTGGAGGCTGTCGAATAATGCGGGAAGAACCGGTCTGGAGGCAGACCGGTTCTCTTTTTTTGACAGCAGAATAGACAAGAACGGCGGGGCAATATTTGTGTGGAATGACGAATTATGGGAAATTGCTTGTATTTTGCGGGAGGATACTATACTATATATATAAAGAAACTGTAAAAATACATGAAATGAAAGCAGGGAGGATACAGATATGGCTGGTATAGAAAAGGACAAGCAGGACCAACGCAAGACGATGATGCTGAATGAACCGCTGCCGAAGGTGATTTCTAAAATGGCGGTTCCTTCCATCGTCGCTTTTTTGATTACATCCATCTACAATCTGGCGGACACGTTTTTTGTCAGCTCTCTGGGGACCAACGCCACCGCCGCCGTCAGCGTCAACGCCTCCCTGGACCAGATCATCATGATGGCCGGTTCTATGCTGGCTGTAGGCGCGGCCAGCTATATTTCCCGGCTGCTGGGGGCGAAAAAGGACGAAAAAGCCAGCCGTGTCCTCTCCACCGCCTTTTTCCTGGCCCTGGGCTTCGGCGGGGCGGTGATGATTCTGGGCAGCGTCTTTATGACCCCTATGGTCCGTCTCCTGGGCGCGACCGATACCTGCGAGCAATACGCGGTTGAATACGCCACCTATGTCCTGCTGGTGGCCCCCCTCATGGCGGCCACCTTTGTTATGAACCAGTGCCTGCGGGCGGAGGGCAGCGCCATGCTGTCCATGATCGGCATGGGCTTCGGCGGCATCCTCAACTGCTTTTTAGACCCTATCTTTATTTTTTATCTGGATTTGGGCGTGGCCGGGGCCTCCATGGCCACCGCGATTTCCAAGCTTGTCAGCTTCTCCATCCTGATTTTCCCCTACGTGACCCGCCGCAGTCTCCTGCATCTCTCCATCCGCAATTTCCAGTTCAGCCGGGATATTGTGGTGCAGATTATCAGCGTCGGGTCCTCGTCCATGTTCCGTTCCGGGCTGGCGGTGGTGTCGGCTATTGTGCTGAACAATATTGCCGGCGCGATTTCCGACTCCGTCCTGGCGGGGATCGGTGTGTCCACAAAGATTATGATGTTCCCCTTTGGCATCATCCTGGGCTTCGGCACCGGGTTCCAGCCGGTGGCGGGCTTCAACTGGGGGGCGGAGCGGTACGACCGGGTGCTGGACAGCTACCGCTTCGCCGCCCGGACCGCCTTTATTGGCGCGGCGGCAATGGGGCTTGCGCTGGCGGTGTTTGCCGGGCCGCTGATTGTGCTCTTTGCGGAGACGGACCCGGAGATGCAGATGGTGGGCGCGCTGTCCATCCGGCTGCAGTGCCTGGCCCTGCCGGTCCACGCCTGGGTGGCGGTGGTCAATATGTTCTGCGCCGCCCTGGGCAACGCCAAGGGCGCGGTGCTGCTGTCCACCTCCCGGCAGGGGACGTGCTTCCTGCCCATCGTGTACCCCATGGCCTATTGGGGCGGCGCGTACGGCGTGGCGGCGGTCCAGGCGGCGGCGGACATCCTGACGCTGTTCCTGGCTCTGCCCCTCATCCGCAGGGTAAAACGGCAGATCGGAGCTGCTCAGGAGGCGCAGAAACGGACGGCGGGACAAATGATAAACAGCGAGGTGTGATCTATGAAATTACTGCATCTGTCGGACCTCCACCTTGGGAAACGGGTCAACGAATTTTCTATGCTGGAGGACCAAAAGTATATCCTGTCAGAAATAATACAAATTGTTGAGAAAGAAGCTCCGGATGCCGTCCTGATTGCCGGGGACGTCTACGACAAATCCGTGCCGCCGGCGGAGGCGGTGGAGCTGTTCGACGATTTCCTGGTGCGGCTCTCCCGGCTGGGAACCCAGGTCTTTGTCATCAGCGGCAACCACGATTCCCCGGAGCGCGTTGCTTTCGGCGGGCGGCTCATGGACCCCAGCGGCATCCATATGTCGCCGGTCTACAGCGGGCAGGTCCAGCCTGTCCCCCTGACCGACGCTTTCGGGACGGTGAACATTTACATGCTTCCCTTTGTCAAGCCCATCCACGTGCGCCGTTTTTTTCCGGAGGCCGAAACCGGTACATATACAGATACCCTGCGCACGGCGGTTGAGCAGATGTCTGTGGACCCGGCGGCGCGGAACGTCCTGATGACCCACCAGTTTGTCACCGGGGCCTGGCGGTCGGAGTCGGAGGATATCTCCGTAGGCGGGACGGACAACGTGGATGCGTCTGTATTCGATACCTTCGATTACGTGGCCCTGGGCCACATCCATGGCCCCCAGCATGTGGGCCGGGAAACGGTGCGCTACTGCGGGACCCCGCTGAAATACTCCTTTTCCGAGGCCGGACATCAAAAGTCCGTAACTGCGGTGGAGCTGGGGGAGAAGGGCAGCGTCCAGGTCCGCGCCATCCCCCTGGCGCCCCGCCGGGATATGCGGGAGATTCGGGGGACTTACCTGGAGCTGACTGCCAAGAGCTATTATGACAGCTTCCCCAAGGACAGCTATCTGCACATCACCCTGACGGATGAGGAGGATGTGCTGGATGCCGTGGGCCGCCTGCGGGTGATCTATCCCAACCTGATGAAGCTGGACTACGACAACAAGCGCACGCGGGGCGGCGGCGCGGCGTTGGAGGACGCGGGGCCGCCGGAGCGGAGATCGCCCCTGGAGCTGTTCGCGGAGTTCTATGAGCTGCAGAACTGCCAGCCAATGGGGGAGGAGCAGCGGGCGTTTATGCAGGACTTGATTGAGCAGATTTGGGGGGATGAGACATGAGGCCGGACAAACTGAAGATTTCCGCATTTGGACCCTACGCCGGCGTTGTGGAGCTGGACATGGACCGTCTGGGGAGCAGCGGGCTGTACCTGATTACCGGCGACACCGGCGCAGGCAAGACCACCATTTTTGACGCCATCACCTTTGCCCTCTACGGCGAGGCCAGCGGCAGCAGCCGGGACCCGTCCATGCTGCGCTCCAAGTACGCCGCCCCGGAGACCCCCACAGAGGTGGAGCTGGTCTTCACCTACGACGGGCAGCAGTATACTATCCGCCGGAATCCGGAGTACCAGCGTCCTGCGAAGAAGGGGACGGGTTTTACCACCCAGAGGGCCAATGCGGAGCTGATTTATCCCGACGGCAGAGCGGTCACGCAGAAGCGGGAGGTCAACAGCGCGGTCCGGGAGCTTCTGGGGATTGACCGGGGGCAGTTCTCCCAGATCGCTATGATTGCCCAGGGGGATTTCCTGCGGCTGCTGCTGGCGGATACAAAGGAGCGGCAGACAATTTTCCGGGAAATATTTCAGACCGGATTCTATCAGACCCTGCAGGACCGCCTGCGGGAGAAGACAACGGAACTGAACAGGCAGTACGAGGCGGCAAAGAGCAGCATCCGGCAGCACACCGGCGGCGCACAGTGGACCGGCGGCGGAGACCAGGTTCTGCTGGAGGAGGCCAAGGAGGGCCGGATGCCCCTGCCCGAAATCATAGAGCTGCTGGAGCGGCTGGCCGCGCAGGACCGGGAGACGGACCGGCAGCTGTCGGAGCGGGCGGCGGCGGTCAATCGGGAACTGGATGAGGTCAATGGGAACCTGGCCCGTGGGGCGGAGTTCCGGAAGATGCGGGACGCGCTGGCAGCGGCGGAGCGGCAGCGGCAGGCGGCGGCGGAAAAGCAGGCGGCGTTGGCAGCGGCTCTGGAGGCGCAGCGGGCGATGCAGCCCCAGCGGGAGGAGCTGGACCGGGAGATTGTCCGGCTGGAGGAAGCCCTGGGGGACTATGACGCCTTGGACCGGCAGCAGAAGCAGCTGGCAGCGGCGCGGGAGCAGATGGCCGGTACAGACAGACAGCTGGAAGAACAGCGGCAGGCCCGTGAAAAGGGGCTGGGGACGGTCTCCCAGTGGGAGGGCGAGCGGGAGTCGCTGCAATCCGCCGGGGAGGAGCTGGAGCGGCTGAAGCGGGAGCGGGAGGACGTAGAGCGGAAGCTGTCCGACCTGAAAAAGCTGTCCGGTCAGATGGCCGGCTACCAGCGGGACTGCCGGGCTTTGCGGAATGCCCAGGATGCGTACGCGAAAGCCGCGGAAAAGGCGCGGCGCAGCCGGGACAGGTACAATGAACAGAACGACCTGTTTCTGGGCGAGCAGGCGGGCATCCTGGCCGAGACCCTGCGCAGCGGACAGCGGTGTCCGGTGTGCGGCGCGTTGGAGCATCCCTGTCCCGCCCGCAAGGCGGAAAACGCCCCCTCCGAGGCACAGCTGAAGCGGTTCCAGGCCGATGCGGAGCAGACCCGCGGGGCGGCGGATACCGCCAGCCGTGAGGCTGGAGTCATCAAGGGCCGCGTGGACGCACAGCTGGAAAAACTGCGGGAGCAGGCCAGCCAGATTCTCCGTACCGCCCAGTCCGGCCTTCTCGCCGGAGAGACCCGGCAGGCGTTGGCGGCGTTGCAGGATTTTCAGACCATCCCCCCGGAACTGGCGGCTCTGGAGGAGCGGTATGCTGGTGCGGCGGACCGGCTGTCCCGGCAGATTGCGGCGGAAAACCGCCATATCCAGCGGCGGGCAGAGCTGGATGGACTGATTCCAAAGGGGAAAAAGCGTCTGGAGGCAATCGACGGCGAGATTGCCCGCCTGACCGGGCAGCTCCATACCGCCGCCGGACAGATGTCGGAACTGGAAAAACAAATCGGCGAGTACGCCGGACGTCTGGAGTTCCCCAGCCGGGCGGAGGCAGAGGCCCGCAAAAGCGAACTCCTCCGGCGGCAGAACGCCATGCGGCGGGACCTGGAGGCTGCTCAGTCGGCCCACGACGGAGCGGAAAGGAATCTGTCCGCGCTGGACGGGCAGATCCTCCAGCTGCAATCCCAGCTGGAGGCCGCGCCTCCGGCGGACCAGAGCCGGGAGCAGGAGAAGCAGTCCAGCCTTCTGCGGGAGCGGGACGCCCTGAGCGGGCAGCAGAAGACCGTCCACATCCGCATGGCGGCCAACGAAACTGCGCTGAAAAACATCCGGGCCGCAGCGGAGGAGAGCGCGGCTCTGGAGGCCCGCATCACCTGGATGTCGGCCCTCCACAACACCGCCAGCGGCAAGCTCAGCGGGAAGAAAATGATGCTGGAGACCTACATCCAAACCAGCTATTTTGACCGCATCATCGCACGGGCCAACCGGCGGTTCCTGGTGATGTCCAGCGCACAGTTTGAGCTGGTCCGCCGGAAGGAGGACAGCAGTCAGGGCCAGGGCGGTCTGGAGCTGGACGTAATCGACCACTACAACGGCGCTGCCCGCAGCGTCAGAACCCTCTCCGGCGGGGAGTCCTTCCTGGCCTCCCTGTCCCTGGCCCTGGGGCTTTCGGACGAGGTGCAGTCGGCAGCGGCCAAGGGCATCCGGCTGGACACCATGTTTGTGGACGAGGGCTTTGGCTCCCTGGATGACGAGTCCCTCCAGCAGGCGTTGAAGGCGTTGGCGGGCCTGACCGAAGGCAGCCGTCTGGTGGGCGTCATTTCCCACGTGGGAGAGCTGAAGGAGCGGATTGAAAAGCAGATTGTTGTGAAAAAGGGGCCGGGCGGACAGCGGCAGGTGTGCATGATTGTCTAGTAAGACCGGGATAAATCGGTACAGATTACCATGTTATGTGAAAATTATTATATGTGCTAAAGGTTGCATTCTCCTCTGAAATCTGGTATAATTGTTGCTGGCAAGATTGATTTAGGCCAGGTTTTCGGCAGAAAGAGAAGTGATCAAACATGGACACAGTATCCTTTTCTGTTTTCCCGGACGATACCTTCCTTGACCTCCGCCTCTACCAGTACGGATGGGAGGAGTGCGCCCCCCTCCACTCCTTCGGCCCTTTTGTCCGCAACCACTTTCTGTTCCACTACATTATCTCCGGACAGGGGAAGCTGGACTCCAATAACGCAGACGGCGTCACCCGCTATTACCGCCTTGGCCCGGGCCAAGGGTTCTTGATCTGCCCTGGGCAGATCAATACCTATTGCGCCGACGAAAACCACCCTTGGAAATATGTGTGGCTGGAGTTCGACGGCCTGCGGGCCGCGGAGTATCTGGACAGCGCCGGGCTGAGCGTTTCCCAGCCGATTTACCGCCCGCAGTCCCCGTCGCGGGGCGATATGCTCTGCGAGCGGATGCTCTATATTGCCGAAAATGCCTCCGCTTCGCCGCTGCACCTGGTGGGACACCTGTGCCTGTTCCTGGACGAGCTGATCCAGTCCTCCGTAACCCGGCGGGAAACCAAGGGGGGCCAGCTGCGGGACTTCTATATCCAGGAGGCAGTCATGTATATTCAGCAGAATTACCACAGGCCGATCACCGTGGAGGAGGTGGCCGACGGCTGCAAGCTGAACAGGAGCTACTTCAGCAAGCTGTTCAAGGAGGTCATCGGCTGTACGCCCCAGGAGTTTATTATCCGCCTGCGGCTGACAAAGGCGGCGGAGATGATGAGGACCACCAGTGCGCCTATCGGGGATATTGCCGTGCGGTGCGGGTATCCCAACCAGCTCCATTTTTCCCAGGCGTTCAAAAAGCGGTACGGACTGGCTCCGCGGGAGTGGCGGAAACAGAACGGCGTTGCCACGTAATCCCCCTATCATAATTTCAACAGCGGCGGCTTTGAGTCATCAAAGCCGCCGCTGTATCGCGTCTATTCCTGAATCTGAATTCCAATTGTGCCGTCCTCTCCGGCCACAACCTGCATCTGGCTGACAATTTTGCTGTGGAACTGCTGCCACTCCACCTCCGACAGCTCCACCCGCGCGGCGCGGGAGGCATGTTCCATCATATCCCGGACAGTAATGCGGATGGAATTTTTGAGAAATGCGTTCATCTCCCGGACCAGCGCGCCGGTTTTGATGTCCCCGCAGTCGCCGGAACAGAAATCGTCCAGATAGCAGTATGCAATGCCGGCTGAATCCATTGTCTCCTTCAAGCTGCCGCTGACATGGTTCCGCTCCACCATCACCAGAAACCGCGCGTCCGGCAGGGCGGAGATTAATCCCCAGTAATCGGAATCGCTGGAGACCAGAATAAAGGAATCCACCGCGTTTTGATAAAACTCCTTGCACGCGCCTGCGGTCAGGCGGATATCCACCAGAGATTTTTCTTTTTTGACCCGGTCAATCATAATATGCTCCACCGGACAGTTCACATAGGAACCCAGAATCCGCCACGCGCTTGCGCTGTGGCTGTCGTCATAGAGGATGATTTTTGAAATGCGGTCCATGGTGTCCCGCTCCAGGGCCCGGAGGGCGGCGCACAGCTTATAGGGGTCCGAATTTTCGCAGTCCACCACAATGACTGCCTTTTTGCTGTCCTCCAGAAAGCTGTGGATATCTTTTTTTGACTGCCGGTCTGTGCTGGAAACCTTGTTGAAATCTGTAAAATTGTCGTTGTTCCAGCGGTATAGCAGCACGGCAAATTTCATGTCGGAATAGAGGATATTCCCCTCGTTGACCGGCGTCCAGTTCATATATACCTGATACGGATACAGGGGCCGGTTTCTGAGATACATGTTGGCAGCGGACTGGATACCCGCCGCCGTGAGGCCGTCCGGCACAATGAACAGGTTTTCGATATAGTCCCAGCGAATCCACAGGGGAAAGATGTCCCGGCAGCCGGCGATCTGGTCCGCAATCAGGCGGTTGATCTCCAGGATGCACTCCACCGGCTGATAGAAGGTCCACAGCAGATTCACGCCGTCCTGGGAGAGATGGCTGACGCAGTCCTCCGGCGCATAGTCCGCCAGGGCAAAGAGCTTTTTGTTGCCCGGCGGCGCTTTTGTGCATAAGATTTTGTACCGCTTGAACAGTTCTGTCCTTAAAATGCACAGGTTCCGTATCACGCGGGCCTGCCTGCATTCCTCCAGCTCCTGGTATATTTCCCAATCCGGCGGCTCGTGGTCTTTTTCAAAAATAAACGTGGGAACGCCCAGCAGATAGGCCGCCTTGGAAACGACGGACTGCCGTTTGTCCAACTGGGGCAGACTGGTCCGCTGGGTCCACTGGGTATGCTGGGTCCGCCGGGCGCCTCTTGACTGCACTTTTTTGGTTGGAGCCATAAGAATATCGCCTCCTTTTGTAGATGTTTTTGTTTACTGCGGTACGCCGGCTGGCCGCTCGCCGGGCGCAGCCGGCGTACCGTCCTCACCGCAGGGTAAATCCGCTCACCAGCTGGTTGAGCACCGCGGCCTGATGGGAGAGGTCCTCGCTGGTTGCCGCGCTCTCCTCTGCGGCGGCGGAGTTGGACTGCACGGCGTCGGAAATCTGGCCGACGGCCTGGCTGACCTGGCTGATGGAGCCTGTCTGCCGCTCCACCGCCTCCGCCATCTGTTCCATCTGCTCCGCCGCCTGCACGGCCAGCTCTGCCGCCTGGGACACGGAGCCGGTGACATTCCTGACAGCCTGCCCGCCGCTGCTGACGGCGTCAATAGACCGCTGGATCAGCTCCCTGGTAGCCTTCGTAGCCTCGTCGGATTTGGACGCCAGTTCCCGCACCTCGTCCGCCACCACGGCAAAGCCCTTTCCCGCCTCTCCGGCTCTCGCGGCCTCCACGGCGGCGTTCAGTGCCAGAATATTGGTCTGGAACGAGATGTCCTCAATGGCGTCGATAATGCGGGTGATCTCGTTGGAAGCCGCTGTAATCATCTCCATAGCGCGGTTCATGTCCTCGATATTCCGGCGGCTCTCCAACAGACGCGCCTGCGCGCCGTCCACTGCCGTTTTTGTCTGCTCCGACAGCTGGGCGGTCCGCGCCGCCTCCTGGTCCATATCCGACAGGGTGGCGGACAGCTCTGCCACGGCGCTGGCCTGCTCTGTGGAGCCTTGGGAGAGCGCGGTACTGGCGGAGGCCGCCTGGGAGGAGCCGGTGGAGACATGGCTGGCCGCTTTGGCGATGTCCCGCAGGGTCTGGTTCAAACGGTCGTTGATGGTCAGCAGGTCGTCCCGCAGGGCGTGGAAGTCTCCGGGATACTGGGCCTGTACGTTGTCCTTGGTCAGATCGCCGTTGGCAATGCTGCTGAGGACGACGCCGATCTCCGCCAGCATTGCCTGGAAGTTTGTCACCAGCTGGGCGGTGGAGTCCGCGAGGATGCGGGTTTCGTCCTGAGACGGCGTCTGGGGCAGGGGGCTGTTCAGGTCCCCCTGGGAGAGCGCGTGCAGGCGTGCGGCGCATTGGACAATGGGGCCCGCGATGGAGCGGCATACAGGGGCGGAGAGCAGAATGACCAGAATGCACAGTACCACGCCCACAATCAGCTGGAGGTTGTTGCCCACATAGGCGTAATGCAGGAATTCATCCTCGCTGATGGTCACGCCCACGCTCCAGCCGTCGGTGCCGGGGATGGGGGTGTAGCCCTGGATATAGTCCACATTGTCGCCGGGATAGGTATATCTTCCCACGCCCTGCTCTCCGGCAACCATTTTTTTCTCAATGGCCCCCAGCTCCTGTATGTATTTGTCCTCCGGATTGGCGGCCATCTCCTGGATCAGGTTCTCCTGGCTGAGAACCTCCTCCAGCTCCAGGGCGGCAATGGTGGTGCCGTCCCGGTCCAGAATGTAGGCGTCGCCGTCCTCGCCGATCTGGATTTCTTCAATAATGGACTGCAGAATATTGGTATCGCACTGGAAATAGACCACGCCCTGGACCGCGCCGTCCACCGTCACAGGCGCGGATACCACCAGATACATATCGCCGTCCTCGCTGTACGGGGTGGACATATAGCTTTTGCCCTGGAGAGCCGCCTGGAAAAACGGCTCGCCGGAGAGATCCGTGCCGTGGACCGCGTCCCGGCCCCGCACGTCCGTCATGCCGCCGGCGCGCATGTAATAGGCGTCCACCTTCGACTGCAAATAGGACTGCTTCTCCGCAGCCGTTGTCTCCGGGGAGGTGAGGACAGGGGAAGCGGCAATTTCAGAAATGGTCAGGGTATAGGTTGAGATCATATTCTGCGCGGCCAGCGCGGCCAGGTCCGTGGTCTCGACCAGAGCCTGCTCCATGGCCGTCAGCGTAGAATTCCGGGAAATCGCCGTGCTTAGCGCCACGTTCAAAAAAGTGACGCTCAATGCCGCCAGAATCACCAGTATCATGATTTTGGTCTGAATTTTTTTGATTGCTTTCATGTCTTCTTGCCGCAGCTTCCGCCGCGCCAGCCTCCTTTTTGTTTCTTTGCCCTCGGCAGTCCCAAGTTATTTTACATAAGATAGGAAATAAATGCAAGGTCTTCTGGAAAAAAAAACGGATTATTCAGGCGGGCGGCGTCCTACGCCTGCTCCCGCAGCCGCCGGAAGAAGCGGCTCAGGACCTCCCCGCACTCCCGTTCCAGCACGCCGCCGGTCACTGCGGGCCGGTTGGGGAAGTCCTCCATGAACAGGTTCAGCACCCCGCCGCAGGCCCCCATGACCCGGTCCCGCGCGCCGAAATACACCCGTGCAATCCGCGCGTTCAGAATGGCCCCCGCGCACATGGGACACGGCTCCAGTGTCACATACAGCTCGCACCCGTCCAGCCGCCAGGACCGCAGCCGCCCGTTGGCCTGGGCGATGGCCTCCGTCTCTGCGTGGGACAGCGCGCTCTGTTTCTCCTCCCGGCGGTTCCGGCCCCGGCCCACGACCACGCCCGCCCGCACAATCACGCAGCCCACCGGCACCTCCCCATCCGCCGCCGCTTCCTCCGCCAGCGTCAACGCCTGGCGCATATAGGCTTCCTCCACTATATATTCCTCCTCCCCGGTATTTTTTCCTCCCGCGGTAATAAAAATTGGAATAGTTGTCCAAACTTCACATAGATTGGGAACAAAGGAGGGATTTTCCATGAAACGCATTTCCCCCATTCGTACCCGGCGGACAGACGCCCCTGCGCTGCTTGAATTAAAGACAAGCCTGCAGGACACGCAGAATGCGCTGAGCCATGCCTATGCCGCCTTCGACTACACCAGCGACCCGGAGCTGACGGAAGCCTGTATTTTTGAGATTCGCTCCCTGCAGGCCCGGATGAACTATCTGGTGCGGAAGATCAAGGAGTTAGACCGCTGTGCCGCCGCCGCGGCCCGGACGGCAGGGAGGGCGCGATGGACGTAAGGCTTCTGTTGATGCTGGCTCTTGGGGGCCTTGCGCTGCTGGCAATAGCGGCGCGGGCCTTCTCCGCGCCCCTGCGGCTGGCTGGAAAGGCGGCGGTCAACATGGCGCTGGGCTTTGCCGCCCTGCTGCTGCTCAACGCCGCCTCCCCTGTGACCGGCGTGAGCCTGGGGGTGAATTTCTTCAACGCCTTGGTGGTGGGTGTGCTGGGCGTGCCTGGCCTGGTGTTGCTGCTGCTGGTGCAGTGGGCGTTTACATAGGAAATTTGAAACAAAAAAATGGAAAATTCAGGAATTTCTATTTTTTCCCAAAAACGAATTTTGTCTTACTTTTGTGGCGAAAATAGACCTATTTTACTGGATAAACTCCCTGTTTTCTGTCTGGTTTCATCAAATAAGCAATTTCCAGAATTTGAAAAAAACACAACATATGGTATGCCGGAGAGGGGGGTCATATCCTCTACATTGTGGTTTTGCGAAAAAAATCTTTTTCCCTCGACTTCTTTCGACAAAATATCCGCTGTCTCTTGGATATACTAGGCGACAGAGAGCGACAGACATAGATGGCTTTTGCCACGGTCTGCTATATTTCCCCTGTTTCCGACAGCTGCAGGGAACCGCCCTCTGCCACTCCCTCATTCTACTATACGCCCCAAGCATACGGGCAGATTTATGGAGGAATCGACTATGAATTATCAAAAGGAATACGCTATGCTGGTCAGCCAGGTTGACCGGGCGATCTCTGTTCTGGAGCATTACGCACCCGGCGACCCCATTGTCAGAAAAGCTGGAGACTTGCTCATCACCGCCCTCCAGGCCGCTGAGGAGCGCTACATAGCCCAGGAGTCCTGACAAGGCGCAGGGCGGCGGATGGCTTCCTGCCGCGCTGTCTGACGGAAATATGCCGCCCGGCCAGGGCGGCATATTTTTTATGCGTCTTCCTCCGCCGGCGCGGCCTTCGGGAAGCCCATGACCGACGCGAAGTCCTCTCCGGACATGGTCTCGTGCTCCAGCAGATAAGCGGCCACGGCCTCCATCTTCTCCCGGTGCCGTTTCAGTACCTCCTCGCAGCGGCGGTAGGCGGTGTCGATGATCTCTTTGACCTCCGTGTCAATCCGCGCCGCCACCTCCTCGGAGTACGCCTTGGCCTGGGCCATACTGCGGCCAATGAACACCTCGTCGTGGCCGGAATCAAAGCTCACCGGCCCCAGCTTTTCGCTCATGCCGTAGGTCATGACCATCTTTCGGGCCATGCTGCTGGCCCGCTGAATGTCGTTGGACGCGCCGGTGGAGATGTCGCTGAGGAACAGGGACTCTGCCACGCGGCCTCCCAGCAGGGCGGCGATCTCCTCCTCCATATACCGCTTGGAGTAGTAGCCCCGGTCGTCGGCGGGCAGGGAGATGGTCATACCCCCGGTCTGGCCTCTGGGGACGATGGTCACTTGGTGGACCGGGTCCACGCTCTCCAGACAGTGGTGCATCACCGCGTGACCGGCCTCATGGTAGGCGGTCAGCCGCCGCTCGTGCTGGGGGACCACCCGGCTACGCTTTTCCGGACCGGCAATCACTTTGATGACCGCCTCCTGGAGATTGTCCATGGAGATGAACTTCTGATTCTGCCGGGCCGCCAGCAGCGCGCCTTCGTTTACCAGGTTCTCCAGATCGGCCCCCGTAAAGCCGGACGTCCCCTGGGCCAGCACATGCAGGTCCACATCCTCCGCCAGAGGCTTGTTCCGGGTGTGGACGGCCAGGATTTCCTCCCGTCCCTTGCTGTCCGGACGGCCCACATATACCTGCCGGTCAAACCGGCCCGGACGCAGCAGAGCCGGGTCCAGAATATCCGCACGGTTGGTGGCGGCCAGGACCACCACGCCCTCGTTGTTGGAGAATCCGTCCATCTCCACCAGCAGCTGATTCAAGGTCTGCTCCCGTTCGTCGTGGCCGCCGCCCAGACCCGCGCCCCTCTGCCGGCCCACAGCGTCGATCTCGTCGATAAATACCACCGACGGGGCGACTTTCTTTGCCTCGTCAAAGAGGTCCCGGACCCGGCTTGCGCCGACGCCCACGTACAGCTCCACAAAGTCCGAGCCGGAGATAGACAGAAACTGCACCCCCGCCTCGCCGGCCACGGCCTTTGCCAGCAGCGTCTTACCGGTACCCGGAGGGCCTACCAGCAGCACGCCCTTGGGAATCCGCGCCCCCAGGTCCAGATATTTTTTCGGCTCCTGGAGAAAGCTGACAATTTCCTGCAGCTCCGCCTTTTCCTCCGCGGCTCCGGCCACGTCCGCAAAACCCCGCTTCTCCTTGCTGTCCGAGCCGAAGCGGATACGCGCCCGTCCGAAGCGGCGTCCCTGGTCCATACCGCCCCCTCCCTGGCCCTTGTTCATCATATACTGCCAGAGCAGGAAGACGCCGCCGATGAGGAAGATATACAGCAGAATTTCGCTCCACCACGGTGGGGAGTAGGTGGGGGCGTAGTCGTAATCCTTCAGGACGCCCTTGGCCTTCTGCGCCGCGATCAGCTCCCCCAGGTCGGCCCGGAAAGCGTCGGTGCTCTCCAGTTCGTTGCGCACGGTGGCGCCGCTCTTCAGGTTCAGGTACAGGCTGCCGCCGTCCTTCACATAGAAGCTCTCCACCTGCTCCTGCTGGAACAGGTTCTGAACCTGGGAATAGGTAATGGAGGATGTCCCCATCGGCCCATAAAACATGTAGTAAGCGGCCAGCAGCAGGATAATGGCCATAAAGTACAATCCGAACCCCGGATATCTTCCTTTTTTCGTCAAGGGACTTCCACTCCTTTTTTATCCGTTTTGGCGTTCTTACGCCTGCGTATAGACTTCCGGCTTCAGGACGCCGATGTAAGGCAGATTGCGGTATTTCTGACCGTAATCCAGGCCGTAGCCCACCACGAACTCATCCGGCACAGTGAACCCGGTGTAATCGGGGACAATCATCTTGGTCCGGCGGCTGGGCTTGTCCAGCAGGGTGCAGATGGACACCGACGCCGCGCCCTTAGTCATAAAATACTGCTTCAAAAAGTGCAGGGTGTTTCCGGAATCCAGAATATCCTCGATCACCACCAGATGGCGTCCGGTAATATCCTGCTGGATGTCGTGGGTGATCTGCACAATGCCGGAGCTGCTGGTGGAATTGCCGTAGGAGGACACGGCGATAAACTCCACGTCGCACCGCACCGGGCAGGCCCGGACGATATCCGCCATAAAGATAAACGCCCCCCGCAGCACGCTGACGAACAGCGGCTCTTTGTCCTGCAAATCCCCGTACATCTGCGCCCCCATCTCCTGAATGCGCCCGGCGATCTGCTCCTCGGTGTACAGCACCTTTAAGATGTCCTGCTCCATGCTAACCATAAATCTACTCCTTTATCATTCTTCCCCAGGAATGGGGGTAAATACAACCAGAATACAGGGCCGTCCGGCCTGGGGACGCAGGTTCCAGTCCACTGCCGCGCCCAGAGCGGCGGCGGGTTTCCCGGCGGCGTACAGAACCGGGTGTTCCCCCCGCCGTTCCGGCGGGATGCCTTGGTCCAGAAAGAGCCGTTTCAGCGTCCGGGTTCCGTTTTCCACCGCCAGGCGTCCGGTCCCGTCCCAGGCCCCCACCGCCAGCGGACCGGCGGCGGCGTCCAGAACCAGGGTATCCGGCCCCTGCGCCGCTGGTTCCGGGGATTCCGTCACGGTAATCCGCCAGGGACCCCAGACCTGCTCTCCCGGCTGCAGCGTCAAAGGCGGCGGCAGGGCCTCCGTTTTCCGCAGGACCAGCTGATGGGCCCGCCGCACCGCACAGATTCCGCCGGGCAGGCTGGCCATCCCGCCGCTGCCCAGGGCCAGCACGCCGTCCACCTGGGTCCGGGTCAGGGTCACGCCCAGCCGCTGCCCCATAGTCCGCACCAGACGGCGGCGCATCGCCCCGTCCTGACGGTTCAAGACCGGGACCGGCAGAATCATCTCCCGTCCGTCCCCGGCGGGGAGCATCGCCCCGGCTTCCGCCTGTAGATGGGCGTCCTCCTCCCGCAGCAGGACCCCTGCCGCAGCAATCCGGGCCGTGCAGCCGGGGGAAATCTCCTCCAGCAGTGGCAGCGCCTCCAGACGGAGGCGGTTGCGGGTATAGACGGTCTCTCCGTTGGTTTCGTCCTCCACATAGGGGATGCGGTTTTCCGCCGCGTAGGCGTCGATCTCCGCCCGGCTGACCTCCAGCAGAGGCCGGATAATCCGGCCCCGTACCGGCGGGATGCCGCCCAGACCGCAGGTCCCCGCCCCCCGCAGGAGGTGGAGGAGCACAGTCTCCGCGTTGTCGTCCTGATGGTGGGCGGTGGCAATCCGGGACGCGCCCAGCCGGTCTGCGGCGTCCTCCAAAAAGGCGTACCGCAGCCTGCGGGCGGCATCCTCCACCCCGGTTCCGGTCATGTGGGCGCGGACGTCCCCGCCTCCAGAGAGGAAGGCAACGCCCTGTTTTCCGCACCAGTCCCGGACAAATCTCTCGTCCCGGTCCGCCCCAGGCCGCAGCCGGTGGTTGAAGTGGGCCGCAACAAGCCGCAGGCCCTCCCGCTCCGCCAGCCGCATAAGGATATGCAGCAGCGTCATGGAGTCCCGCCCGCCGGAGACAGCGCACAGCGCCGTCCCTCCGGCGGGCGGGAGCATGTTCCATTGACGGCAGAAGGCGGCGGTCCGGTCCACAAGCTCATTCGTCCTCATCAAAGCGCATCTCCACTGTACTGAAGGTAGTGTACTCCGGCGTCCACCGCAGGGGAATTTTACCCGTCTCCCCGTGCCGGTTCTTCGCCACAATACACTCCGCAATATTTCGGTTCTCCGATTCCTCCCGGTAGTAGTCCTCCCGGTAGAGGAACATAACGATATCCGCGTCCTGCTCAATCGCACCGGAGTCCCGGAGGTCCGACAGCATAGGCCGCTTGTCCTCCCGCTTCTCGTTGGCGCGGCTGAGCTGGCTGAGACACACCACCGGCACGTTCAGCTCCTTTGCCATAATCTTCAGCATACGGGACATATCGCTGACCGCCTGCTGGCGGTTCTCGCCGGCGTAGCTCCGGCCCCCGGCGGAACTCATCAATTGCAGGTAGTCGATCACCACCAGCCCCAGGTTGTCCAGGCGGCGGCACTTGGCGTTCATATCCGCCGCGGTGAGCATGGGGTTGTCGTCAATACGGATATCCGTCTGCCGCAGGACGCGGGCCGCCTGGGTCAGCTTTCCCCAGTCGGTACTGTTGAGGCGCCCGGTGGAGAGGGCGCCCAGGTCGATTAAGCCCTCCGAGGCCATGAGGCGGATAAGCAGCTGCTCCCTGCTCATCTCCAGGGAGAACACGGCCACCGTCTTCTGGGTCTGCTTGGCTACGTTCAGGGCGATATTCAGGGCAAAGGAGCTCTTGCCCATGCCGGGACGCGCGGCCAGCAGGATCAGGTCCGATTTGTTCAGACCGTGGATTTTCCGGTCCACATAGGAGAAGCCGCTGGGCAGTCCCGCCAGGTCCAGCTTTCCTGCGGCCAGCGCGTTCAGGCGGTCCAGAAAGGGTTTGATGAGCTGGGCGATGGGGACCATATCCTGGGAACTGCGGCCCCGCCGGATGGCGTAGACCTTCTGTTCCGCCGCCTCCAGAATCGCGCCCGCCTCCCCCAGCCCCTCCTGCACCATGCCGGAAATCTCCCCCGCAGCTTTCGCCAGGCTCCGCAGGAGGGATTTGTCCCGGATGATGTTCACGTACTCCATGACGTTTGCGCTGGTGGGGGTCATCTCCATGAGCTGGATGAGATAGCTACGGGTGGTGTCCTGGTTGAAGGTGCCGTTTTTCTGCATCTCCTCCGCTACCGTCACGCCGTCGATGGCTCTGGAGTAGCTGAACATAGTATAGATGGTCTCAAAAATGTCACGGTTCTGCTGGATGTAAAAATCATCCGGCTGGAGCTTGTCCATGACATCCTTGACGCAGTCCGCGTCGATGAGCAGTGCGCCCAGCGCGGCCTGTTCCGCCTCCAGGCTGTGGGGCATCTGGCGGGAGAGCAGTTCGTCAATTGCCATTGGGTACGCTCCTTTCTGCATGCGGTTCCTGTGGATTGGCGGCGACGTCGAAGCCCTCTTGGTCAGCTTCGCGCTTTTACCTCCCGGCACGCCGGTTCATCCAAAGAGATGCCGTAAAAATCTGCCAGTGCAATCTATTTTGACAATGTCGGCTTGCTGGTTCCATATTCATAGCGCTGATAGGTTTGCAGTGCAACGCCTATTGCATCGGCAACCTCCCTCTGCAAGAGCCGTTTGCAGACACGAAGTTGATAAATGCTCAGTGTCTGTTTTTCGGCGGCTGATTACTTCTCCTCCACCACCATTACATAGATGGTCCCGCTGACCTCAAAGCCCAGCTTTGCTTTCAGCTCGTAATTCCCGTACGCCTTGATCGGCTCCTCCATAACAATCTTCTGCTTTGCCAGCTCAATGCCGTGCTGCTCCTTCAGCGCGTCGGAGACCTCCTTGCTGGTCACTGCGCCGAACAGCTTCCCATTCGCGCCCGCGCGGGCCGTCACCTTCACCGGCGAATTTTTCAGCTTCGCGCTCACCGCCTCCGCTTCTGCCTTCAGCCGCGCGTCCTCCGCTTTCTTCGCCTTGTCCCGCAGCTGCATCGTGTTCACCGCGTCCGCCGTGGCCAGCACCGCCAGCTTCCGGGGCAGCAGATAGTTGCGGGCGTAGCCCTCCGCCACCTCCACCAGCTGGCCCCGCTTGCCCTTGCCGCTTACATCCTGCTGTAAAATCACTTTCATAACGCTTATCCTCCTAAAATAAAACAGATTGTTTAAGACTCATAGTATTTTTCAATGGATGCCATCAGCCGCAGCCGCACGGACTCCATACTGCCGCAGTTGGGGATGTACCCTCCCGCCGCCGTAGCGTTGCCGCCGCCGCCCAGGGGCTCCACAATCACCTGCACGTTGATCTCCCCCAGGGATCGGGCCGACATGGACACGCCGTCCCCCTGGCGGTAGAGGACGATGGACGCCTGAATCCCCTGGAGCGTCAGCAGATCGTCCGCCGCCTTCGCCGCCGTGATCCGGGACACGTCGTTTTCCGCCACCGCCACCGCGATATCGCCGTGGACCACCTTTGCTGTGCGGATGATATCGTACCGCTGGATCATGCTGGGCAGGTCGCTCTGGAAGTACCGCCGCACCTCCGACGTCTCCGCCCCCGACCGCCGCAGGAAGGCCGCTGCCTCAAAGGTGCGCCCGCCGGTATGGAGGATGAAGTTCTTCGTGTCCAGCATGATGCCCGCCATCAACGCCTCCGCCTCCTCGTCCAGCAGGTCGCTGGGCTCCACCAGATATTGCAGCAGCTCCGTCACCAGCTCCGAGGCGGAGGAGGCGTAGGGCTCGTGGAAGTTCAGGGCGGCGTTTTCAATATAGGTTGCCGCCCGGCGGTGGTGGTCGATGACCGCCACCCGGTTGCAGGCGTCCAGGAGCTGGCGGCTCTCCACCAGCTCAGGCCGGTTGGTGTCCACCACCACCAGCAGCGCGCCGGGCTGGGCGTGGATGAAGGCTTCCTGCCCGCTGACAAAGACGTCCTCATACTCCGGCAGGCCCGCCAGCTTCCGGACCAGAGGCCGGGCGTTGTTGCCCTCCATGTCAATGACAATCTGGGCCTTCTTTCCCCGCTTCCGGGCGGCGCAGCAGATGCCAGCCGCCGCCCCCACCGCGTCCATGTCCGCGTATTCGTGGCCCATCACATAGATCTGTCCTGCGTCGGCCAGCAGCTCGCCCAGAGCCTTTGCCATAACGCGGGACTTTACTTTTGTCCGCTTTTCCGTGGATTTCGACTTTCCGCCGTAAAACTGGTAATCCAGGCTGTCTTTCACCACCGCCTGATCGCCGCCCCGGCTCAGGGCCATTTCAATGGATTTTTCCGCCCAGCGAATGGCCTCGTCGTAGTTCCCGCACTCCTTGCCGATGCCGATGGAGAGGGTAGCGGAAAACCCCTCCCCGCCGATCACCTGGTGCATATCCTCCAGCACGGAGAACTTCTCCGCGACCATCTTGTCATAGAATCCCTCGTCGCACACGAAGATGTACCGGTCCCGGTTGTACTTGCGGAGCATTCCGCCGGAACCTGCCACGTAGTCGCAGAGCTTGCCGTCGATCTGCGCCTGCATGGCGGAGCGGGCGGCGTCGCTGATGGATTTCATCAGCTCGTCGTAATTGTCCACCACGAACACCGCTACCACCGGACGGGTGGAGGCGTAGACCTCCTGGAGCTTCCGGCTGCCGGTGACGTCGATGAAATAGGCCGTGATGACCTGGGAGCCGTCCGCCAGCCGGCTGGCCCCGCCGTAGACCTGGTAGAAGCAGCCGTCCATCTCCGTGCAGTCCTCCGGCTGTATGCCCTCCGCGGCCCACTGCCAGCTGAAATTGGGCGATAAATCCCGGATATTCATCTCGAAAATATCGTCCTGTGTATCGGGCAGGGCGGCAAAGGCGTCGTTGGCCCAGATGATCTCCCCGGAGTCGTCCCGGAAAACCACCACGGGGAGCGGCGTATTCAGGAGGCTGTTTTTACGGATGTCGCCGCCTGTCAGATTCTCCAGATACTGCATGGCGGAGCGGCGCCGGCGGGAACGCTGCTTCCGGTAGGCGATGAAAAAGGCGGTCATGACGGCGGCCTCCACCACCGCCAGCCAGGGCTGTACAGGGACTGCGGCTATGATAAACAGGATCAGGCAAAGGAAACATGGCTGGATATTCGGCTCGATCAGCCGCGACAGCTTTTTACGCACAGGCAGCTTCCCCCTTCTCGATGTCCCGCCGCCAGGGCGGGCGTAATGCCGTGTGTCTGCCATTATAACACAACGCCGGCGCAAAGCCAAGATGCGCGATAGAGGAACGCGCCCGGTTATTATGAAAATAACCGGGCGTTTTTCCTCAATCTACGATATCGACGGAAACCTTCTGACCAGTCCTCTGCGCACAGGAGCGGACCAGCGTACGGATTTCCTTGGCAATCCGGCCCTGGCGTCCGATGACCTTACCCATGTCGTCCGGGGCAACGCGCAGCTCCAGAGTCAGCTCCTGCTCGCCCTGCAGCTCCGTCACGGTGACGGCGTCCGGATTGTCCACAAGGTTCCTGGCGATGTAGAGCAGCAAGTCTTTCATGCTGTGCCCTCCAGTCGCTTCCATTACAGCACGTCAGCCTTCTTCAGCAGCGCGCGCACCGTATCCGTGGGCTGAGCGCCGGTCTTGATCCACTCCTTTGCCCGCTCGGCGTCGATTTTGATTTCAGCAGGGGAGACGCAGGGATTGTACGTGCCGATCTCCTCAATGAAGCGGCCGTCGCGGGGATAGCGGCTGTCCGCCACCACCACGCGGTAGAAAGGCGCTTTCTTTGCGCCCATACGGCGCAGTCTGATCTTTACCATGTCACATTTCCTCCAAATAGTAAATTATTCAATGTTTGTTTTATCATAAATGCGTAAGCATTTAACGCGCGCTTATTTCAGCCGTTTTTTCCGGCCAAAGCCCTGCATCTTGCTCATGCCGCCGATCTTGCCGACGTTGGGCATCCTGCCCAGCCCCAGGGGCGTCCGGCCCTTGGAGAGCGAGCGGGTCAGCTGGAGCATCAGCTCGTACTGTTTCAGCAGCCGGTTTACGTCGGAAACCTGCAGGCCGCACCCGGCGGCAATTCTCTTCTTCCGGCTGGCATCCAGAATGCCGGGGTTTTCCCGCTCCTTGAGGGTCATAGACTGAATGATAGCCTCCTGACGGATCAGGATCCGCTCGTCAATCTGGGTGTTGGCCATCTGCCGCCCCATATCGCCGGGCATCATGGCGGCCAGCTGGTTGAGGTCGCCCATCTTCCGCAGCTGGGACATCTGGTCCATATAGTCGGAGAGGGTGAAGCGGTTCTTTTTCAACTTCCGCTCCAGCTCGGCGGCCTTCTTCTCGTCAAAGGTCTGCTCCGCCTTCTCGATCAGGGACAGCATATCGCCCATGCCCAGAATCCTGGAGGCCATACGCTCCGGGTGGAACAACTCGATCATATCCAGCTTTTCGCCGGTGCCGATGAACTTGATGGGCTTGCCGGTAGCGGCCCGGATAGAGAGGGCTGCGCCGCCTCTGGCGTCGCCGTCCATCTTGGTCAGCAGCACGCCGTCGATTCCCAGGGCATCGTCAAAGGCCGTGGCCGCGCTGACGGCGTCCTGACCGGTCATGGCGTCCACCACCAGCAGGATCTCGTTGGGTTCTACGGCGGACTTGATTTTTTTCAGCTCCGTCATGAGCTGCTCGTCAATATGCAGCCGTCCGGCGGTATCCAGCAGGACCGTATCAAAGCCGTTTTCCCTGGCATAGCGCACCGCGTGCTGGGAAATCTGCACCGGGTTGACCTGGCCCAAGGCAAAGACGGGGATATCCAGCTGTTCGCCGACCACCTGCAGCTGGGTAATCGCGGCGGGGCGGTACACGTCGCAGGCTACCAGCAGGGGCCGCTTGCCCATATTGCTTTTCAGGTAGCCCGCCAGCTTTGCGCCGTTTGTGGTTTTACCGGCGCCCTGTAGACCCACCATCATGATGACTGTGGGGGGGTGGGAGGCCATATTCAGCCGCTCGTTGCCGCCGCCCATCAGCTGTGTCAGCTCTTCGTTGACGATTTTAATAATCTGCTGGGCGGGGGTCAGGCTCTCCAGCACATCGCTGCCTACAGCCCGCTCGGTGATTTTCGCCACAAAGTCCTTGACCACAGAATAGCTGACGTCCGCGTCCAGCAGGGCGAGGCGGACCTCCTTCATGGCCTCTCTGACATCCGCCTCGGTAATGCGTCCCTTGCCCCGCAGGCGTCGGAACGCGGCATTCAGTTTTTCGGAAAGACCTTCAAATGCCATAGTGTAAAACTCCTCTTTATTCCTTCAGCGCCTGGGCGGCGCGGGCGATGGACGTAATCAGGAAATCCACCCGCGGGTCCTCGTACTGGCGGTAATTGATGGTTTTGATCTCAGCCGCGGCGCTCTCAATGGCCGCGATGTGGGACTGCATCTGCATATAGCGGCGGATCAGCCCGGTTTTGTCCTCCACCTCCTGCATCGCGGCTTCAGCCCGAACGATGACGTCCCGGACTCCCTGCCGGCTGATGCCGCTGTTTTCAGCGATTTCCGACAGGCTTAGGTCCTCATTATAATAGAGGTCGAAAAACTCTTTCTGACGATCGGTGAGAAGCTCGCCGTAAAAATCAAACAGCATGGTCATGCGATAGGTCTGGTTTTTCACAGCACAAGCCTCCCTTTCGTTGTGTAAAGCTCACACGCTTTACAAGCAGTATCTATAATAACCGACTTTCCACCAAAAGTCAAGAGGGAATTGAGAGAAATTTTTCTGGGAAGCTGTGGATTAGGTCTTGACAGACAGCGGCAGGTGTGCTATAGTTTACCCGCTGTGAATTTGTCGTAAATACGCTGGTGTAGCTCAGCCGGTAGAGCAGCTGATTCGTAATCAGCAGGTCAGGTGTTCGAGTCACCCCACCAGCTCCAAATACCCTGGAAAACTGTTGGTTTTCCGGGGTATTTTGTATGTTTGGCCTGCTTTTGCGAGCGCTCTCCAAAGACGGAAACATATTGGTGTCAGCCGCTCCCTTTTGGCCGAGGGTGAAAATCATATTTATGCCCAATGATACGCTTTATACCTTAAATCCAGAGAAATGCACCGTTATTTTTGAGGACTATGAAATAAAGGCTACAATTATATTCTGGAAGTATTTGTATGTGGGTCAACTGGTGTAGAGCAGAGGAGACTATTTGAATATGAACGTCACTGATGGCAGAAATTTGTTAATCTTGACAATTTTCAGGGCTTTTGGTAAACTATATCCAAGTGTTTTTACTAAAACAATCGCCGCCTGCGCCGCTTTGCCTGGACAGACGGCTGGGAGGGAGTCATGAAAAAGAACGATCCGAGATACCGCAATTTCGTCCAGATTCTGCGGGAGGAGCTGGTCCCCGCCATGGGCTGTACGGAACCCATCGCCATTGCCTACGGCGCGGCCAAGGCCCGCGAGGTGTTGGGCTGTCTGCCAGAGAGCATCCGCGTGGAGGCCAGCGGCAATATTATTAAAAATGTCAAGAGCGTGGTTGTCCCCAACACCGGAGGGTTGAAGGGTATCGAAGCTGCTGCGGCGGCGGGAGCCGTAGCCGGAGACGCCGGGAAAATTCTGGAGGTTATCTCCCAGGTCACGGACGTCCAAAAGTCAGAGATCAGAGGCTACCTGGACAGCCGCGATGTCACCGTCGCCCCGGCGGAGGGGGACGTAATCTTCGACATCATCCTGACCCTGACCGCCGGAACCGATACTGTCCGGCTGCGGATTGCCGACTACCACACCAACATTATCCTCATTGAAAAAAATGGGGAGACGCTTCTGAAAGGCGGCGCAGTCGCCGCCGCCGGAAACGCCGCCGGGCTTACCGACCGGTCCTGCCTGGAGGTGGAGGCAATCATGGATTTTGTGGAGACCATGGATGTGGACGACGTGCGGGAGATGGTTCAGCGGCAGGTGGATTACAACTACGCCATCGCCCAGGAGGGCATGTCCGGCGACTGGGGAGCCAATATCGGCAAGGTGCTCCGCGAGCACTACGGCGAGGATGTGAAAATCCGCGCCCGATACATGGCCGCGGCAGGCTCCGACGCAAGAATGAGCGGTTGTGAAATGCCGGTTATCATCGTCTCCGGCAGCGGCAACCAGGGGATTACCGCCTCTGTGCCGGTGGTCGAGTACGCCAAGGAGCTGGGAACGGACCTTGAGACTATGCTCCGGGCCGTCGCCCTCAGCGATTTGCTGACCATCCACATGAAAACCGGTATCGGACGGCTGAGCGCATACTGCGGCGCAGTCAGCGCAGGCTGCGGCGCGGGAGCCGCCATTGCCTATCTCAACGGCGGCGGCTTCCGGGAGGTGGCCCACACCCTGGTCAACGCCCTGGCTACCGTCTCCGGTATGATCTGCGACGGGGCGAAGCCCTCCTGCGCGGCGAAAATTGCGGCGGCGGTGGACGCCGGTATCCTGGGCTACAACATGTTCCGGAGCAGTCAGCAGTTCCGGGGCGGCGAGGGCATCGTCGCCAAGGGCGTGGAGGCTACCATCTCCAATATCGGACGGCTGGGCCGCTTCGGGATGCGGGAGACGGACCGGGAGATTATCCGTATTATGACTGGCGTCTGAAACAGCAGACGCAGTAGCCGGGAATCCATGTGTCCAAAAATTTGTTTTCAGCAAAATGAAAAATAATTCTGTACAAGCGGGGAAAAAAATGGTATACTATCAACAGATACCCTAAGAGGAAGAAAGGAGCGATTTTATGAAGTTCACATTTACATGCAAAAAGGTGTCCCTGAACGATTCAATCAAGGAGTATGCCGAGAAGAAAATCTCTAAACTGGACCGCTACTTCCGTGAGGACGCCGACGCACTTGTGACCTTCTCGGTGGAGAAAAGCCACCGCTGCGTTGTGGAAATCACCATCGTCAGCGGCAGCACTCTGTTCCGCGCCCAGGAGGAGTCCAGAGACGGCGATATGCGGGGCGCCATTGACGCCGCCGCCGCCACCATTGACCGCCAGATCCGCAAGAACAAAACCCGTCTGTCCAAACGCCTGCGCCAGGATGCCCTCGCGCCTGCCGTCCCCGCGGAGTTCGATGTCAGCGAGGAAACCGAGTTCCAGGTCGTCCGCACCAAGCACATCTTCGCAAAACCCATGAGCGAGGATGAGGCAATTCTGCAGATGAACCTGCTGGACCACGATTTCTTCGTTTACCGCAATATGGAGGGTGTGGTCAGCGTTGTGTACCGCCGTAAAAACGGCGGCTATGGCCTGCTGGAGACCGACGGCGTAGAGGAATAAGCCATCCGGCGCATGATGCGCCCATTGATACGCTGGAGCGGGGCCGCGAGGCTCCGCTCCAGCTTTATGAGCTGAATTTGGAGATAATATATGTATAGAATCTTTCTCGTTGAGGACGATGACGCCATTGCCTCTGCCGTCGCCGCGCACATCTCCTCCTGGGGCTGGGAGGCCCGGCGGGCCGGAGACCTGACGCGGGTGCTGGAGGAGTTCGCCGCCTTTGCCCCCCATCTGGTGCTGCTGGACATCGGCCTGCCCTATCGCAACGGCTACCACTGGTGCAGTGAAATCCGGCGGCTGAGCCGGGTGCCGGTTGTCTTCCTCTCCTCTGCCTCGGACAACATGAACATTGTCATGGCCATGAACATGGGCGGGGACGACTTCATCGCCAAGCCCTTTGACCTGGAGGTGCTGGCTGCAAAGGTGCAGGCCCTGCTGCGGCGGACCTATGATTTCGGCTCCGTTGCGCCGCTGCTGGAGCACCGGGGCGCGGCGCTGGATACCGGAGACAACACCCTCTCCTACGAGGGCCGGAAGCTGGAGCTGACCCGGAACGAATACCGGATTCTCCAGGTCCTGCTGGAGCACAAGGGGAAGACCGTCTCCAGAGATACCCTGATGCAGAAGCTGTGGGAGACGGACAGCTTTGTGGACGAAAATACCCTGACCGTCAACATGACCCGCCTCCGGCGGAAGCTGGAGGGCTTGGGTCTGGAGAATTTTATCCATACCAAGAAGGGCTTGGGATACCTGCTGGAGTGATACAATGAGAATGCTTTTGGGATATTTGAAGGAACGGACCTGGTTCGTACTGCTGCTGGCGCTGTGGGTGGCCCTGTTTGCAGGGGTGCTGTATCTCTACAATTTGCCGCCGGAGGCGGCGGGGTACGGCGGACTGCTGTGCGCGGCGGCGCTGCTGCTGTGGACGGCGGTGGATTTCGTGCGCTACCGGCGGAAAATCTGGCTGCTGCGGAGTATGCTGGGGCAGGCGTCGCTGCTGATGGACTCCCTGCCGGAAGCCGTGGGACCGAAGGAGGAGGTCTACCACGCGCTGCTCCAGGAGCTGCATCGGGAGCAGCAGGCCGCCGTCTCCGCCTCCGACGCTTGGCGGCGGGAGACAACGGATTACTATACCCTCTGGGTCCACCAGATCAAAACGCCCATCGCCGCTATGCGCCTGATGCTCCAGGGGGACGAAACGGACCAGGGCCGGGAGCTGGCAGCGGAACTGTTCCGGGTGGAGCGGTACGTGGAACTGGCGTTGAGCTACCTGCGTTTAGGCGGCTCCGGTACGGATTACGTTATTCGGGAGTACCCCCTGGACAACATCCTCCGCAAAGCCGTGCGGAAGTATGCGCCGCTGTTTATCCGGGGGAAGGTGTCTATAGACCTCCAGGAGACGGGAATGACCGTACTGACAGATGAGAAGTGGCTGCAATTGGTGGTGGAGCAGGTACTGTCCAATGCGGTGAAGTATGCGCCCGGCGGACGGGTGACAATGCGCCAGGAGATGGATGCCCTCCTCATTGAAGACAACGGCATCGGCATCGCCCAGGAGGACCTGCCGCGGGTGTTTGAACAGGGCTTCACCGGGTATAATGGCCGGGTGGATAATCGGTCCACCGGCATCGGGCTGTACCTCTGCCGCCAGATTTGCCGGAAATTGGGCCACACCATCACGGTGGATTCCGAGCAGGGGAAGGGGACCAGGGTCTCCATCGGTCTGGCAAGGCCATTTCTGGATGTGGAGTAGCAGAACCGGAAACCGTTGCAAACAGGGGACTCTACTGCTGGTCGGTTGCAAAAAATCCGCCGGTTATGCTATACTTGCGGTCAGGAGGTGTGCCAACCATGTTTAGAATCGACAATCAAAAATTCGGCGCATTTGTTGCAGAGCTGCGAAGAGAAAAGGGCATGACCCAGAAGGAGCTGGCAGAGCGTCTGTTTGTCTCGGACAAAGCGGTGAGCAAGTGGGAGCGGGGGCTGAGCCTGCCGGATATATCCCTGCTGCAGCCTATGGCGGATATTTTCGGCGTGTCCGTCACTGAGCTGCTGGGCGGAGAGCATAGAAAAGCCAGGGAGTTCTCCACCAGCGAGGAAGAATGGATCGTAGAGGGCGCGGTGGTCGCGCTGACCGGCCAGGAGGAGGCGCGGCAGAGACAGAATCGCCGCCGCTGGGGGGGACTCTACGCCGCCGCGCTGGCCTGCGCTGTGCTGGAGGCGCTGCTGTTCGGCAGGCGCCTGCTGGACCCGGCTGCTGCACTGATGATTCTCCCCCCTGTGCTGGCCGCAATATTTGGGCTGCATTTCTGCTGCTTTGCCAAGGAAAAGCTGCCTGCTTTTTATGACCAGTACAAAGTCAACTTCTACAGCTCCGGGATGATGCGCATGGATGTGGGCGGCGTTTATTTCAACAACAGCAACTGGCCCCATATTTTATATGTCCTCCGGGTCTGGTGTACGGCCATGCTGGCCGGATGGATTCCCGCGTATGCAGTTGTCTACAGTGCGGCGGCTTTGCTGCCGGAGATTGCGCGGTACGTTGTGCTGCTGCTCCTGTTTTTCCCAGCCTTCTTTGGAGGACTCTTCGGGCCGGTCTATGCAGTCGGAAAAAAGTACGAGTAAACCTATAATTAGGGACGCAGTGGCATTTTGGCATGAAGCGCCACACCGTAGGGGCCACAGCCGCCAACGTCCACGACATCACTGTGGCAGCGGAGCTGCTGCGTGAGGATGACGAGATTGTCTACAGAGACAGCGCTTATTTGGGACTCCAAAGCCGGGAGGAAGTCAAACAGGATCCGCACCTTTCCCCCATCGAATGCAGAATCAACCGTCGGCCCAAAGTCTCCGACAACGCCATGGCGTAGCGGCCTCTCCCATGCAGGGCGCCACCGTGCTACCGGCCTTGCCGGCGGTCCTGGTGGCGCCACTTCCCACGCGGTCATACATTAACTTCTTTATGGTATGTGCCCTAAATGGCTCCGCCTGTTTTTATCCCTTAAAGCCCTGGGATTTTCGGTCTCTTCGCCAACAGAACCTTGCCCATGCACACCAGCCCCCGTCCGCTGTCCGGGGGCAGTACCACATCGGCGTCGGCACGCGCCCGGTTCAGGGAGAAGAGATACACCATCCCCATACGGTCCCGGACATACTGCTTACACAGCATGTCGCCGTCCACACAGAAAATGCCTACATCCCCGTTGGACAGCGGGTCCCGGTTGACATAGGCAATGGCTCCGTCGTGAATATACGGCTCCATGGAGTCCCCTTGTATACGCACCGCAAATTCTGCCCCCTGCGGCACGGCCCCGCTGACTTCGATCCAGTCGAAGTCCTCCCCAAAGACCGGGGAGGCATAGCCCGCCGCTGCCGGACTGCAGTAGAGGGGAATCTGGCGAACCTCCTCCATCTCTCCATCCAGCTCCCAGTCCTGCCGGTAGGCGCACAGCGCGTCCGCCACCGCATGGAGGGCCTGCCGTCCGCCGATGTCCAACCCCCGGTATTTCTGCAGCAGGCTCAGCTCATCCGGCCCGCAGGCTGGGCCTTTGTTCTCGAAATCGTCTTGATAGAGATAGTTGGGGTCCACGTCCAGCGCCGAGAAGAGGCGCAGCAGCACATCCTCTCGCATGGCGTTATGGCCGGTTTCATAGTTGCTGACCGCAGAGAGACTCACACCCAGCGCTTTGGCCAGTTCCCCTTGGCTGATGCCCAATTCCTTTCGCCGCGCCCGCAGCCGCTGCCCAAAGCTCATAATGCGTCCTCCTGTGGAATAGTAGCAATAGTATACCGAAAATCCTGTAAAAAATCAACCTCTGCCGAGCAGAGAACTTTTCCAGTCCCCTCTTGACAAATGGTAAAAATAGGGTACAATAGGACAGGCATATGTCATGACATATGCAAATTCAAGGAAAAGAGTACATAACAATGGATAAGCTGTAAGCATTTCTGAAACGAAAAAACATCGTCATTTCCGGCAAACGCTATGGCATCGACGCCCTGAGCGCCATGGCCCAGGGCCTGTTCTGCTCCCTCCTCATTGGTACGATTGTCAAAACGCTGGGCGAACAGGCGGGCCTCCCCTTCCTGGTGGACGCGGGCGGCTACGCCGCCACTATGAGCGGAGCCGCCATGGCGGTCGCCATTGGCTTTGCCCTCCAGGCCCCGCCCCTGGTTCTCTTCTCCCTGGCTACCGTGGGCTATGCCGCCAACGCTCTGGGCAGCACCAGCCTGGTCCCTGGCCAGGCTGGCGCTGGTGGACCGCTGGCAGTTCTTTTCATCGCCATTATTGCCGCCGAGCTTGGTAAGGCCGTGTCCAAGGAAACCAAGGTCGATATTTTGGTCACGCCCCTGGCGACAATCCTGACCGGCGTAGCCCTGTCCGCCTGGTGGGCCCCTGCCATCGGCACCGCCGCTACCGCCATAGGCAACGTTATTATGTGGGCCACCGAGCTGCAGCCCTTCCTGATGGGCATTGTGGTCTCCGTCCTCATCGGCATCGCTCTCACCCTGCCCATCTCCTCCGCCGCCATCTGCGCCGCCTTCGGCCTGACCGGTTTGGCGGGAGGCGCGGCAGTGGCAGGCTGCTGTGCCAACATGGTGGGCTTCGCAGCGCTCTCCTTCCGGGAAAACAGCTGGGGCGGACTGGTAAGCCAGGGACTTGGGACCTCTATGCTCCAGATGGGCAACATTGTAAAAAACCCCCGTATCTGGCTCCCCGCTATTTTTACATCCGCGATCACTGGCCCTATTGCCACCTGCGTGTTCCACCTGGAGATGAACGGCCCGCCGGTGTCCTCCGGTATGGGTACCTGCGGCCTGGTGGCCCAGATCGGCGTGTGGACCGGCTGGCTGGCCCCCAGCGAACTGGCGCTGGCCAACGGAGCAGCTGCTATTGTACCCGGCGCAATGGACTGGCTGGGCCTGCTCCTGATCTCCTTTGTTCTGCCTGCGGCGCTGTGCTGGGCTTTCGGACTCTGGTTCCGGAGGATTGGCTGGATCAAGGAGGGGGATTTGACCCTGCAATAAGAGTCCCCTATCCTCCAAAAAACAGCCGTACCGCAAAGGCGGCGGACATGAAGCCTGCCAGGTCGGCCAGCAGTGCGGCAGGTATCGCATAGCGGGTTTTGCGTATGCCTGCGGAGCCGAAATAGACGGCGATGGTGTAAAAGGTGGTCTCTGTGCTGCCCAGCATCACCGCCGCCGTCCGTCCAATATAGGAATCCGGACCGTAGGCGGCCATCAGCTCGCTGCCAATCGCCAGCGCACCGCTGCCGCTGACCGGACGGACAAACAACAGCCCCACTGTCTCCGGCGGGATGCACAGAGCCGCCAACGCCGGCGCCAGCAGCTGCCCCAGCAGGTCCATGGCCCCGGAGGCCCGCAGCATATATACCGCCGTCATCAGTCCCACCAGGGACGGCAGAATGCCTGTGAGAATGGTCAGGCCCTCCTGCGCCCCTTGGGTCAGGGCTTCGTAGACGTTCACCCGCTTTCCCAGCCCGAACAGCGCCACAAAGGCCAGCAGCAGCGGTACCAAATATGCAGAATAGTCCATAAGTTCCCCCTCAATTTCTCCAGATTTTGGAGAATATGCCCGCCGCCAGCAGTCCCGCCGCCACCGAGAGCGCGGACGCCGTCCAAACCGCCGGCAGGATATCAAACGCGCTTTCCGCGCCCAGAGCCGCCCGTACGCCTGCTACCGTGGTGGGCAGGAGCTGGATGGAGGCTGTATTCAGCACCACCAGCCTGCACAGCTCATCCGTCGCCCTGCCGCCGGTCCCCGCCGCCATGCGCTGCGCCGCCTTCACCCCCAGAGGCGTGGCGGCGTTGCCCAGCCCCAGCAGGTTAGCGGATACATTGCCGGACAGCGCGGCCAGCGTATCCGGGTCCTGGGAGGCCCGTGGCAGCAGCCGCCCCAGCAGGGGCCGGAACAGACGGCAGAGTCCGTCCAGCAGCCCGCAGGCTTTCATCACCGACATCACCCCGTTCCACAGACACATGACCCCCGCCATGCCCAGGCAGAGCTCTACCGCCGCCCCCGCTCCCTCCAGCGCGGCGCTGCCCACCGCGCCGATGGTTCCCTTGAAAAGACCGCACACAACAGACAGTGCCACCATGCCGGACCACACCCAAGCCATTGCCATTTTATTCCACTTCCTTATTATTTTTGAACGGTAAACGCTATCCCTAAATATATAGCGATAAAAATCAAAAAAATGCGAAGATTTTACTATAATTTTTGTAAAAAATGGTTGAAATGCACCCCCATTGTGTGGTAATCTAACTTATACAATCCAGGAGAGGCAAGTACCTCTGAATTTGTGGAGTTGAAAGGGAGGGTTTACCATGAAGACGACTGGAATTGTAAGACGGGTAGACGAATTGGGAAGGATTGTGCTGCCGATTGAACTGCGCCGGACGATGGATATTGCGGAGAAAGATATGTTGGAAATCTTTGTGGAAGATTCCTCTATCGTTCTGAAGAAGTACGTGAATACCTGCATCTTTTGCAACAGCGCCGAGGACATTGCCGTATTTCGCGGCAAAAATGTGTGCCCGCAGTGCCTGCGGGATTTGCAGGACCTGACCGCAAAGCTGATCAAGCCGGCGCAGATGGCAGGCGACTAACCGCGTCAGCCGGTTTTCCGGCGGGCACACGGTTGGCCTCTGATATGCGCTGAGCGCCTGAAACCTTACGGTTCCAGGCGCTTCCCGTTGTCTGTATGCGCTTTTATAAGTAACTCTCAATCCGCTCCAGCTCCCGTGCGGTGCAGGCGTTGACGCCGTCGAAGTCCACGTATGGCACGTAGACCGCCTCCAGAGCGTCATGGGCGGCTTTTGCTTCCCGCAGAGCCTCCAGTCCCTCCGCCCGCAGGACCTCTACGACGCGCCGTACAAATTTCAGCCTGGATTTATTCCGCTTATAATAGGAGCCGGGCATCATCGCGTCCAACCGTACCCGGCGGTAGGCGGGACCGTCGTAGACCATGCCCTCCCGCGATGTCACAAAGGCCAGCCCCAGGTCCGGCAGCAGCAGATGCTGGATGCGGTCAATATGCTCCGGGTCCGGACAGACGATGGCCCGGTATCCCCGGCTCCGCGCCGCTGCACGGATTTGCTCCAGCATCGGCGCGGCAAAGCCAAAGCTGTCCTGCAGCTGGTAGACCTTCGGACACAACGCCGCGGCAGTGTCAAACCGCCAGATGGGCCCCTTGCAGGTCATGCTCCCCAGAAAGCGGAAGGCGTCCGGCCCGCCAGGACCCTTCCCGCGAATCTCCCGGCCAATGATCCCCTCTGTGCGCCGCAGCAGCTTATCCCCGTCCAGCCCGCCGGTCATCAGGACGGCAGTGTCGTCCTCAATCTGCCGGGCAGCGCCCAGGGCGCGGTAGGCCCGCTGGTAGGCGGCGGAGACCGCTTTGGTGTGGCGGATGATGTCGGCCCGTGCCGTCTTGGCGGCGGTGATGTCGTAGAATTCCCCCAGGTTGACATACCGGTCCGCCGCTGCGGGATATTTAGGCTCGATGACGTGGGGCGCCGTACCATCCACAATCGCCGTCCGAATCCTTGGGATATGCACGCCGTCCAGGGATTTCGGGTCTCCGGAGCAATAAAAATACTCCACCTGCTCCCCCCGCTGCTCCATAGCCTGACCGATCCGCCTCATCATTGTTGATTTGCCCGCACCGGGCCCGCCTTTCAGCACCAGCAGGTCGTGGTGGTCCTCCGGCGTACAGAATTCACCGAAAAGATTCTGAAATCCCCGTCCGCTGTTGGCGCCCAGGAAAAAATGTGTGGTTTTTGTCATGGCGTACCCTCCTGCTTCAAATTTCTCTCCCCACAATATGCGGCAAATAAACCAAGTGACAGCGTCAGTTATCAGAGGACAACCGCTAAAATGCACAAAAAAAAGATGGAAACTTCCACATTGTTGCCATTGAGTTTTTAGGAAAGGAATGGTAAAATAAGTGCGATCGAAGACGGTGGGGCTGATATCCCGCCAGCTTTGCAAAATTTGAGGAGGGCATACTAAAATGAATGCTTATGTCGCCAGCGTAATTGAGAACGTCAAAAAGAAACACGGCAATGAGCCGGAGTTTGTTCAGACCGTGGAGGAAGTCTTCTCTTCCATCTCCCCCGTAATGGACAAGCACC
The DNA here is from genome assembly GCA_022800665.1 of Oscillospiraceae bacterium. Classification (GTDB taxonomy): domain Bacteria; phylum Bacillota; class Clostridia; order Oscillospirales; family Oscillospiraceae; genus Pelethomonas. The sequence continues at coordinate 62,254 of JAAWQS010000003.1, forward strand.
CTGAGTACGAGAAGGCCGACCTGCTCAACCGCATGGTGGAGCCGGAGCGGATGTTTACCTTCCGTGTGGTGTGGATGGACGACAAGGGCGATTATCATACCAATATCGGCTACCGCTGCCAGTTCAACGGCGCAATCGGTCCCTACAAGGGCGGCCTGCGCTTCCAGCCCAATGTCTACCCCGGTATCATCAAGTTCCTGGGCTTTGAGCAGATCTTCAAGAACAGTCTGACCGGACTGCCCATCGGCGGCGGCAAGGGCGGCGCGGACTTCGATCCCACCGGCAAGTCCGATGCTGAGATTATGCGCTTCTGCCAGAGCTTCATGACCGCTCTGTACCGCTACATCGGGCCCGACATCGACGTCCCCGCCGGCGACATGGGCGTGGGTGGCCGGGAGATCGGTTATCTGTACGGTCAGTACCGCCGCCTCAAGGGCGTGTGGGAGAACGGTGTGCTCACCGGCAAGGGCTTCAGCTACGGCGGCAGCCTGACCCGTCCTGAGGCTACCGGCTACGGCGCTATGTATTACCTGCAGGAAGTGCTCAAGCACGAGGGCGAGGACATCAAGGGCAAGACCATTGCCTGCGCCGGCTTCGGCAACGTGACCTGGGGCATCTGCAAGAAGGCCCACCACCTGGGCGCAAAGGTCGTGACCCTGTCCGGTCCCGACGGCTACATCTACGATCCCGACGGCGTGTCCTCCTCCATGGAGAAGGTGGACTACCTGGTGACTATGCGCAACTCTGGCCGCAACAAGGTGAAGGACTACGCCGACAAGTTCGGCTGCGAGTTCCATCCCGGCGAGAAGCCCTGGGGCGTCAAGGCTGACGTCATCATGCCCTCCGCCATGCAGAACGACGTGCATATGGAGCACGCCCAGCAGATCGCGGCCAATGGCATCAAGTACTACATCGAAGTCGCCAATATGCCCACTACCAACGACGCGCTGCAGTTCCTGATGAGCCAGCCCAACATGATCGTGGCCCCCTCCAAGGCCGTCAACGCCGGCGGCGTGGGCGTGTCCGCTCTGGAGATGAGCCAGAACAGCGAGCGTCTGGTGTGGACCGCTGAGGAAGTGGACGCCCAGCTGCACAAGATGATGGAGAACATCCACCGCGTGTCCATGGAAGCCGCTGAGGAATACGGCCTGGGTTACAACCTGGTTGCCGGCGCCAACATCGCAGGCTTCAAGAAGATTGCCGAGGCCATGATGGAGCAGGGCGTCTTCTAAGAAATATTTACCCTTTAATCAGTCAGGAGCGCCCCAAGGCAGCTTGGGGCGCTCTTAGCATCTCGCTCTATCCGACAGGACAATAAATAGGAGGACCCCCGCTATGAATATCCAAACGATCCTTGAAAAAGCCCCCATTCTGGAGCAGGTACGCGCCGGGACCGAAACGCTCTGGCTCAATCCCCACAAGACTAACAGCACGGCCAGCCCGCAGGACATTCCCCTCACGGTCCGGGATATCGCGGACGCGGAGGCCCGGCTGCAGCGGTTCGCTCCCTTTCTCCAACTCCGCTTCCCTGAGACCAGAGCCAGAAACGGACTGATCGAGTCCCCCCTGTCCCCTATCCCCAACATGCAGGCCCGGCTGAACGAATCATACGCCGCAAAACTGCCGGGCCGCTTGCTGCTCAAGCAGGACAGCCATCTGGCGATTGCCGGGTCCATCAAGGCCCGCGGCGGTATTTACGAAGTGCTCAAACACACCGAGGACCTGGCTTTGGAACACGGCTTCCTCATGCCCGGCGACAGCTACGAAAAGCTGGCGGACCCCCACAGCCATGATTTCTTCAGCAGCTATACCATTCAGGTCGGGTCCACCGGCAACCTGGGTATGAGCATCGGCATCATGGCGGCGGCAGTGGGGTTTCATGCGGTGGTCCATATGTCCGCGGACGCCCGGCAGTGGAAAAAAGACCTGCTGCGCAGTCACGGCGTGACGGTGCTGGAGTACGGCGCGGATTACAGCGAGGTGGTGAAACAGGGGCGGCGGCTGTCCGACGAGGACCCCCGCAGTTATTTTGTGGACGACGAAAAATCGGTGGACCTGTTTCTGGGCTACGCCGTGGCAGCCCGGCGTCTGGCGGCGCAGTTGGAGCGGCTGCAGATTGCCGTGGACGGAGACCATCCGCTGTTTGTGTACCTCCCCTGCGGCGTCGGCGGCGCGCCGGGCGGCATCACCTTCGGCCTGAAGCAGCTGTACGGCGAGAATGTCCACTGCTTCTTTGTAGAACCGGTGCAGGCTCCGTGTATGCTGGCGGGCATGGCCTCCGGACTGCATGAGCAGATTTCCGTGCAGGACATCGGGCTGACAGGCCGGACCCATGCGGATGGTCTGGCGGTGGGGCGTCCCTCCGGGCTGGTGGGCCGGATGATGGAGCATATGCTCAGCGGAGAATTCACCGTCCGGGACAGCCGTCTCTATGACTATCTCCGCGACCTGCTGGAGACAGAGGGAATTTTCCTGGAACCCAGCGCCTGTGCCGCCTTCCAGGGTCCGGCCCGGCTGTTTGGCTGCGAGGCGGGACGGCGTTATCTGGATGACAACGGGCTGACCGGCCATATGGACCAGGCTGTCCACATCGCCTGGGCGACAGGCGGAAATATGGTGCCGGAGGCGGTTCGGGAGGAGTATATAGGGACCCATTTGGATTGATTGCGGCATCTCAAACAGAAAACAGCGCAAGGATAAAAACACATCCCGGTCGGTAGTCCGGGAGCGGGCGCACGGCCCGTCAGTAACCTGCCTCCTTTGGTTGTCCGTTCCTTGCTGGAGAAATAAAAAGGAGGAACATCCCATGGAAACAGCGCAGGCCAGACTGACCGTACTCTTCGAGGCCCCCTTCTGGGTGGGGCTATTCGAGCGGGAATCCGAGGGCCGCTACAGCGTATGCAAGGTTACATTTGGTGCGGAACCGAAGGACTGCGAGGTCTACCAGTACCTGCTGGACCACTGGCACACCCTGGCCTTCAGCCCGGCTCTGACCACCCGCCCCCCGGACACCCGTCCCGTCAATCCCAAGCGGCGGAACCGGCTGATCCAGAAACAGGACGGCATCGGTACGAAGGCCCAGCAAGCGTTAAAGCTCCAGCAGGAACAGGGAAAATTGGCCCGCAGGTCCCGCACCCGGCAGCAGCGTGAGGAGGAACAGGAGCGGAAATTCCGGCTTTTGCAGCAGAAGAAAAAAGAGAAACGCCGGGGCCGTTAGCCACCAATAATTTTGTGCATCCGATTCTTGCAATTCACGGCTGTTTGTGCTAGACTGTATGTATAGTATCCCGCCTAATCCGGCAGGGAAGTAAAGGAGGAAAATCTAATGCAGCATACAAGACGGCTGACCACAGGAGCAGTGGCAGTCCTGACAGCCCTGATGCTCATGCTCCCGGCGTCGGCCCACGGCGGACGCCACCATCAAACTGCCGCCCAGACTCCTGTGACCAACTGCGGCGTCTGTGCCGTGGAGACCTGTCATACCAGCGGACGGCATACTCACAGCGGTGTGACCTACTGCGGTTACGACCATACCAACGGCATCTGCAATGGTACCTGCGCGGCCCTGTGCGCCGTAGAGGACTGCACCGTTACCGGACGGCACGTCCACAGCAAGACCACCTACTGCGGCTACGACCATGCCGGCGGGTTCTGCGACGGTACCTGCGCGGCTCTGTGCGGCGTGTCCGGCTGCACCGCTGCCGGACGGCACACCCACAGCGGCGTGACCTACTGCGGCTATGACCACGCGGGCGGGTTCTGCGACGGCGCCTGCACCGCTATTCTGGCTGCGCAGGCCGCTGCAAAGGCTGCGCCCGCTGTGACCGCCGGAGGATGCGGCCACCACGGCCACCACTGCTGAAGGCGATGAAGAAGGCCGCATTTATCACCGGCGGCAGCCGGGGAATTGGCCGCGCTATCGCCGTGCGCCTGGCGGCGGAGGGCTATGCAGTGGGGATCGACTACCTGCATTCCCAGGAGCAGGCGGAGGCTTTGGTCAAGGAACTGCGCCTCCAGGGCGCGGATGCCCTGGCCGTCCAGGGGGACGTGGCGGACCGGGAGGCCATTACCGCCGCCATCCATTTGGTGGAGGCTTCTCTGGGTCCCATCGAGGCGCTGGTCAACAACGCGGGCATCGCTGCGCAGAGCCAGTTCCAGGATATCTCCGACGCCTTCTGGCACAGAATCTTTGCGGTCAATGTGGACGGCGCGTTCCACACCATCCAGGCGGTTCTGCCCCACATGATTCAGGTGAAGTCCGGCAGCATCATCAATATTTCATCCATCTGGGGACAGCGGGGCGCGTCCTGCGAAGCGGCCTACTCCGCGACAAAAGCGGCTGTCATCGGCCTCACCCGGTCCCTGGCCATGGAGCTGGCCCCCTCCGGTATCCGGGTCAACTGTATTGCCCCCGGCGTGATTTTCACCGACATGGTGAAGGTACTGGGAGACGAGACGCTGGCGATGCTGGCCGAACAGACGCCCATGGGACGGCTGGGAACACCGGAGGATATCGCTAAACTGGCGGCTTTCCTGGCCGGGGAGAGCGCGTCCTTTGTCACCGGACAGGTGATCACAGCGGACGGCGGTTTCATCGTGTAACGCCCCAATCGCATCTATCCTTTCAGCCACTCGAAGAACACAGCTGGTTTTTCGGGTGGCTCTTTTCATTATTTTTTTCTGGGGCGGAACATCCCCGGCTGCTTTGCGTCTATATCTGATAGAGGCCCGCACTTGCAAAAATAAAAAGGAGGAAGTTGTGATGAAGATGAAAAAGAAGTTCCTGTCTGTCCTGCTGGCCCTGCTGCTCCTGTCCCTGACCGCCTGCGGCGGCGGTCCTTCCCTCTCCGGAGGGGACACTGGTCCGTCTTCCAGCGATTCCGTTTCCTCATCCAACCAGGAGAATGGCTGGGGCGGCGGCGAGTTCTATGACGACGCTGCAGCGGAGGTGGCCGCCAGCGAGGACGCTGGCGGCGGCAGTATCCTCCCCGCCAACACAAAGCTGATCTACTCCGCCGACATCGCCATGGAAACCACTGAATTCGACGCCGCCGAGCAGTCGATCAGCCGCATTGTCGAGAACCTGGACGGCTGGTTCGAGAGCCGCAGTATCTACCAGGGCGGCGGGTCCCGCAGCCTGCGGTGTACCGTGCGGGTCCCGGCCAAATCCTTCCAGTCCTTTTTGGAACAGGCGGGACAAGCCGCCCACGTTACCAGCCGGGACGAGTACACCGAGGACGTCAGCGAGGCGTACTACGACCAGGAATCCCGCCTGGTCACACAGCGGACCAAGCTGGACCGCCTCCATGCCCTCCTCGCCCAAGCCACGGAGATGGAGGCCATTATTTCCCTGGAAAACGCCATCAGCGACACGGAGCTGGAGATCGAACAGCTCACCGGCAGTCTGCGCAAATATGACAGCCTGGTGGGTTACTCCACCATCACCCTGCGGCTGGAAGAGGTCTACAAGCTTTCCACCGACGAGGAGGTTGCCGTCACCTTCGGCCAGCGGCTGGGCAGAGCCTTTGCCCTGGGCCTGCGGCGGGGCGTCAGCGGCCTGGAGGAATTCAGCATCGCTGCGGCCCAGAACTGGTTCAACCTTCTGATTCTGGCTGCTATCGCAGCGGCGGCGGTTCTGTTCCTCCGCCGGAGACGGAAGCGGGTGAGCGCGCCCCGGCCCCCCAAGCCGCCTCAGCCGCCGAAACCGCCGGAGTCCAAAGAATAAATCCGCCCCTATAAAACCGGCGGAGGAGAACAATTGCTCTCCTCCGCCGGTTTCTTCAGGTTCCTTAACCAGGAATATTCGTCAAAACATATTTCAGTACAAACAGGACCGCGATGATATACACCAGAATGGGAACTTCCTTGGCCTTGCCGCGGGCGGCCTTGATAATGCTGTAGGAGATAAAGCCAAAGCCGATGCCGTCGGAGATAGAGTAAGCAAAGGCCATCATAGAGATGGTAAGGAATGCGGGGACCGCACACTCGAAATCATCCCAGGCAATGCTGGCCGCGCTCTTCATCATCAGCACGCCCACGATAATCAACGCCGGAGCGGTAGCCGCAGAGGGAATGATGCCCGCCACAGGGGCCAGCAGGATGGCCAGGAGGAACATGAAGCCCACGGTGATAGAGCTGAGACCGGTCCGTGCGCCCTCGGAGATACCGGTGGAGGACTCGACGAAGGTGGTGACGGTGGAGGTACCCAGACACGCGCCGCAGCAGGTGGCTACCGCATCGGCAATCAGGGCGCGGTCGCCGCCGGGCAGATTGCCGTGGCGGTCGGTCATACCGGCGTTGGTAGCGGTACCGATGAGGGTGCCCACGGTGTCAAAGCAGTCCACCAGCGCAAAGCTGACAACGGCGGTAAGCAGGGGCAGGAAGCCCTTTGCCATCACGCCGCCCAGATCCAGCTTCATAAACAGAGGGGCCAGGGTGATGCCCTCGGTGGTGATGTTGTCGGGAATGCTGGTCACGCCCATGGGCAGGCCGATGAGAGTTGTGAGCACGATACCGATGACAATCGCGCCTTTGACCTTGAAGCACATGAGAATAGCAGTAATCAGCAGGCCGATGATGCACAGCAGGCCCGCCATGTTGACGGCCCGCACATCGCCGTCCATATACGAGAAGTTCAGGGCAGGCACCGCGCCGCCGATGGAGATCAGGTTTACGTTCAGGAGTCCGATGAAGGCGATGAACAGGCCGATTCCGGCGGAAATCGCGTTTTTCAGGAAAGCCGGGATCGAGGCGATGATCTTACTGCGGAGCGGGGACACGGCAATGATGAGGAACAGGACGCCGCTGAGGAGCACGATTGCCAGGCCCTCCTGCCAGGTGTAGCCCATGCTCAGGCACACCGTATAGGTGAAAAAGGCGTTGAGTCCCATACCTGGGGCCTGGGCGAAGGGTACGTTTGCCAACAGAGCGGTCAGGAAACAGCCGATGGCGGCAGAGATGCAGGTCGCCACCAGTACGGGCGCCCACAGTTCTTTGGGCATAGCGGGATAAAAGGGGTTGGCTGCGTCCGCCAGATTGACGCAGAGGGTGTTGGGATTGACAAAGATAATGTAGGCCATGGCAAAGAACGTGGTGATGCCGCCTACAATCTCTGTCCGGAAGGTACTTCCGCGTTCAGAGATTTTGAAGAACTTGTCCATGATTTCTCCTCCTTTAGATGAAGTTTTGCGGGCTGACTCCTAAAACGTGCAAGTGTATTGTACACGAAAAGGGCAAAAAAGAAAAGAGGCTGGCGTAAAACTGAAAAATATTTGTAGGACCTAACGAATTTTTTGCTTTTGCTTTGGTAAAATTTTCTGCTGTATGCAAATTCGCTCCCGCACCAGGGCGGCAAACTCCGGCGGCGAGCGAACCTCCAGCGCCGGCCCGAAGGAGAGGATGCGGATAAGCAGTTCCGTTTCGTCCGCTGGATCGTACCGCAGACGGATTTCATAGAGACGGCTGTCCAGCCGCCGGGTCACCTTCTCAAAGTGGGAAAAATGCAGCAAAACCCGCTCCAGTCCGTTCCGCTCGTCCCGGAGCAGCAGAACCAGCTCCCGCCGGCGGGGCTTGGGCAGGCGGAGCTGGCTGGGGTCGTACGGCTCCAGCAGCTGGCAGGCGCAGAGCCGGGAGAGGTTGATGGTACGGAGCCTGCGCTTCCAGAGGGAGGTCAGGCGGAATTTGTCGTCCTTTTCCGAGTATTCCAGACGGCAGGGTACACATACGCTGGAACGCCGGACTCCGGCGCGGTCATAGAAGCGGAGCAGCAGCATCCGTTTCTCCCGCAGCGCCTGCAAGACCGTCTGGAAGCAGGCCGCATATACGGCGTCTTCGTAGGGGTCGCCGTCTGTGTACTGGTCGAACAGGACGATGGCGTCCGGCTCATACAGCGGTTCCACATCCTCCAGACCGGCGGCGCTGGGGGCAAACAGCGCAATGCGCCGGTCCAGCAGCAACGCCTTCAGCCAGCGTTTCTCCAGGGTGGTCAGGGGCATGGACGGCCTGAAGGTCAGAACTGTCTGCATCTCCCGGTCCAGCAGGGGCCAGGTTCCGTCCTGTAACGCCGCCGGAATCGAAAGCGCGCTCTCCGCAAAAGCCTTTTCCCGCACAAGCTCTGTCATCCGGCTCCCGGTCAGGCCCCCGGCGGACGCCTCTGTCAGAATCGCGGCTACCACGCGGAAATAGCTCCCGTAAATTTCACTGAACAGCATCTCCGCCTCCATATAACGCGCTCATGCGCTCCAGGTCCGCGAAAAAGGTGTCCGTCACAAACTGGCTGCTGCACTGCAGGTCCACAATGCGCCCGATAAACGTGCGCAGCCACGGCAGCATCTCCGCCGCGTCATAGACCTCCGCCGTAAATTTGCAGGTGTGGCTGTCGATTCTCTCCACGGTTCCGTGCCGCTTCTCCCGCTCCAGCCGCTGCAGAATGTGGGGCTCGCCGTCCTCTATGCGGATTGTCATTTCCAGACGGTCCAGCCTGCGCCCCCCGCCGGTGGAGACGCCCCACAGATGGCGGCTGAATCGGTTACAGGCTTCCAGATATTCCTCGTACCTGTCTTCAATGTTCCCCATTTCCAGCTTTTTAATTGCATCCACACGGAAAAAAGACATATGTCCGCTGTGGCGGCAGAGCAGATACTGGCGTCCTGTCTGCGTACTGCGGTAAATTTTCAGCGGGCAGACCGTCGCCTGAAAATCGGAGCCGCCGCGCAGGCTCTTTATGTCCAGCGCGACCGTGCGCCGCTGGCGGATGGCGTCCAGGAGGCGGCAGAGAACGCCGCTGTCCAGGGCGTAGAGGATGTAGTGGTGCTTAAACCGGAAAATATCCGGCGGCGCATCCAGCTTGTCCAGCAGATAGGAGCCGATAACCCCCACGGGGTTTTCCTCCGAATAAAAGGCCAGGGCCTCCGCCCAGGACGTCAGATCAAAGGGGTCCGTCCGTTGAAAGCGGACCTCGCGCCCCCGCCTGACCGTGCGCAGCAGGCCCAACGTCTGGTATTCCTTCAGCTTCTTGCGGACGGTGGACTCGTCCAGAGAGAGCACGTTCTCAAACCGGGACAGATATCTGCCGCTGATCCGGTCGGCAATCTCGCGGACGGTGAGCGCGCTGCCGTCCGCGAGACTGTCCAGAATATAAAAATGCAGGGTGATATCCTTGGCGGTGAAGCTCTTGGCCTTGAACGCCTGGTATAAGGGGTTGCGGGGAATGTTCCGGCTGTCCACGGAAAGAAACACCCGCTTCACCCCTGCGTCCCGGCGGAAGGACATGTACGCCCCCAGCCAGCTCTCCAGCCTGCGCCGCTCGTTGTCGTAGCTGCGTCCGCTTTTGGCGTCGTATTCCTCCCGGCTCTTGAAGCCGTAGACGTAGAATTCCCGCATGTAATCCCGAATGCGCTCAAAATCCTTGATTAGCTCGTGGTAGGCCACAGCGTCCGCCTCGCTTCCATCTGGTTTTCGATTACTCAGTGCGCCTGGATTTCCTGCAAATTTCCCGATAGACCGCTATTCCGGCCGCGCTGATAACAAGCGTACCTGCAAACACGATCACGGCAAACAGATAATTGCCCACTCCCAGCGCATTGCCTCCGATAGTGGAGGTGACAATTGAAGGCAGGGGCGCGACCAGGCTGATACATATCCAGGTGCGCAGCGGCAGCTTCGTCAGCCCGACAAAATAGCTGAGCACATCCTTTGGCGTGCCCGGCAGGAAAAACAGGAAAAAGACCCAGAAGCTCAGCTTCCTTTCGTTTTGGAGGAACCGCAGGGACTGTAATTTTTCCAGCGGGAAGAACACCTCCACCGCCATGGTACCGAACCGCCGCACCAGCAGGAACACCAGCAGCCGTCCCAGGAAGGCGCCCAGTACGCACAGCAGCGTCCCCTCCAGCGCGCCGAAGGCATAGCCCGCCGCAATCTCCAGCGGCTCCCCTGGAATCACGGCCACGATAATCTGCAGGATAACCATGCCCATGAAGAGGCCCGGCGCACGGATGCCCTGCTGGTCCACCCAGGCGCGGAAGCGGTCCGGCTCCTTGGCAAAGCGGATCAGGGGACGCCCGGCAAACCAGCATATCAGGGCAGACAAAAATAAAAACAGAAAAATCCCAATTCCGACAATCCATCGTTTCTGCGCGTTGGATAATGGCTTATGCCGCCTCATAGCCCCGTCCTCCTTTGTGATGTATGCCTGTATTGTACATGGATTTTTCTTAAATGAAAAGTGGGTAAATCTATAAGAAAAGATTAACGGCGTAAAGTACGCCGCCCGCAGAATGACAGAAAGCCGCAGAGAATTGCCTGTAGTACAATTCCCCGCGGCTCTCCGTAGGCCGCCCCCGTGTTCCGGGGCGCGGCAGGCGGTTAAAGGGCGATGCTTCCGTTATCGCTGTCATTGACGACGTAGTATGCCTTGCCCTCGTCGGGCTTGAGATACACGACCAGCTTTTTGATTCCGGCCTCCTTGTGGCCCTCCGCAATGTAGGCTGCGGCAGCGCGTTCCCGGCAGTCGGAAATGTTCCACTCCTGACCGCCAATCTGGAGGTAGACCTCCTCCGTTTTCTTCTCATTCCTGGCCTGCACGGCCTCGCTGGCGGCGGGTTTTGTCTCTGCGGATGCGCTCTTTTTTGTACGCGGCATAGTTTGTTTTCTCCAATCTTTTTTAGTGCAGCGCTTCGCTTTTAACGAATGCGTTATGTATAGTATACCTTTCTTTCCCGTTTTGCAACGCTTTACTGAATAAATTTTTGCTGCTCAAAGAGAATAAACATGGTATATTGCACAAATTTAAGGAGAATACCGCCGTCTGCGGCCACGGTTTTACTCTCCGAACAAGGGTGTGGACAGATATCGGTCTCCGGTATCCGGCAGCAGGACGACAATCGTCTTCCCCCGATTTTCCGGCCTCCTGGCCAGCTGGAGCGCGGCCCACAACGCCGCGCCGGAGGAAATGCCCACCAATACGCCCTCGCTTCTGCCTAACTTCCGTCCGGCGGCGAAAGCGTCTTCATTCTCCACGGCAATCACCTCATCGTAAACGCCGGTATTCAGCACCTCCGGCACGAACCCCGCGCCGATCCCCTGAATCTTATGGGCGCCGGAAGTCCCCTGGCTCAGCACGGGGGAGGAGGCGGGTTCCACAGCTACCACCCGCACCGCCGGATTTTTACTCTTGAGATACTCCCCGACGCCGGTGATGGTACCGCCGGTTCCCACGCCAGCCACAAAAATATCCACCGCGCCGCCGGTGTCCTCCCAGATTTCCGGACCGGTAGACGCTTTGTGAGCGGACGGATTTGCAGGGTTCACAAACTGGCCGGGAATAAAGCTGCCGGGGGTCTCGCGGGCCAGCTCCTCCGCCTTGGCAATCGCGCCTTTCATACCCTTTGCGCCCTCTGTCAGCACCAGCTCCGCGCCGTAGGCCCGCATCAGCTGCCGCCGCTCCACGCTCATGGTCTCCGGCATGACAATGATGATGCGGTAGCCCTTTGCCGCCGCTACGGAGGCCAGACCGATTCCCGTGTTGCCGGAAGTCGGCTCAATAATGACAGAGCCAGGCTGCAGGAGGCCCTTTGCCTCTGCGCCGTCAATCATAGCCTTGGCAATGCGGTCCTTCACGCTGCCCGCTGGATTGAGATACTCCAGCTTGGCCAGCACCCTGGCCTCCAGGCCCTCCTGCCGCTCTATGCGCGTCAGCTCCAGCAGCGGCGTTCTGCCAATCAGCTGGTCGGCGGACGTGTAAATCTTACTCATGGGAAATCCTCCTGTCCAATGGACGGTTTGATTAAACCGATATAATTAGTAGGTATATAGATATTATATGGTTTCCAATTTCTGCTGTCAATGGATATTTGCACAAAGTCTTCTGGGATATACTGGTCCAGATTATGGCAATCCATCAGGAAAAAGGACCGGCATATGCAGGAAAGCATGGGAAATACTGAATTTATTCGGATATTGTCATTATGTAAAGCGGATGCGGGGCGCAGAACGGTGGAAACTATCGTCTCCGGATTTGTGGACTTTTGTGGGAAAGCCGGAAAGCGTCTGTTGTATAAGGCATATGCCGTGTGGAAAACCGTGTGGAAAATGTTCATAACTTACTGTACTAGAAAATTATCATGGACCTTATGTGAACTTATCGAACAAACGATCTGTGTTGAAGGGTACAGAAGCCTGTCATTTTTTTTCGCGCATTTTGCGATTTTTGTCGAATATTTCAGAAACTGCGAATCGGGTACACTGGGGCGGACCGGAGAAACCGGGAAGGCAGAATGGAAATCCTGCAAGCTGTCCTGCAAAAATTACAAACGGTTATCACCCGCCTCCAAACGGAAAAAGGCGTCCATGTTCCCAAAGGAACACGGACGCCTTTTGTGTCCAATTGATCTTACAGCCCGCCGCCCGAAACCAGCGGCACCGCCTGCTTCTGCAGGGACAGATACAGCTTTTCCGCCGCCGCGCCGAAGGCTTCGGCAGAAAACCGCTCCGCAGAGGCCAACGCCGCCCGCTGCATCTCCTGCCGCAGCGCACGGTTTTCGCAGAAGGCGTGGAGGCACCGTGCAAACTCCTCCCCGCTCTCATACTGCCAGCCGTTGACCCCGTCCTCCACCACGCCGTCCACACAGCTGTCCCGCAGGCAGAGCACCGGCAGTCCGGCGGCCAGGGCCTCGAAGTAGGTCAGCCCCTGGGTCTCGCTGGTGGAGGCGGTGACGAAGATGTCGCCCAGCCGGTAGTAATCCGGCACCTCGCCGTGGGGGACCATGCCGGTGTATATAACCGGCACCTGCCGCTGTCTGGCCCGCTCCAACGCCGCCTCCCGGTCCGGACCGTCGCCCACCAGCAGCAGCGTCACATCCTGCCGTCCGGCGTCTGCAATCTGGTCGATGAGGGATTCCAGATTCTTCTCCTTTGCCATCCGGCCCAGATACAGCAGAATGGTATGGTCCTGGGGGATGTTCCACTGCTGCCGCAGTGCCTCCCCCGCCTGGGGATTGTCATTCTCCCGGAACGAGCGCAGGTCCACGCCGGTGGGGATGACCTCGATCCGGCAGTGAACGCCGTACCGCCGCAGCAGCTGTTCCACCTTCTGGGTGGGCGCAACAATGCACGCCGTATGCCCGCAGATCCAGCGGGAAAAGGCAGTCACCACATACCGCCCCACCCGGCGGCTGAGGTACAGGTAGTGGGTGTAATCCTCGTACACCGTGTGGTAGGTATGGACAATAGGCGTCCCCAGCCGGTTGGACAGGGCCGACGCCACCCGGAACGTGCTGAACTCACATTGACTGTGGATTACATCCGGCTGCCAGTCCGCCAGCTCCCGGAGCAGGCTTCCGGCCCGGTTCATTTTCAGACGCGCGCCGGGGTAAATCCGGTTCGCGCTGACGGAACCCATGTAGTAGACATTGCCGTCCTTATAGGAGTGCATACTGTTGGATAATGTGACGATGCGCACCTCGTGGCCCCGCGCCTCCAACTCGCGCCGGAGCATCAGCACAGAGGTGACGACGCCGTTGATAACCGGTGCATACCAGTCTGTTGTAATCAATACTTTCATATGGCTTCCTTCCGATGGAGTATCGTTTCCCGGCCTGTTGCCGTAAACCCATTATAACAAATACCGTTTGCAGACGCAAGCGGTATTTGCAGGCTTAAAAGAATCCTAAAATACTTTTGCAGCCGTTGTATGCCCGGCAGTGTCCGCAGACCCTGATTTTGCATCATGATTGTGCGCATTATGCAAATCAAAAAGAAATTTCAGGCAGATTTGTGGAATCCCCTATTGAAAATGAAAGTCTGATGTGTTATAATTGCAAAAACGGAAACCATCTCCGTCCACGAAAGGAGTACCGCCCATGATCTGGAAAGAAAACCACGAGAACGCATATTGTGAAATCACACCCGCAATCCTTGCCCTGAAGGAGCAGTGGGAAAAGGAAAACTACATCGACCCCCGGCTCTACCGGGAGTACAACGTCAAACGGGGCCTGCGGGACGAGGACGGGCGGGGCGTGCTGACGGGCCTGACCCGTGTGGCGGAGATTCAGTCCTACAACGTGACCGAGGACGAGCATATTGTCCCCACGGACGGCGTCCTCTATTACCGTGGCATCGACTGCCGGAAGCTTGTCACCGGCTCCGAGGTGCGGGGACGGTTCGCCTTTGAGGAAACCGCTTATCTGCTGCTGTTCGGCCAGCTGCCCGACCAGGCCCAGCTGGAGGATTTCTGCGGCCAGCTGGCCTCCTACCGGACTCTGCCCACCAATTTTTTCCGGGATATCATCATGAAAGCCCCGCCCCAGGACCTGATGAACACCATGCAGCGGGCTATCCTCACCCTGTACTGCTATGACGACAAGGCCAACGATATCAGTCTGGAAAACGTTCTGCGTCAGAGCTTACAGCTGCTAAGCAACATGCCGGTCCTGGCGATATACGCCTACCAGGCGTGGCGGTACTACCGTGGAGAGAGCCTGTTCATCCACGTCCCCCAGCCGGAGCTGTCCACAGCGGAGAACTTCCTCTACATGCTGCGGGAGGACCGGCGCTACACCCCGCTGGAGGCCCGGACGCTGGACGTGGCTCTGGTGCTCCACGCGGACAACGGCGGCGGCAACAACTCCACCTTTACCAACCACGTTGTCACCTCCTCCGGTACGGACACCTACTCCGCGATTTCCGCCTCCATGGCCTCCCTGAAAGGCCCCCGCCACGGCGGCGCCAACAGCAAGGTAATGGCTATGATGGCGGACATCAAGGAACACGTGGAGGACTGGGAGGACGAGGGGCGTCTGGGCGACTACCTGACCCGGATCCTGGACCGGGACGCCTTTGACGGCAGCGGCCTCATCTACGGTCTGGGCCACGCGGTCTACACCCGCAGCGACCCCCGGTGCGAGGTTTTCCGGCAGTATGTGAAGAACCTGGCGGCGGAAAAGGCGCGCAATAAGGACCTGGCCCTCTATGAGAACGTGGAGCGCATCGGCAAGGAGCTGCTGATGAAACGCCGGAACAGGTCCGCCCTGTCCACCAACATCGACTTTTACAGCGGTCTGGTATACGAAATGCTGGGCCTGCCCATGGAGCTATACACCCCCCTGTTTGCGGTGGCCCGTATCTCCGGCTGGAGCGCCCACCGGATGGAGGAGCTGTCCGGCGGCGGCAAGCTGATCCGGCCCCGGTATGAGTGCGTCGAGGGACGCCGGGACTATATTCCCATGGAGGAACGTTGATATTCTGCCATCCGCAGAGGCAGAAACGGAAAAACGCCGGAAAGGGCTTACTGTCTGTAAAGAGCGGACGGTAAGCCCTTCCGTTTTGCATGAATGCGGCGGTAAATGAATCACGTTCTTTCGTTGACATACAGCTCCGCCCGGTCCTGGATCAGTTCCACCGTTTCCGCAAGCGACCGGTCCCCCGGCAAAGTACGCCTGGGCCTGTTCACTCACGATTTCCAACAAGTCATCGTCATCCCAATAAATTGTATTTGTATCGTTGTAAAGCTGCATGACCTGGTCGTTATATCGCTCCATAGTTCTTGAAAAGCAAGCAATATCATTACCAGGCAAAAATACAGGACCAGTTTTTTCAACGCCGCAGCCGTCCCATAACCTGGAACATTTTCCCAATATCCACAGGTTTTGCCAGATGTTCGTTCATACCAGCGTCTTTCGCCAACGCCACATCCTCTTCGAACGCATTGGCCGACAGCGCAATAATGGGTACAGCTTTTGCATCTGGCCGGTCCAGGCTGCGAATCACGCGGGTCGCCTCATATCCGCTCATAACCGGCATCATCAAATCCATCAGCACACAGTCAAACGCGCCTGGATTGGAGGCTGTAAAGGCATCCACGGCGGCTTTTCCGTCATTTGCGGTTACGACCTCCGCCCCCGCCTCTCTCAGCATGAACTCCACAATTTCGCAGTTGATCTCATTGTCCTCAACCAAAAGGACGCGCATACCGGCAACATTGCTCTGTACATTCCGCTCTTCATCCACAGGCCGTCCGCTCCAGGACTGATCGACCTGAATGGGCAGTGTAATCTGGAATACGCTCCCCTTTCCTACCTGGCTGACAACCTCAATGGACCCGCCCATCTGGTCCACCAATTTTTTGGCAATGGACATACCCAATCCAACGCCGTTATAGTGCGTCCTTGCGCCCTGATGCTCCTGGGTAAACGGCTCAAAAATATGCTTTTTGAAGTCCTCTCCGATGCCGATACCGGTGTCTTCGATCACAAAGCGGCAGTTTACGACTCCATTCCGGCAGGCAGTTTCCTTCACCTGGACAAATACAGAGCCATTGGGCCGGTTATATCGAATGGCGTTGTCGATGACATTCATCAAAATTTGTTTCAAGTGCAGCGCATTTCCGATCAGCCTGCTGTGCCGCAGGTCAACCTCCTCCAGCACCAGCCGGATTCCCGCCTCCTCCGCCTGGGCGGATAAGATAGCTATGCAGCTTTCCAATGTATCGTGCAGGTCGAAGGGCTCCTCCACATCCGTCGGCATACCGCTTTCCAGCTTGCTGACCTGGAGCACGTCGTTGACCAGGGAGAGCAGATGCTCTGCCGACACGCGGATTTTTGCCCGGCAGGCTCTCTGCCGCTCCGTGTCGTCCAGCGTCTTTTCCTGGATGGCCAGCATTCCTATAATCCCGTTGATGGGGGTGCGGAGGTCATGGGACATATGGGAGAGGAATTCGCTTTTTGCGGAATTGGCCCGCCGGACCTTCTCCAGCAGCTCCATGATGGCCTGTTCCTGTTTCTTCCGCGTCACCATGGTTTCTGTGATGTCCTGATGGTATCCGTTCAGGCAGACGCCCGGTTTTTTGAAGGTTTTGTCCGGCACGCCGCCGCAGCGGACATAGATTTTCCCCAGCTCTGGATGATTCCATGGGTACGTCACCTCGGCGCGCCCGGTTTCCACGATCTCCTGCACCACTTCCTGCACCATCTCCACATAGTCCGGCTCAATGCTTCCAAACCAATGCCGGTAGCACTCCTCCGGCTCAATCCCGTCCGGCACGCCCAGGAGAATCCGCATGGTCCGGTCCGCATACATCCTGGGCTCGCAGCCCTCCTCCAGCTCGATGGTCCAGATGCCGGTCCTGGCTCCCTCCAGAATGTCCTCCAGGCTCCGCCTGGCCTCCAGCTTGTATTTCTCCTCCTGCTCCACCACCGCATTGACATCCCGCAGGGCAAAAATCATGCAGTTCTCTTCTCCCGTCTTCTCTGCGGCGGAAAAATGGATCTCCAGGTGTTTCAGGCCATAGGGATTGTCCTGCACCTGGTAACGGACATAGAACTTCTTCCTGGTCCGCAGCTGTGCCAGCACATAGTCTTTTTTTGTCACAGCCCGGAGCCGTTCCTGGTCGCGGGGGACCGCGCACTGAGAAATATACCGCTCCATAGCCGTCTGATAGCCGTCCTCAAAATTGACGGCCCAATCCACCTGCATCCGTTTGCTGTCCCGGTAGATTTCAAATTCGCCCGTGTCGAAGTTCACCTGATAGATTCCCAGATAGTCCACACTGAGGGCATGGAGAACATTATAACTCCGTTTTTGAATCTCCCGGACCAGATTGCGCCGTTTCAAAGAGGATACGATAAAGTACGCCGCAGTCTGGAGCATATTTGAGGCGTACTCCAGGGATTTGGCGGGCGGGTTGTCCACGCCGTAAAAGCCGATCAGCTTTTCGCTGTCATAGAGGGGGACCACCACAAGGGAATGAATATTCTGCCGCTTCAGGTTCTCATACTGGAGGGTGTCGGTCTCCCGGATATTCTCCAGACTTTCAATGACAATATGCTTGCCGACACCGAAATTTCGATACCAGCTGGCGCACACCTCCGGGGGAACATTTTGCAGCGTCTCTTTTTCCGGCGCGACCCCGTCAGCCGTCCACTCATAGGTGTTGTCATCGCTGCCGGACTCGTTCCGCTCAAATATGTAGGTCCGGTCCCCGTTCAGCGCTTTTCCCAGGTGCTTGAGCAGCACCTCCAGAGACTGGTCCGGAGTTTCCTCCAGCAGGGCGACGCGAAGGCCCTCGTTGATGACAGCCTCCAGATTCTGAACGCTCCGCATAACGCTGTGCTGTTCACGGCTCCGGACTGCCGGCATATCTTCGCTGGACCGCTCAAAATGCTCCCTTGAATAACCCATAAATCTACCCTCCATATGGACCGTTTCCCAAGCGCCTCGCCGCAAAAAGCAGCAGTTTATGTGTCATAATACCATGTGTCACCCGGTCACGTCAATATAGAGGTTCATCCAGGGTCAGACTGCCGTTACATCATGGCCCTCCTGAAGCAGCCGCATAAGCCAATCCGGCGCATAACCAGCGAGATTACAATTGAATGTTTCTAATTATATCATTCCATTTTCCCTATGCAAGCTCTGCGTCCGTGGATTCCTTTTCAAGAACCGCAAAAACCTTTTTGGAATACAGCGAAACCGCCATAGCCAAAACCGACGCGCCTGTCGTTATCCAATACGGCTTGTCTGCAAAAGCATCAAACAACACTCCGTAAACCGCCTGTCCCACAGGCTGGGAGCAGCTTGACAC
>JAAWQS010000052.1 GCA_022800665.1 Oscillospiraceae bacterium
TTTGACGACTTCACTTTCGCCTATCCTTATATTTTTGTACTCCTTTTAGGCTGGGGCTGTCTCAAAACCTTCTTTCTCCGTTTTGAGACAGCCCCTTTTCCGCTACTTGATCGCTTTGAGATAAAACCGGACAGAGGCGTAATCTCCCAGTATCTGCGGGAGTAGACAACCGGCCTTCATCAAGGCTTCGCCGCTGTGGAGGGGGCCGGCCCCGTCGATCTGGTATTGGAGCGCGGGGTCCAGACCCTTCAGCCGAAGGGTACGGAACGGCGGCGCTGCGTGGGTGCAGCCCAGCGCCACGCTGACCAGCGCCTCGCGCCGGTCAGGAGACACCTGTTCCCAGGCTGTGTAGGCGCTGTCTTGGAAAGGGCTGCTGAGCCGGTAATAGTCCCCGTAGTGGAGCAGCTCGTAGCGGGCTTTATAGGTTTCAACCTGACATTGAATTGCCGCTTTTTCCTCGGATGTACACTTTTCCAGGTGCATTTCATATCCGAAGGCTCCGCTCATAGCGGTGATTCCTCTTGTTTCCAGCGGCGTGACGCGCCCGTTCTGCTCATTGGGAACAGCCGATACATGTGCGCCCATTGTACAGACCGGATAGCAGAAGGAAGTGCCGTATTGGATACGCAGCCGGTCAATGGCGTCGGTATCGTCGCTGCACCAGATTTGGGGCGTGTAGTAGAGCATACCGCCGTCAAAACGGCCTCCACCTCCGCAACATCCCTCCAGCAGAATATGGGGATAATCCCGGTGCAGCCGCTCCAGTAGATCGTAGACGCCCAGGACATACCGGTGGTAGACTTCCCCCTGCTTCTGGGCGGGCAGGGCTGCGGACCAGACATCGGTGAGGCTGCGGTTCATGTCCCACTTGATATAGGAGATGTCCGCGCTGTTGAGTACCGCTCTCATCTGCTCATAGATATGATCCCGGACATCCTTGTGCGAGAAATCCAGCGCCAGCTGGCCGCGCCCTCTGGCGGGGGAACGGCCCGGAACATGCAGCGCCTAGTCCGGATGGGAACGGTAGAGATTGCTGTCCTCATTGACCATTTCCGGCTCCATCCAAATGCCGAATTTCATCCCAAGCGCCTTGACGCGGGGAACCAGAGCCTCCAGCCCGCCGGGCAGCTTTTCCAGGTTTACCTGCCAATCCCCCAGCCCGCTGTTGTCGTCATTCCGGGAGCCGAACCAGCCGTCGTCCATGACAAACAATTCGATTCCCAGGCTGGCGGCTTCCCTGGCGATGCTGACAAGCTTATCAGCGGTAAAATCAAAATAGGTAGCCTCCCAATTATTCACCAGGATCGGTTTGCGCCGGCCGCTGTAGGGGTCACGAAGCAAATGGCCCCGAATGGCCCGGTGGTACTGACGGCTCATCTGTCCAAATCCGCTGTTTGAGCAAACCATCGCCGCTTCCGGTGTAGTAAACGCCTCGCCAGGGGCCAATGTCCAGCAGAAGTGATAGGGATGGATACCCACGACCAGACGGCTGCTCTCATATTGTCCACATTCCACAGCCGCCTCAAAGTTCCCGCTGTACAGGAGCATAGCGCCATAGCACACGCCGGAGTCTTCACCGGCATTACGGTCGCAGAGCATCACAAAGGGATTGTGCTGATGGCTGGACGCTCCCCGTACACTTCCCACGCTTTGTATCCCGGAACGCAGCGCCCCCCGGTCCAGACACCGCTCCATCAGATGGTGGCCGTTGAAGGTGATCATGTCCATGTCGGACCGCGGGAAATCCAGGCAGAGGGAGGCGCACCGGCACAAACGGACCGCTTCCGTTCCCCGATTGATTACCCGGACAGCCCGCGTAATAAGATCGAATGCCTCAAACACGCTATAATACAGTTCCACTGTTACCTGAGCGGCGGCATCCTCCAGAGAAATCACCAGGGTTTCCGCCTCATCTTTGCTCCCGTAAAAGGCTGGCAGTTCAGGAAGAGAATATTTCCCCTCCTGGAGCCGGTATCCGGTATAGCGCAGGTCCGCCGTATGACTGCCATTGGACAGTTCCAATTCAATAGAAGGCAGGCGAAAGTCTCCCACGCCGCAGGTGGAATATTCCTGCGGGACAACATCCAACGAATAGTTCCGGCTGTTTCCCGCCTCGCTGGGATTTGGCGAAAAGCTGCGGTCAGCGCACTGCACCAAACCGGACAGGTCGCAGTTGTCGATTCGAGGTCCGTAGTAGGTGTGCAGCAGCACGTTGTACTGGTCAGCCTTCATCTGGTATGTGGTATTTATGGTATGCAAGGTAAAAATTCTGTTTTTCTGATCGAGTACGATCATAAGGATACCCCCTTGAAATCTTTTAGGGAGACAGCCCCGGCAAACGAAGTCTGTCGGGGCCGTCGAAGAAAAATTTCCGCTTATGAAGAACCGTGTAGTGCGTTGCCCGCCCGGCAGGACTATTTCCCGCCAGTACCGGCAATGCCCTCCACAAACTGGCGCTGGAAGATCAAATACAGTACCACCATCGGCAGCATAGCCAGCAGAGAACCAGCCATCAGCACGGGAAAGTTGGTGGTGAATTGGCCGCGCAGGGTGGAAAGTCCTGAAGATAAGGTCATCATCTTCAGGTCGGAGTTGACCACCAGTGTCCACATCAGATCGCCGTAAGCAAAGACGGCTGTAAAGATGGTCAAAGCTGCCACGGACGTACCGGTTAAGGGGAACATGACTTTATAGAAGGTCTGCCACTGGTTGCAGCCGTCCAGATAAGCGGCCTCGCCAATCTCGTCCGGTATGCTCATATAGGTCTGGCGCAGGAAGAATACGCCAAAGGCGCTGACCAGTCCTGGGAAGACCAGGGCAAAGATGGTATTGGCCATGCCCATCCTGGCAACCATCTGATACTGGGGGATGATGAAAATCTGGCTGGGCAGGGACATCTGAATCAGCACAATGCCAAACAGAAGGCTCTTGCCTCTGAATTTCAGTTTGGCAAAGGCATAACCCGCCATAGAACTGAACAGGACCGCGCAGACCACCCGGAAAAAGACCATCAGAATCGTATTCCAATACAGATTTCCGAAGGGCAGACTGGCAATAGCATCTTGGAAGTTGTCCAACATAATATGCTCAGGGAAGATGGCGGGGGGAATCTTCATACTCTCCGGCACTGTCTTGGAACTGGTGAGAATCATCCACGCAAAGGGGAAGATCATAATCACCGCGCCCAGGATCAGAAAGAAGTATGTAAAGAATTTGCTGACTGCATAGGAGCGTTTCAGAGACTTCGTATCCATGCTGACACCTCCTTAAATGTCGTATGTGACCCATTTCTTCTGGCCCCAGAACTGTACCAGGGTCACGAGAAGAATCAAGCCAACTGTCCAGATCACGATAGCGGAACCATAGCCCCGGTCCCCGGCCACGAAGGACGAGCGGTAGAACAGATACATCAAACTCTGCATATCGGTCAGCGCCGGGTTGGTTTCGTCGGCCATCATGTAGATGAGGTCATAAATCTTCATGGAGGCCATCAAACGCATGATTAAAACGGAGAACAGAGTGGGGGATACCATCGGGAGTGTGATGGTGAAAAATTGCCGGATTTTACCCGCGCCGTCGATGCTGTTGGCTTCATAAAGCGTTTTGGGGATATTCTGGAGGCCGGCCAGCAGAAGCACGGCGTCATACCCGACGCTGCTCCAAACAGACACGATAGCGACTGCCAGTACCGCCGTCTTGGGGTCGGTAATCCATTGGATTTTGGCGCCCAGCAGCTGGTTGGGGACACCGTACTCGCCGTTGAAAATCCAGCGCCAGACCATCGCGATGGCGGCGGGGGCGCAAACCAAAGGCAGGAAAAAGATGGTGCGGAAGCCGCCTTTGAATTTCACCTTTGCGTTGAGCAGCATAGCGATCAGGAGGGCCAAGGCAATGCCCACCGGCACGGTCAGGATACAAAAGTAAACAGTGTTCCAGGTGGCCTTCCAGAATTCAGCATTCCCAAACATATCCACATAGTTCTGCAGGCCAATGAACTTGTAGCGGCCAAAGCCGAGGTGTTCACAGAAGCTGGCGTACAGAGTCTGTATAAAGGGCCACAGGTTCAAGACCACAAGGCCGATGATGGTGGGGGCCACCATGAACCAGCCCCAATTTTCTTCCCGCCGGGCGGCGGCAGACAGTTTTCCGTTCATCAAAACCCCTCCTCTCAATCACTCGCCAATTTTTTAGCAGTTTCCGTGTCAGCAATCTGCTGCATCTTCTCCAGCCCGGTCATCAGGTCCTGACTGCCAGCGTAAACGCGGGTCAGTTCATCCAGCACCTGGCTCTTCCATTTGGGGCTGGCGGAGTTATACACAGCCTGCACCGCATAGTCGAATTGATCAAAAATAACATCCAGATTCAGTTTTTCGTCATAGGCGTCAAAAGCGGAGCGCCACGTTTCCTCGCAGCCGATATAGGCGGGGATGGCAGCGCCGTTTTCCCCCTGGATGCGCTGGGCTTCCTCTGTACCGAAAAATTTGATGACATCCAGCGCGATGTCGCGCTTTTTGCCATGAGCGGCAGTGGAGTAGCACAGGCCGTTGGACATGGTGGCCCGTCCGTCCTGGTCCAGGCTTTCACTGTCCTCAATGGGGTCGGCGCACTTGGGCAGCTTGGCCAGATCCCATTTGCCCCGCATATCGGGATAGTTCTCCATCAGCTGGGGCAGATTCCAGTTGCCCTCCAGGTACATGGCCCCCGCCTCGGAGAAGAAGGCGGTACCAGGCGCGGTTTCGGTAAAATAGGTCTGGTCGGGACACCAGTCCTCCTTTTGCATGTTCACATAAAATTCCATCGCTTTGACAGAACCGGGATTGGTGTATCCGGCTTGGGTGCGGTCCGCCGTGAGAATATGGCCTCCGGCCTGATACACAAAGCACCAGTAGCCCAGCTGATCGTCGTTATAGGCCATGAAGCCGTATTTGCCGGTGGCATCGTAAATTTTTCGGGAGGCGTCCGTTAAATCCTCCCAGGTCCAGTCGTCGGTGGGATAGGGGACGCCTGCGGCATCAAACATCTCTTTGTTGTACACCAGCAGGCCGTTGTCCTTGTCCTTCGGTACGCCATAGAGCCGCCCGTCACTGCCGCTGGCGTTGCTGCGGGAAATCTCAGAGAAGTGCTTTTCATAGTAGTCGGGTTCAACGTCGTCGTAGAGGTCCGTCACATCGGCCAGCATACCGAAGCCGGCGTAGTACAGCAGCTGGTTAGTGTGCATCCAGAAGATGTCCGGCATGGTGTTGCTCTCGGCGGAGGCTTCCAGCTTTGTCCAGTATTCACTCCAGCTGGTGGCCTGCACCTCAATTACCACGTCAGGGCGCTGGGCGGTATAGGCGTCGCACATGGCCTGCATTCCGGGGCGCTGGTAGACATCCCAGATTTGGAAAGTAAGATGGGTCTTGCCGTCTGCGGAGCCGCCGCATCCGGTAATCGACAGCAGCAGGGCCAGCGTCAGGACCGCCGCAATCAAATGGGATAACTTTCTCATAACTCCACTCCTTTTGCCAATATTTGTACAGTTTGAAAATGCGGCTAAAAAGCTCAAAAATCAGCCCGGACCTGATTTTTTTTGCGTTTTTCCGCTTGAACTGGTTAGAATTATAATGAAAGAATATCCGCCTGTAAATGGAGCGGTGTGCCCATCATATATAACTATTTCACAAAAGTTACATTTTTATATAAATGCGTTTGTTTTGTGAATATTTGAAGATTTTTTGGGTTAATAGACAAAAACACGATTAATTTTTGTGCAAAATGCTACTATCCACAACCCCTTGGAAGCATCTGGATACACGGCCAGAAAGTTCTTATATTTTGAAAATTCTGAAACGTGGATTTTGTTGCGCGAAATTTGAGAGGCCGTGCAAGTGGGAACAGCCCCCGCAGGCGGGGCCGGTTTGGTGACAGAGTTACAGTCTTGCCGCCGGATATGTGCTATAATTATTTAATCAACGTTGGAGGTGTTTCATATGGAAACCAAGCAAAAAAAGCGGCGCAAGGCGCAGGTGGACCGTGACCTCTGCGTAGGCTGCGGATGCTGTGAAAAGGTGTGTCCGCTCCAGGCGGTCCGGGTTGTCTATGGAATATGGGCGCAAGTGGATGCCGGTAAATGCGTCGGCTGTGGCCGGTGCGTGAAGGAGTGTCCCGCATCCGTGATTGTTCTGGAGGAGGCGGCGGTATGAAAAAACATTGGTACGACTATCTGTGGATTGTATCCCTTACATATCTGATTTTAGGATTTGTCAATATCCTGTTTGCCTGGCTGGGACTGCTCTGCTTCTTTATCCCCTTAATCATTTCCATTGTAAACGGGAGCAAGGGCTACTGCAGCCGCTATTGCGGACGCGGCCAGCTGTTTGCTCTGGCCGGCGGGCGGTTCGGCCTCTCCCGGAAGAAGGATATTCCACGCTGGATGAAAAGCAAAGCATTCCGCTATGGCTTTCTGATTTTCTTTTTTGCCATGTTCTTCCAGATGCTTTGGAATACCTATCTTGTCTTTGCCGGCGTCCAGGACTTGCGCCAGGTTGTCACGCTGCTGTGGACATTCCGCCTGCCCTGGCGTTGGGCCTATCACGGTACGGCTGTCCCGGCAGGCGCAGTGCAGTTTGCCTTTGGCTTTTACAGCGTGATGCTTACCTCCACTGTTTTGGGACTGATTACCATGCTCCTCTTCAAACCCCGCTCCTGGTGCGTCTACTGCCCCATGGGTACAATGACCCAGCTCATCTGCCGGGTCAGGAACGCTTCAAAACAGAAGAAGGGGTAATAGCGGCAGGAGACGTACTGCTTTCCATTGGGCGGCGGTACGCCTCCTGCCATGTTTTTTTATCTGTACATTCTGTGAAGATTGTGGTAAATTATATATAACAAGACAGAACGCGCCCTGCCGGGAGCGCGACAATAGGAGGCCATAGACTTTGGTGCATTGGAAAAAAATGTGGATATTGCTCCTGCCGCTGCTTTTCAGCGGCTGTATGATCTCCGTGTCGGCGGAGGAACTGTATGCCCTGCCGAAACTGCCGGAGGTATACGAGGCGTTGAGCGTGCAGCTGGCGGAGGCGCTCTCCGGCGGCGGGGAGTACGCCCCGCCCCAGGCGGGAGGGAACCTGCCGCCGGTGCAGATGGTGGACCTCAACGGCGACGGCAGCGACGAGGCTCTGGCCTTCGTCCGCGTCAGCAGCGAGGAACGCCCGCTGAGAATCTATATTTTCCGCGCCGTGGAGAACGGCTATGAACAGGCGGGCGTTATCAGCGGCAGCGGCACCTCCATCCACAGCATCCGCTATGCGGACTTGAACGGGGACGGCGTGCAGGAGATTATCGTCAGCTGGAGCGTCAGCGCAGAAATTCAGGCGTTGGCGGTGTATATACTGGAGGACCTGGAGCCGGTGCAGATGATGAGCACGCCCTATGCCCGCTATGAGGTGGTGGATTTGGACGGGGACGCCGAGGACGAGCTGGTGGTGCTCCGCAGCGACGAGGCGGAGTCCGGCGGAAGCCTGGCGGACTACTACGACTGGGACAGCGGCAACAGCAGCTTTCAGCTTCAGTCCACCGCGAAGCTGTCCGTACCCGTAGGGTCCCTGCAGTGGATGCAGGTGGGGAACCTGCAGGAAGGGGAGACAGCGGTATTTGTCACAGGCCGGGAGGTGGGCGCGGACGAGACCAGCCGGGCGGTCACAGATATTCTGGTCTATAAGGCACCGGAGCTGGCAAACATTGTCCTCAGCAGCGACACCGGCGTATCCACACAGATTTTCCAAAATCTGAATCTGCAGCCCACCGACATCAACGGCGACGGCGCACTGGAGGTACCCAAGCCCGCCCAGCTCCTCTCGGACAGCGCAGAGGAGCCCTACTGGAAAATCTACTGGCACAGCTATGAGATCGACGGAACGGACCGGCTCCAGGCGATCACCTACCACAATCTGACCGACAACTGGTACCTCATCATTCCGGAGGCGTGGGACGGGCATTTCACGGTCCGGCAGAACAACGCCAGCACCACGGTCCACTCCACGACCTTCTATTCCGTCCACTCCCACTCGGCGGACGCAGAGCTGCTGACCATCTACACCCTCACCGGCACGGACCGGGAGGCCCAGGCGGCCAAGGGTGGCCGGACCATCCTGCGCCGCCAGGTGAAGCCGGACAAGGTCTATGCCGTGACCTACGGCGACGCTTACAGCGGCTGGCGGTATGCGGTGGACGCCAGCGTCATTGCGGACAATTTTAAGGTCATCGTAAACCGGTGGAGCATGGGAGAGAACTGATGGAAGAAAGGATGGCATGTAATGAAAACAAACGGAAATCTGGCCTGTCAGGAGGAGCTGCGGGAAGAGATACTCGATGGGGAAGCCGTAGTCATGTCCCCGCGGCCCGCGTTTAACCACAATCAGGCGGCATACAACATTGCCCGGTTTTTTGGAAATTTTCTTGCCGGGCGCAAGTATACCCCGATTGCAGACGGCATGGATCTCTATTTGGACGACATTTTCAGCGGCCTGCTGCCCTGAATACGAGGAGGTATGTTATGGCAAAAAAGGTTTTGGTGCTGGAGGATGAGTCCAGCATCCGGGGGTTCATCGTCATCAACCTGACGCGGGCCGGATACGAGGTGATCGAGGCGGAGAGCGGCGAGGAGGCGTTGGAGAAGCTGAAGGACCATCCGGACATCCGGGTGGCGCTGCTGGACATCATGCTGCCGGGCATCGACGGCTTTGAGGTCTGCCGGAGAATCCGGGCCACCAATACCCGCATCGGCATCATCATGCTCACCGCCCGCAGCCAGGAGATGGACAAGGTGACGGGCCTGATGACCGGCGCGGACGACTATGTGACCAAGCCCTTCTCTCCGGCGGAGCTGACGGCGCGGGTGGACGCTCTGTTCCGCCGGGCCGGCGGCGCGTCGCCGGAGCAGGTGGGGGAGATTTACCAGGAGCCGTTTTTGCTGAACACCAGGAACCGGACCCTGGAGAAGAACGGCCAGCGGGTGAAGCTGACCCAGGTGGAATACTCCATCATGCGCATGTTTATGGAAAATCCGGGCAAGGCTCTGTCCCGTGAGGAAATTCTGGATATGGTCTGGGGCCGGGATTACTTCGGCGAGGTGAAGATCGTGGATGTGAATATCCGCCGCCTGCGGCTGAAGATCGAGGACAACGCCCAGAATCCGACCTATATCAACACCGTATGGGGATACGGCTATAAATGGGGGTTTTAGGCCGGAATGGGGAGTAAAATAGAAATTACCGGTCTGAAGAAGCGGTGGCTTATCAGCTCCTTGGGACCGATTTTCGTGGTGGCGCTGCTGGTGGCGGGGACATTCTGCGTGGTGATGGTCAACTACTACTATAACATGATGCTGGATGGCCTGAAGACCCGCGCCACCCACGCCAGCGACTATTTTACCAGCAACACCATGAATAGCTACGGAGAGTTTTACCGCTACGCCACTCTTTTTACCGCTGAATTTGCGGAGCGGGACCGGATGGAGCTGCAGTTCATCGGCTCCTCCGGGGAGATCATCGTCAGCTCCTACGGCCTGACGGCGGGGATGAATCCGGGTACGCCGGATATCAAGGCGGTCTTTCAGACCAACGAGATCGAACCCTACCGGGGCATCGACCCCAATACAGGGGAGCATATCATGTCCGTATGCGCTCCCCTGGAGCTGGACGGGCAGGTGGTGGGAGCTATGCGCTATGTTACGTCCATGACGGCGGTGCAGCGGAGCCTGCTGCTGAACGCAGGGGTGGCGGCGGGTCTGCTGATGATGATTATTGCCATGGTATATGTATCCAACATGGTTTTCATCAACAACGTGGTGGAGCCAGTGGCGGAGGTGACGGAGACCGCCAAGCGCATTGCCGCCGGGAGCTATGGCACCCAGATGGAAAACCACTACCGGGACGAGATCGGCCAGCTGATTGACGCCATCAACAACATGTCCAGCCAGATCAGCAAGAGCGAGCGCATCAAATCGGAGTTCATCTCCTCCGTGTCCCACGAGCTGCGCACGCCCCTCACCGCCATCAACGGCTGGGGCGAGACGCTGCTGGAGGATACGGACCGGCAGCAGCTGGAGCGGGGCGTGGAGACGATTTTGAAGGAGTCCCGGCGGCTGACGAACATGGTGGAGGAGCTGCTGGACTTCTCCAAGATGGAGGACGGTCACTTTACCCTGCGGATTGAGGAGACAGATGTGCAGGCGGAGTTTGAGGACACCATCTACACATATACGGAGCTATTCCGGCAGGAGCAGATTGAACTGCGCTATGACAGCTGGGATGAGATCACCCCGGTGATTCCCGCCGACCCGGAGCGGCTGAAGCAGGTTTTCTGCAACGTGCTGGACAACGCGGCCAAGCATGGCGGCGCGGGCAAGCGGATTGACGCCGCTGTGACCCATACGGAGGATTCCATCGTCATCACCGTGCGGGACTACGGCCCCGGCGTACCGGAGGCGGAGCTTCCGTTTGTGAAGCAGAAATTTTATAAGGGGTCTTCCAAGGCGCGGGGCAGCGGAATCGGCCTGGCTGTGTGCGAGGAGATTATCCGGCTGCACGAGGGGTCCTTTGAGATTGATAATGCTGAGGGCGGCGGCTGCGTCGTGACGATTACACTGCCGGGAGCGTGAGAACAGACGGAACCCCTTTTTGCAGAAATTCTTGTAAACAATTTTGCAAAAGCATCTAAAACAACCTATTTCTAAAGAGAAAGGCAAATTTATGGCAGAAAAAAATTCCTGCGCCTTCCGCACGACCATCGGCGGACAGGCGCTCATTGAAGGCATCCTCATGCGCGGACCGGAGAAGCAGGCCATTGTTGTGCGCGGACCGGAGGGTCTGGTCATCAAAGAGGAGGCGTTAAAGCTGATCCGGGACCGTTACCCCGTCCTGGGCCTGCCGCTGATCCGGGGCAGCGTGACGTTTCTGGACAGCATGGTCAAGGGCGTCAAGGCGTTGATGTTTTCCGCGGATTTCTACCCGGAGGAGGGCGTGCCGGAGGAGCCGTCAAAATTCGAGAGATGGCTGGACGAGAAGATGGGCAACGAGAAGGTGGAAAAGCTGGTTATTGGCTTTTCCGTAGTGTTGGCGGTGTGTTTTTCCATCGGACTGTTTATGCTCCTGCCCACGTTCCTGGCCAGCTTTGTGGAGCGGGTGACGGACAGCGTGCTTGTGCGCAACCTGGTGGACGCTGCGCTCCGTATCGCCATTTTTATGACGTATCTGATGGCAGTTTCCCGGATGAAGGACATCCGGCGGGTATTTTCCTACCACGGCGCGGAACACAAGACCATCTTCTGCTATGAAAAGCGTCTGGAGCTGACGGTGGAGAATGTGCGGGCGCAGCCGAAACACCATCCCCGGTGCGGCACCAGCTTCCTGCTGGTGGTGATCGTGGTGGCTATTCTTATCAATACGGCGGTCTTTGCACTGTTTCCGGTGGAAAATGTGTTTCTGCGTATGCTGGTCCAGCTGCTGCTGCTGCCCTTTGTGGTGGGCATTACCTACGAATTTAACCGCTATGTGGGCGGTCACGACAATCCGGTGACGAACTTTTTGGCAAAGCCCGGCCTGTGGATGCAGAATTTTACCACCTTTGAGCCGGACGACTCCATGATTGAGGTCGCTATTGAGGCGATGAAGCGGGTGATTCCCCGGGAGGAGGGCAAAGACGCCTGGGGCGCGTAACAAGAGAGGAGCTGCCGCGTATGACCACTTACAACGACTTGTATATGGATATCCGGAGGAAGCTCCGTCAGGCGGGGTATCCCGCCGCCGGACTGGAGGCGCGGGAGCTGGTGTGCTGCGGGAGCCGGAAGACAAAGGCGGAATTGATCCGGGACGCCTGGAAGTACGTCCCTCCGGAGACAGAGCGGGAAATCTGGTCCTATGTGGAGCGGCATCTGAATGGCGAACCGGTGGCCTACCTCATTGGGGAGTGGGATTTCTACGGCCTGACCCTGAGCGTGTCGGAGGACGTGCTCATCCCGCGGGTGGACACCGAGGTGTTGGCAGAGGCGGCAATCGCGTACGTCAAGAGCCTGGGGGCGTGCCGGACGCTGGACCTGTGCGCCGGGAGCGGATGCGTGGGGCTGGCGATAGCGGCCAACGCGCCGGAGTGCCGGGCGCTGCTGGGGGAGGTGTCGGAGCGGGCGGCGAGAATCTGCCGGCAGAATATCCAGCGGTGCGGACTGTCCAGCCGGGTGTCGGCGATGACCATGGACGCCCTGCAGCCGCCTCCCCGGTCTATTGGGGAATTTGCGTGCATTGTGTGCAACCCGCCCTATATCCCGCGGGCGGAAATTGCGGGGCTGGAGCGGTCTGTGAAGGATTTTGAGCCGTATCTGGCCCTCTGCGGCGGGGAGGACGGACTGGACTTTTACCGGGCCATCTCCCGTCGCTGGCGGGAGGCTTTGACGGATAACGGACGGCTCTATTTCGAGGTTGGGATGGGGCAGGCGGACGCCGTGCTGCGCATCATGCGCTCGGAGGGGTTCGGCGATATCCAGGCGGTCCCGGATACCCAGGGGATTCCGCGGGTTGTGTACGGCACAATGATACATGAAATATAATTCTGTAACATACTGGAAAAAGGAGACAGACCATGGCTGAGAAGGATAAAAAAAAGCTGACAAAAACGGCGGAAATCGCTTCGGACAAAAAGACGGCAATTCAGAACGCAATGAAAAACATCGAGAAGATGTACGGCAAGGGGTCCATCATGCGGCTGGGGGACCATATCAACAATCTGAATGTGGAGTCCATCTCCACCGGCTCCCTGTCTTTGGACCTGGCGTTGGGCATCGGCGGCGTACCAAAGGGCCGGATTATCGAGATATACGGTCCGGAGTCCTCCGGTAAAACCACCTTGGCCCTCCACATCGTGGCCCAGGCGCAGAAGCAGGGGGGAGAGGCGGCCTTTGTGGACGCGGAGCACGCTCTGGACCCCGCCTATGCGCGGGCCTTGGGGGTCAATATCGACGAGCTGCTGATCTCCCAGCCGGACACCGGCGAGCAGGGCCTGGAGATTACAGAGGCCCTGGTGCGGTCCGGCGCGCTGGATGTCATCGTGGTGGACTCGGTGGCCGCGCTGGTTCCCCGCGTGGAGATCGAGGGCGAGATGGGCGACAGCTACGTGGGCCTTCACGCCCGGCTGATGAGCCAGGCCCTGCGGAAGCTGGCGGGGGCGATCAACAAGACAAAATGCGTGGTGGTGTTCATCAACCAGCTGCGGGAAAAGGTGGGCGTGATGTACGGCAATCCGGAAGTCACCACCGGGGGCCGGGCGTTGAAGTTTTACTCCTCCGTGCGCATCGACGTGCGGCGGGTGGAGTCGCTGAAGTCCGGCACGGAGCTGATCGGCAACCGGACCAAGGCAAAAGTAGTGAAAAACAAGATGGCCCCCCCGTTCCGGGAGGCGGAGTTCGATATCATGTACGGCGAGGGCATCAGTCTGCTGGGCGAGCTGGTGGACCTGGGGGTAAAGCTGGACCTGGTGCAGAAGTCAGGCTCCTGGTTCTCCATGGGGGAGACACGGCTGGGCCAGGGCCGGGACAACGTCAAGCAGTACCTGAAGGACAACCCGGATGTGGCGGCAGAGCTGGAGGCCAATATCCGCCGGGATTTCTTCAAGCTGATGAGCTCTCAGTCCCAGATTGCCGCCAAAGCCGCGGGGCGGGCTGTGGACGTGTCGGCGGAGGATTTCAACGACGAGGTGGAGGACGACGCCCCCGCCGCTGAAAAAGCCCCGAAGGGCGGCAAGCCAAAAAAGCCGGGCAAAGCCAGCCGGTCCGACGAGCCGGAGCCGCTGGAGGAACCGGAGCCGCCGGACGAGCCGGAGACCCTGAAGTATCCGGACGCCCCCGATGCGGACGCATACTTTGAGGAAGGCGAGGCGTAACCTATGCGTATTGCCTCGGTAAAGCCGTCCCAGCGGAAAAAGGGCCGGTTTCTGGTGGAGCTGGAGGACGGCAGGATTCTGCGGGTCACGGAGGAGGAGCTGCTGCGGTTTTCTCTGCGGGAGGGCATGGAGCTGGACGGCGGGGAGCTGGAAGCATTGGAGGCTTCCGCCAAGGCGTCGGCGGCCCGGACAGCGGCGGCAAATATCATTGGCAGCAGACCGCTGTCCAAACGGGAGCTGACCCGGCGGCTGGTGCGGAAGGGCGCGGCAGAGGAGGACGCCGGGGCGGCTGCGGACTGGCTGGAGGAGACTGGCGCGGTCAATGACCGGGAGTACGCCGCCATGCTGGTGCGGCACTACGCCGGGAAGGGCTATGGAAAGGCCCGCATTCGGGAGGAAATGCACCGCCGGGGCGTGGACCGGGAGCTGTGGGACGAGGCCCTGGAGGAACTGCCGGACCAGTCGGAGACGCTGGACAGACTGATCCAGAAGAAATGCAGGGGCGATCTGTCCGACCGGCGGGAAGTGAAGCGGGTGAGCGACAGCTTGCTGCGGCGGGGGTTCTCCTGGAGCGAGGTCAAAGAGGCTCTGCGGCGGTATATGGAACTGCTGGAGGATGAATCCTGCTGAATACATGTAATACGGATGAGGAGCGTTTATGCCTTATAATATTCATTTTATCTCCCTGGGCTGTGCAAAGAACGTGGTCAACTGCGAGCAGATGATGGCCCTGTGCCGGGACGCAGGCCATACGCTGCGGGAAACCCCGGAGGGGGCGGACGCGGCGGTGGTGAATACCTGCGGTTTTCTGTCCAGCGCCAACGAGGAGGCTATTGAAAATATTCTGCGGATGTCCGCGCTGAAGACCGCCGGACAGCTGAAAAAGATTATTGTCACCGGCTGTATGCCCCAGCGGTACCAGGCGGAGATTCGCCGGGAACTGCCGGAAGTGGACGGCATTCTGGGAACCGGCAGTTATAAACAGATTGTTGAAGCTGTAGAGGCGGTCATGGGCGGCGGAATCTACGAGCGGTATGACGATATCCACGCGCCGGTGGATGAATTCGGGCGCGTGCTGACTACGCCGGAGCGCTACGCCTACCTGCGGATTGCAGAGGGGTGCGACAACTGGTGCGCTTTCTGCATCATCCCCAAACTGCGGGGACGGTACCGCAGCCGTCCCATGGCGGGGGTGTTGGCGGAGGCAAAGGATCTGGCGGCGCGGGGCGTACGGGAGCTGATTGTGGTGGCCCAGGATATCACCCGCTACGGTACGGACTGGGATGGACAGCATCATCTGGCCGAGCTGCTGGAGGAGCTGTGCAAGCTGGATTTCCACTGGATTCGCCTGCACTATCTCTACCCGGACCAGATGGACAGCCGTCTCATTGACGTCATTGCCCGCGAGCCGAAAATCTTAAAATATCTGGACATTCCCCTCCAGCACTGTAACGACGGTATTCTGCGGCATATGAACCGCCGGGGGGACAAGGCGTATATCGAGGATCTGCTGGATACCCTGCGGGAGCGGATTCCGGGACTGGTACTGCGTACGAGCATCATCACGGGACTGCCTGGCGAGGGCGAGGCAGAGTTTGAAGAGCTGTGTCAATTCCTGTGGGACCAGCGGATGCCGCGGGCCGGTGTGTTTCCCTACTCCCCGGAGGAGGGTACCCCCGCCGCCCAGATGGAGCGGGTGGACACGGAGGAAGCGGAACGGCGGGCGGAGCTGGTGGTGGATATCCAGTCCCGGATTATGGACGAGTGGAACGAGAGCCTGCTGGGTGAGACGCTGGAGGTACTGTGCGAGGGGTTCGACGGGCAGTCCATGAGCTATGTGGGCCGCAGTTACGCCGAAAGCCCCGATATTGACGGAAAAATCTATTTTTCCAGTGAGCGGGAAATTAAGGCGGGGAGCTTCGTACCGGTGCGCATAACGGGCGCGATGGACGGCGAGCTGACCGGTGAATTGGCGGAGGAGGAATGAACGGATGAATTTGCCCAACAAACTGACTCTATTACGAATTGTACTAATTGTCCCCTTTTTGTTGGTTCTGTATTTGGATGTCCCCTATGCCTCGTTGATTGCGCTGGGCATTTTTATTGCCGCAAGCCTGACGGACATGCTGGACGGAAAGATTGCCCGGAAGTACAATTTAATCACAGACTTCGGGAAATTTGCCGACCCGCTGGCGGACAAAATGCTGGTGACTGCCGCAATGGTGTGGTTTGTGGAGCAGGGCCGGATGCCGGGATGGGCGCTGTTGATTGTAATTGTGCGGGAGTTTGCCGTCAGCGGTCTGCGGATGGTAGCCAGCGACCAGGGACGGGTGATTGCCGCCGGGTGGTCCGGGAAGGTGAAGACCGCGGCGACTATGGTGTGCCTGGCGGCGATGTTCCTGCCGGTACCGCCGGTTGTGGATACAATCTGTGTGGCGGCGATTCTGGTGACGACCCTGTATTCCGGCGTGGAATATTTTATGAAGAATAAGGATTGCCTGAGCGAGATGTAAACGGCAAAAAGGACCGAACCTCCGTCAAGAGATTCGGTCCTTTCCGATTTTACTCGCTGTCTTCGATTTCAAATCCGTCCTCTTCCGGCGGTGCGCAGGATCCGCAGGAACCGCAGCATTGACCGCCCTGCTCCTCCAAATCGAACTCCAGTTTTTTCCCGCAGTCCGGACACTCCACGCCGCCGTCCTCCAGAATAGACTCGTCGAAAAAGATATCCTCGCCGCAGTTGGGGCAGGTGGTCTGATAGACGCCGTCCCGGTTTTCCTCCTCCTCCTCAAAGAGACAGGACTCCACTTCGCTCAGGTCGCCGCTCACCGCGTCCAGGGCGTCCTCCAGGTCCTCCTGACCTGTCTGGAGATCCTGCAGCTCTAAGGCGATATCGTCGAGAATATCCATCATGATGGTGAAGAGCTTACCTTCCTTGGACTTGGTGTCCAGGCCCAGGCCCTCGGCCAGCCCTTTCATATACGCGACCTTTTCCAGAATTTCCATTTGTTTACTCCTTTCAAAGCCTCATGGGCAACTCCCCACTATCACACGCCGGCCCCAAGGCCGGAAACACTCACTCTTTGCAGCGGGACAGATACTCGCCAGTCCGGGTGTCGATGGTGATCTTGTCGCCCACGTCGATGAACAGGGGGACTTTGATCTCCGCGCCGGTCTCCAGGGTAGCGGGTTTGGTGACGTTGGTGGCGGTGTTCCCGGCGAAACCGGGTTCTGTGTCCGTTACCACCAGGTCCATGAAGTTGGGGCACTCCAGGCCGAAGACATTGCCCTTGTAGCTGAGAACCTTGCACATGGTGTTCTCTTTAATGAAGCGGAACGCATCGCCCAGCAGGTCTTTACCCAGAGGAACCATCTCATAGGTTTCCTGATCCATGAAGTAATAGAGGTCGCCGTCGTTGTAGCTGTACTCCATATCCTTCCGCTCCACAAAAGCCTCCTCGAACTTGGCCGTGGGGTTGAAGGACGTCTCCGTTACCGCACCCGTAATCACGTTTTTCATCTTAGTGCGTACGAAAGCGGCGCCCTTTCCAGGCTTAACATGCTGGAATTCGACGACCTGCATCACCTTTCCATCCATTTCAAAGGTCTTGCCGTTGCGGAATTCACCGGCTGTAATTGTAGCCATATAAATTACCTCCTATCGAAAGTTGATTGTCCAACGCATATTTTACCGTATTCCTATTGTAAATGCAAGCGTTTTGTAGTAAATTTATGAGAAGATACAAAAAACTTGTAAAGACGGAGGGCAGGGGGCCGCATGATACACATACTATATGAAGATCGTTTTATTCTGGTATGCCGGAAACT
This sequence comes from Oscillospiraceae bacterium, assembly GCA_022800665.1. Taxonomy (GTDB): domain Bacteria; phylum Bacillota; class Clostridia; order Oscillospirales; family Oscillospiraceae; genus Pelethomonas. The sequence continues at coordinate 17,737 of JAAWQS010000052.1, forward strand.
GCCGGGAATACTCAGTCAGGCCGGACCCGGACCCAATCTGCCGGAGCTGCTGGAGGAGGCGTACGGCGGCACGGTCTATCCCGTCCACCGGCTGGATCGGGAGACGGGCGGCGCAATGGTATTTGCCAGGACCCGTCCTGGGGCGGCGGCGTTGTCGGAGGCCATCCGTCAGAACCGGCTGCGGAAGGAATACTGCTGTGTGGCGCGGGGTGTGCCCCAGCCGGGCGAGGGCATCTGGCGGGACCTGCTGCTCCATGACAAGGCGCGGAACAAGAGCTTTGTGGTCCAGCGGATGCGGGGAGGCGTCCGGGAAGCGGAGCTGGATTACCGGGTGATTGCGGCGGAAGGGGGGACGGCGTTGGTCCGGGTGCGGCTCCATACCGGACGGACCCATCAGATTCGGGTACAGTTTGCCAGCCGCGGGACGCCTCTGCTGGGCGACGGCAAATATGGGGGCGGCGGCGGACCGCTGGCCTTGTGGAGCTGCTTGCTGGCGTTCCCACACCCGAAGACAGGGGAAGAGATGCTGTTCCGGGATTTCCCGTCGGGCGGGCCGTGGGAGATTTTTGAGGAAGCTTTGCAGGCGGATTTCAGCGATGATAGCAAACGGCAGAATTCTTGACAAAGCGCAACATCCCCAAAGGCTCCCCTGAAAGGGGAGCTGGCACGAGAAACGAGACGGAGGGGTTCGCTCCATTCCATCCAACAAAGGAGGAGACAACAATGTCAAAGTATACAATATCATTTATCGGAACCGGAGCTATGGGGTCCGCCTTAGCGGCAGCAGCGGTAAAGCGGGTTCCGCCGGGACGGATTCTCCTGGCAAACCGCACCCTGGCCAAGGCGGAGAAGCTGGCGGCGGAGCTGGGCTGCGCAGTCGGGAGCGTGGAGGAAGCCGCAACGTCGGCGGACTATATTTTTCTGGGGGTCAAGCCCCAGATGATGGCGGGATTGCTGGAGGAGATTGCGCCCATACTGTCCAAACGGACGGACCGCTTCATACTGGTGTCCATGGCCGCGGGAGTCAGCATTGCACGTGTCATGGAGCTGGCGGGACGGAAATACCCGGTGATCCGCATCATGCCCAACACGCCCTGTGCCGTAGGCAGCGGGGTCATTCTGTATGACTGCGGGGAGGGGGTTGCGCCGGAGGAGCTGGAGCGGTTCACGGAGGCCATGGCGGGCGCGGGTCTGCTGGACCGCCTGGAGGAGCGGCTCATCGACGCCGGAAGCGCGGTAGCGGGCTGCGGCCCGGCGTTTGCGTGTCTGTTTCTGGAGGCGTTGGCCGACGGCGGCACAGCCTGCGGCCTGCCCCGGCAGAAGGCTGTGACCTATGCGGCGCAGATGCTCAAGGGGACGGCGGAGCTGCTGCTGGAAACAGGAGCGCATCCCGGCCAGATGAAGGACGCGGTCTGCTCGCCGGGCGGGTCCACCATTGCGGGGGTCCGCGCACTGGAGGAAAAGGGGTTCCGGGGCGCGGCGATGGACGCCGTGATTGCCGCGCTGGAGCGGACCGCGGAGCTGGGAAAATAGCCGCTGTCCCCGCCTGGACTGTCCTTTTATACAGAATTTTGTCCTTTTGCGCGGGTACACCCTTGCACATTGCCCAGATTTTTGTTATACTATAAACTAAATTATACGTTCTGGCTGGCAAGGACATGTCCCTCTTCCCCGTAGGGAACCCTACGGGGAAAATCCCTGCTGGCCGGTGAAAAATTTAGGGATTGCAAAATGGAGGTTATAGCGGTGAAAAAGAGACTGTTAGCCTGTCTGTTGACAGTGGCGATGCTGGTGAGTTTCATCCCTCGCCCCGCTCTTGCGGCGGACGCAGGCGATGTGACCTACCGGGACTATGACGAAAACAGCCAGACTTGGAATGAGACTGCAACAAGAGCGGCGGGTACTTACACACTGGTGAGCAGTGGCGACGCAACTTGGGGAGACGATGGACATGACGGCTGGTATGTGCTGAATGCCGATACGAAATTTGGCTCCCGTATTTCCGTCACTGGGGATGTCCATCTGATTTTGAAGGACGGCTGTACGCTTACCGCTTACCTCGGTATCAACGTGGCAGACGATAACAGCCTTACCGTCTATGCCCAATCAAACGGCACCGGCGCACTTGTTGCCAGTGGCCGCAGTGGCTACGGTCCGGCGGGCATCGGCGGCAGTAGGGGTGGTGCAGGCGGCAAGATCACCATCAATGGTGGAAAGGTGACAGCAACCAGCGACACCGGTGCGGGCATCGGCGGCGGTAGTGGTGGTGCAGGCGGCAATATCACCATCAACGGTGGAACGGTGACGGTAACCAGCGAAAGCGGCGGCGCGGGCATCGGCGGCGGTCATGGTGGTGACGGCGGTACAATCAGCATTACCGG